>VBKO01000064.1 GCA_005888115.1 Deltaproteobacteria bacterium
TTCGCGGGGCGCCGGAGAAGTGGATCCGGCCTCTTTCTGCGGGAAGGAAGGTCGATGCATCGCCGATACGAGCGCGGTCTCCTCGGCGTGGTGGGTACTTCCCCGGCGCCCCTGTCCTCCTCGCGCACGGACCGCGTGCGTCCGGCCCGCGGATCGCCGTGACCGGCGCGGCTGAGCGTTTCGTCGACCGCATCGTCGAGGCGGCGGTCACCCGAGCGGTCGTCGGCAGCCGCGGGATGTTGCACGGGCTGGGCGGAAGCTCCTTGCTGGACGCGGTCGGCGCATTCTTTCCGCTCACCACCGCCAAGGTGCTCGCGCACGAGGCGCGCGGCACGCTGGAGAGGAAGGAGCTGAAGATCGGCTTCGTTCCCATCGCCTGCGCCACGCCCCTCCTCCTCGCCGAGCCGATGGGCTTCTATGCGCTGCAAGGGCTCAGGGCGGTCCTGGTGAAGACGCCCGGGTGGGGGCTCGTCCGCGACCTGGCGGTGGGCGGGCAATGCCACGCCTCGCACATGCCCGCGCCCATGCCGCTGGCCTTGAGCCTCGGCCTGGGCTCGCACCGCGAATCGATGCGGGTCATGTCGCTGCAGGGCGGCAATGGTCAGGCCATCACGCTCCACCTGAAGCACAGGGAAAGGCGCGACCCGGGTCAGTGGCGGGGAATGAAGCTCGCCGTCCCCTTCGAGTACTCGATGCACAACCTGCTGCTCCGGTACTACCTCGCGGAGCACGGACTCGACCCGGACAGGGACGTCGAGATCCGCATCATCCCACCCGCCTGACGGCCACCCCTGCTGCGCGGTCGCCGTGTCGGATTCGTTCGTGAAGGAGAATCCGAACACGTTCGCCGCCCTGTTCCGCGCCATCGCCACCGCCACCGCCCACGCCCAGGAGCCGGACAACCGGCAGGAGATCGCCCGGGCGATCGCGGGGACCCGCTACCTCGACCAGCCAGTCTCGGTCGTCGAGCAGGTCCTGACCGGCCGCTTCGCGGACGGCCTGGGCAACGGACGGAATATCGCGGACCGCGCTGTCTTCGCGGCGTTCCCGTGGCACTCGATGGCCGTCTGGATCCTGACGCAGCTCAAGCGCTGGGGATACGTGAAGGGCGACCTCGACTATCACGCCGTCGCGGAGGAGGTGTTCCTCGCGACGGACGCGCGGAAGCGGCTCGCCCAGCTGGGCCTTGCGGCGCCCGAGCGGACCTACGCCCAGCACCGCGTGATGGGCAGGCCGTTCGACCCGGCGCGGCCGGAGGAGTACGTACGGAGCTTCCACATCCCGCGGAGCTCGCCCGTGGCGTGACGGACGCCCGCATCGCCCCCGACGTGCTAGCTTGCCCGGGTTCGCTGCAGCTCGCGCAGAAGGCAGTCGCAAGCCTCCATGGATACCTCCGCGTACCTGCTCCACCGCCTGCACTTCGGCTTCACCGCCACGTTCCACTACCTCTTCCCGCAGCTCACCATGGGGCTCGCCCTGCTCGTCGTCGTGCTGCAGACGCTGGCGCTGCGGCGCAAGGAAGCGCTCTACGCCGAGGCGGCGCGCTTCTGGGCCAAGGTCTTCGGGCTGAACTTCGTCATGGGCGTGGTGAGCGGGATCCCGATGGAGTTCCAGTTCGGCACCAACTGGTCGCGCTTCTCGCGGCTGACCGGCGGAGTGATCGGCCAGCCGCTGGTGATGGAGGGCGTGTTCTCGTTCTTCCTCGAGTCCGCCTTCCTCGGCCTCTTCCTCTTCGGCGAGAAGCGCCTGGGCCCGGTGCTGCACTGGCTGTCGGGCGTGGCGGTCTTCCTCGGCTCGTGGCTGTCCGGTTACTTCATCATCGCCGCGAACGCCTGGATGCAGCACCCGGTCGCGTACCAGCGGCTGCCCGACGGCTCCTTCCAGGTGACGAGCTTCGCGGGCGTGCTCCTCAATCCCTGGACGCTCCTGCAGTACCCGCACAACATGAGCGCCGCCGTGGTCACCGCCGCCTTCGTGATGGCGGCGGTGGGCGCCTTCTACCTGCTCAGCGGAAGGGACCGCGAGCACGCCGTCCTGTTCGTGCGCGTGGGCGTGATCGCGGGCCTGGTGAGCTCGATCGTGCAGATCTTCCCCACCGGCGACCTGCACGGGCGCTACGTCGCCCGGAACCAGCCCGCGACCACTGCCGCGATGGAAGGCCTTTTCAAGAGCGAGGCCGGCGCGCCGGTGATCCTCATCGGCCAGCCGGATCCGGAGCACGGGACGATCGAGAACCCGCTCGCCGTGAACGACATGCTGAGCTATTTGATCTACGGCACGGTCCGCGCCGAGGTGAAGGGGCTCGACGCGTTCCCCCGGGAGGACTGGCCCGACAACATCCCGCTGCTTTTTTTCGCGTACCACATCATGGCGGGGCTGGGGACGTTGTTCGTCGCGCTGATGGTCGTCTGCGCGTTCCTGCTCTGGCGAGGGCGCCTCTTCCAATCGCGGCCAGCGCTCTGGGCGCTGATGCTCGCCGTGCCCTTCCCGTACATCGCCAATACCGCGGGCTGGCTCACCGCGGAGTTGGGCCGGCAGCCCTGGGCCGTCTACGGGCTCTTGCGAACGCGCGACGGCTACTCGAACCTCGTCTCGTCGGGCAGCACCTGGTTCACGCTCCTCGGGTACATGGGCATGTACACCGTGCTGGGGATCTCGTTCCTCTTCCTCATCCAGCGCTTGATCGTGCAAGGTCCTTCCCCATTGCGCCCCGCGCACGGCGCGCCGGCGCTCAGCTCCGAGTAGGGAGACGAGCATGCCGACCGTCTGGTTCGCGCTGGTCGCCTTCATGCTGACTGCGTATGTCGTCCTCGACGGCTTCGACCTGGGCGCCGGCGCGGTGCACCTCTTCATCGCCCGCACCGACGAGGAGCGCAGGACCGTCCTGCGCAGCATCGGACCCGTCTGGGACGGCAACGAGGTGTGGCTGATCGCCGGCGGCGGCACGCTCTACTTCGCTTTTCCGGCGCTCTATGCGTCGAGCTTCAGCGGCTTCTACCTGCCGCTCAACATGGTGCTCTGGCTGCTCATGCTGCGCGCGGTGGGCATCGAGTTCCGCCTCCACCTCGAATCGCCCGTCTGGCGCGGCTTCTTCGACGGCGCGTTCTCCCTGGCCAGCGCGCTCCTGGCGATCTTCTACGGAGCGGCGTTTGGGAACGTCATTCGCGGGGTGCCGCTGCGCCCTGACGGATCCTTCTTCGAGCCGCTGTGGACGGATTTCCGGGTAGGCGCCGACAACGGAATCCTCGATTGGTACACGGTGCTGTGCGGGGTGCTCGCGCTGGTCGCGGTGACTGTCCACGGCACCGCCTGGGTGACGTACAAGACCGAAGGCGCCGTCCAGGCGCGCGCGCGCAAGCTCGCCTCGGCGCTCCTCGTCCCGCTGCTGATCCTCGCCGCCGCGGCCCTGGTCGCCAGCATCGCGGTGCGCCCGCAGGTGCTCGACAATTATCGCCGCTACTGGCTCGCCGGCGCCCTCATCGCGGCCGTGGTCGTCGCGAGCTACCTCGGGCTCTGGCTCTTCTCGCGGCGCGGACGGGACGGCGCCGCGTTCCTCAGCTCGTGCGCGTTCATGGCGGCGATGCTGGCTGGGGCGGCATTCGCGCTCTACCCCCGGGTACTCCCCGCGAGCACCTCGGACGCCTACAGCCTGACCATCTACAACACGGCGTCCGGGGAGTACTCGCTGCGGTACGGAATCTACTGGTGGTCGGCCGGGATGCTCGTGGCCATCGGCTACTTCGTGCTCGTCTACTGGATGTTCCGAGGCAAGGTCCGGTCGGACGCCGGCGATCACGGTTACTGAAGACGCCGCAATTGCGCTGAGTCGATTGTCGAAGCAGGCCGGCGTCGCCAATCTGATCTCGTGCAAATCTCCTTGAAGAGCTCCGATGGTGCCCTCTCCTTGGCCGCCCGCCGCAGGCCACCGGGCGGCGCTGCACGGACCGCTGCCATGCTCGCCTCTCCCTGGGCGGCGACCGTGGAGGGGCTCGCCGCCGCGGTCGCGCTACGAGCGTCCGGGCGGCCCGGCCTGCCGGCGGCGTTGGCGGCGCCCTCCGCCCTGATGGTCGGGAACGCGCTGAAGAGATTGATCGCGCGGCCACGCCCCGGGCTGGCGCGGTTCGCCCGCAAGGGCCGCGAGTCCTTCCCGAGCACGCATGTGGCGGGCCCTCTCGCGGTGCTGGCCTGCGTCTGGTGTCTTGCACCGCGCACGATGGGTTGGCGCGCCGCGCTCGGTCTAGGCGCCGCCGTCACGGTCGTCGCGGCACGCGAGCGTGTGTGCGCGGGCGAGCACCGGGCATCCGACGTGGTGGCCGGCGCTGCCTTGGGCGCCGCTATCGGGATCGCGGTCGGGCGCTTTGCTCTGGCGCGAGCCAGGCAGAGGACCTCTGACGGGGCCCGTGACCGCGTGGCGCAGGAGCCTGCGCCGTGAAAAGTCACTTCGTCGGCGTCGACATCGGCGGGAGCAAGACGGCCATCCTGGTCCGCGAGGCGGGAACGGCTCGTGACGTTCACTACGAGAAGCTCGAAACGCCAGTGCGCGGGGGCGTGGGCGCCATGCTGCGCGTGCTCGACGACCAGATCGAAAAGCTGCCGGGCGGCCGTCCGAGCGTCGTGGCGCTCGGCGTTGCCGTGCCGGGTTGTGTCGATCCCGACGGCCGGGTCGTCTGCGCCGGCAATCTCGACCGGTGGGTGGACGTCCCTCTCCGCGCGCAGCTCGAGGAGCGCTATGGAATCCCCGTGTTCGTCGAGGGTGACGCGAATTGCGGCGCCCTGGGCGAGAAGTGGCTCGGCGCCGCGAGGGACCTGAACGACTTCGTCTTCCTGGCTCTCGGCACGGGAGTCGGCGCCGGTGTGTTCTTGAACGGCGCGATCCATCGCGGCGTGCACTTCGCCGCCGGAGAAGTCGGCGAGATGACTTTTCCTTGCGACGCGCGCGGCAAGCAGACGACGAGAGTCTCGGACGTCCTCGGGAAGCGGGCGATCAAGAAGATGGTGAGGCGTGCCACGGGCGAGAAGCTGAGCGCGGCGGAGGCGCTCGAGCGTGCCGCGACGAAGCGCAGCCTGGCGCGCGCCACAAGGCCAGTGGTGGCGTACCTGAGCGCGTCCGTCGCCGCCATCTCCTCGTTGCTCGATCCGGAGGCCATCCTCTTCGGGGGAGGCACGAGCGAGGCAGGCGAGGCGCTCCTCAAGCGAATCCGAGAGGCCATTCCGCCGCATCTCGTCGTCCGAGCGAGATTGATGCTCGCGGGGCTCGGATCCAAGGCGCAGCTCTACGGCGCCCTGTGGGGTGCGCAGGAGGCGGCGAACTCGCAAAGCGCCGGGTCCCTCCAGCCGGTGCACGCCGCGCCCTGAACAGGCATTTGCAAACGCCCGGCTCGCCCTTTCCAGATCGTCCGACTAGGATGGCAGCCCCTTTCTGCGCGGGAGGCTCTCATGCGGCGATTCCTCGGCGTCCTCGTTGTCTCGCTGTCGGTCTCCTTTTCCATCGCGTGGGCACAGGCGCTTCCTTCGGCGCGCCCCGAAGAGGTCGGCCTCTCGGCCGATCGGCTCGGCCGGATCGGCAAGATCCTCCAAGGCGAGATCCAGGCGAAGAAGTTTCCCGGCGCGGTGGCGGTCGTCGCGCGCAAGGGCCGCATCGCCTACTTCGAGGCATTCGGCGCCCGAGATCCCGCGAGCGGCGCGCCGATGGCCAGGGACACCATCTTCCGCATCTACTCGATGACCAAGCCGCTCGCCTCGGTGGCGGCGATGGTCCTGGTGGAAGAAGGCAAGATCGTGCTGACCGATCCGGTGTCCAAGTACCTGCCCGCCTTCGCCAAGATGCAGGTGAGCGTTCCCAAGGTCGACGCGACGGGCAGACTCACTTACGACACGGTGCCGGCGGTTCGCGAGATGACCGTCCAGGATCTGCTGCGACACACCTCCGGCCTCGCCTATGGCGAGATCACCGCGAACGCGCCCGTCAAGGAGGCGTACTCCAAGGCGGGCGTCTTCCAGGCCGACTTCCCGTACGAGTCGCGCGGCGTCACGCCGGCCGAGGAAGTGGAGCGGCTGGCGAAGGCTCCGCTCGCCCACAATCCGGGAGAGGTATGGGAGTACAGCCTGTCGGTGGACGTCCTCGGCCGCGTCGTCGAGGCCGCATCGGGCGCCAGGCTCTCGGAGTTCCTCGACGCGCGCTTGTTCAAACCGCTGAAGATGGCCGATGCCGCCTTTTCGCTGCCCAAGGACAAGATGGGGCGGCTCGCGCAGCCGTTCCCGACCGATCCCGCCACGGGCAACCCGAACCGCGTCCTCGACGTGAGCGCGCCGCCCAAGAACGACGCCGGCGGCGTCGGCGCCGTCGCGACCGCTTCCGACTACCTGCGCTTCGCCCAGATGATGCTCAACGGCGGGCAGCTCGAGGGCGCGCGAATCCTGAGCCGCACCACCGTCGCCCTCATGACCTCGGACCAGCTGGGGAAGATCAAGGAGACGGGCCTCACGCCGGGAGAGCTGCTTCTCGGCACGCGCGGGTACACCTTCGGGCTCGGCTTCGCCGTCCGCCAGGACGACGGCGTGGCGGGGACGCCCGGCCGGGCGGGCGAGTTCATGTGGGCGGGCGCGGCGGGAACATACTTCTGGGTCGATCCAAAGGAGCAGCTCGTCGCGGTCCTCATGACGCAGGCTCCGGGGCCTTCGCGCGTCTACTACCGCAAGCTCTTCAAGCAGCTCGTCTACGCCGCCATCTCCGACGAGGTCGCGCCGGCCATGTCCGCCTCGCAGCCCTAGGGCGTCACTGGGACGGTGGGTCCCGCCGCGGCACGGTGACGCTCGTGGGAGTGCTCTCGGGAACCGGGATGCCGTAGCGCTTCAACTTCGCATACAGGGTCCCGCGCGCGACGCCGAGCGCGCGCGCCGCGTACGCGACGTTTCCCCCGAATCGCACGATCGCGTCCTCGCACGCGCGCCGCTCCAGCTCGGACAGCGTCAAGATCTCCGTGGGAGCGGCAGGCGTCCGGGGCCTCGCGACGAGCGGCCGCAAGACCGCGCGGGGCACTCGGGAGATGGTGTCGCCACCGGAAGGCAGCAAGGCGAGCTCGCCCTCGAGCACGTTGACGAGCTCGCGCACGTTGCCGGGCCACTCGTAACGCTCCAGCGCCGCCATGACCGCGGGCGCGACGGACAGCTTGCGCCCTGTCCTCCGGCCATGCTCGCCGAGCTGGTGCTCGACGATCGCGGCCACGTCGCCCACGCGCTCGCGCAGCGGTGGCAGCCGCAGGTGCACCACGCCCAGCCGGTCATGAAGATCGAGCCGGAAATTGCCTTCCCTCACCGCCCGCTCGAGCTCGCGGCGCGTGGTGGCGATCACCCGCGCCTGCACCGGGGTCTCCCTTCCACTGCCCAGCCGCTGCACGGTCCCTTCTTGAAGAACGCGCAGCAGCTTGTCCTGCGTATCGAGGGGCATGTCGCCGATCTCGTCAATCACCAGCGTGCCGCGGCCGGCGAGCTCGAATTTCCCCGCCTGGCCGTCGGTCCGCCCGCCCGTGAAGGGGCCGCCCTCATGGCCGAAGAGCTCGCTCTCCAGAAGCTCGCGGGGAATCGCGGTCACGTTGATGGCGAGGAACGGCGCCCCGGCCCGCCCCGACGCGTTGTGGATGGCCTGCGCCAGCATCTCCTTCCCCGTGCCGCTCTCGCCGGTGATGACGATGGGCAGGTCCGCGGTGGCCGCCTTCCGCGCGTCAGCCAGGACCTCGAGGAAGGTCGGGTCGCGACCCACCAGGTGCTCGAAGGTGAAGCGCGGTGCGGCGCCGAGTGGCCGCCGGTCCATCGCACGGTCGGGCGGCTCACGGATGGTGAGCACGGCTCCGCCTTCATGGACGAGATAGCGCACTACCGCGTTGCCTTGCGGGAGCGAGACGATGCCGGTGCCCGGTCCGCTCGCGCCCGCAAGGAAGTGGCAGAGCGGCACGAGCGGCGGAAACCCGGTCAGCCGGTGCCCGAGCAGATCCTCGCGGCGGATGGCCAGCGCGCTCGAGGCGGCTTCGTTCACCGAGACGACCAGCCCCTGCGAATCGAGCGCGACCACGCCGTCCTGGATCGCGCTCAGCGTGGCGGCGTCTCGGGCCGCGGTCTCGCGGAGCGCGGTCGTCGCGCGCGCACGCCCCAGCGACGATCCGGCGAGGGAAGCGTAGACCGCCAGCTGCTCGAGGTCGCGCGTGGACAAAGGCCCCGCGGGTGCGGAGCGCTCCACGAGGAGAGCGATCCCCGGGCCCGCCTCGGCCAGCGGACGCACCGCGAGCGACCGGTCGCCGCGCTCGGTGGCGCTCTCGCCCGCGAGCGCGCTGCGCAGCGCGGTAACCACGCTGTCCGGCGCCGCCGACAGCGCAATACCGTGGCGTGACAAGACACGGGGCGGCTCGTCCTCTTCGACCTGGAGAAGCTCCGCGGCGGTGGCGGGGCAGACGACGAGCGCGAGGCGGGGAATCGCCGCAATCACATCGGGCAGCTCCGTGATGGAGGCGATGTCGTGCGTGGCGGAAGCGAGCTGTCCCACGCGGGTGCGGTCGACCAGGCTGTGCTCGAGCGCGAGCACGAGCTGCTCGTCCAGGTCGGGACGGCCCGCGCGCGCCGGCAATGGTTGCGCCCGTGCGAACCAGGCGGCCCGCTCGGAGGCGTCCCGGGTACCACAAGTGGCGCGCACCCGGTAGGCGAAGCCCAGATCGCGTTGCGCCCCGAGGAGGGCCAGTCGATCGATCGCCCGTGCGAGGTCGCGTATGGCCTGCTCGTCGGCGTTGCCCCGCGCGAAGGCGATGCGCGCTTGCAGAAGATCGGCGCGCGCCCCGAGCAGGCCGGACGAACCCGTCGGGCGCGTATCTCCGGCCGCGAGCTCCGCTTCGGCGGCGTCCGCATCCCCCGCGTCGAACGCCAGGGCCGCCGCGACCAAGGAGGCGTAGGCGCGCAGCGCTGCGTGGCGCGTCCCGTCGGGGATCGCCTGCCGCGTCTTCGCGGCGAGCTGGAGCCTGGCGTGTTCGGCGTCCGGGGCGTGGCCCTGCGCCTGCGCCTCGAGGATCCGCAGCAGGAAATCGTCTCCGCCGTCGGCGCTGAACCCCTCCGACTGCCGCGCGCTCGCGGCGTGCACGGCGCCCCGCCACGGGTGGCCGGTCTCGATGAGCAGGAACGCCCAGGCCACTTCGATCAGGCACTCGATCGCGGCGTGGGTCTCCGAGCGAGCGCGCAGCAGCGCCATCTCCGCTTCATGCCGCTCTCCGATCAGCAGCGCGAGGAGCGCGCTCGTCACGTGTGCCGGGCCGCCCTCCCGCTCGCCGCGCGAGCGCGAGCACATCAGGCGAGTCGCGAGCGGCTCGTCGCTGACGAGCAGCGACATCAGCAGATCGTGCGCGCAAGGTATCCGCTCGGACGTTGGCAACGGCGCGTCCCCCCAGAAGGCGCCGTACAAAGACCTTCACACCGTACGCCCACCAATGCAGGAGATCAAACGTGGCGGCGATCCAGATTCTCGCTGCGTTTGGAGTGAAGCGAACCTAGGCGGAGGCGCCGGCGTCCAGAGCCTCGCTGATCACCTCGTCGAGCTTGGCGATCACCTCGTTCTTGGTCCGGCCTTCCCGGTCGTTCCAGCTCAGCACCGCGCAGTGGCAGTTGAAGCCACCGAAGGCGCAGGCGGGCACGCTCAGGCGCGGTCCCATCGACTGCAACGCAGCACGGTAAGCGTCGCGGTCGCCACCGGCGGCCTTGGACAACGCGCCCGTGAGGCAGTAGCTGCCTGCCGGATCTCGCGCCGTGAGCTGCGTCCAGCCTTTCTCGTGCAGCAGATCCCGCGCGATGAGCAGCACGCGCACCGGCACCTTGCTCCTCGCCAACAGCGATTCGATGTAGCGCTCCAGCCGATCGCGGAACGCGTCGTCGGTGCCGACGAACTGCACGCCGACGCCGTGCTCGTCCGGGGACGTCCGCCGTCGGGCCGGCGCCACGTCATGGATGACCTTGGCCTGGACCGGAGCGGGGCCGTCGGGGAGCTCGAGCGCCACCGACAGCAGCGCCCCGCGAGACAGCTTTCTCTCCGTGTGGACGAACATGCCACCGGCGCTGATGTTGGTCGCCCGCGCGGACGGGGCACCCTCGCCGGGGACGAACGCAACCCTCAGCGAAGTCGGATAGCGGGGCTGTGTCGAGCTCACGCTAGACCTCCCCGGGACGCTGCGACGCTCTGGTCCCTCGTAACCGCGCCCCGCAGTAGGTTTCAAGGCGCCGGGTGTCGCAGGTCCGCCCCACCGACCAGGCGGGGCCGCGCGGGAAGCGCGCGAGCGACAAATCGTGCCGCTCGCGGTCAACGGGCGGGAGTGCAGACTTTCAGGGAGTACCGCCCGGACGTATCCAAGGTGGCGAGGTTCATGCTCCCGGTGAGGAGGATGCCGCCGGTCGCACCGGCGAATTCCGCGGTCCCGCCCGCGATCGGCGTCATCGAGTCGAAGACGAAGTCATCCATTTGTATGGCTCCCCAGGTTTGGAGTGCGCACTGAAAACCCACAGTATTGCTGCGGTGTTCCGGGCGGTGGGCGTTTTGTCGCGAGGCGCCGGTCACGCGATCGCCCGCATGCCCTTCGCCCTGGCTGGGGCTGCAACGGATTCCGATCGGGCGAGCGACCGCGCGGCTCCTCACTTCAGCGTCGCGTCGTCTCGCGCCTTGGAACGCTATTCCATGTCGAAGAAGAGGTAGCGAAAGCGTGCCTCGCGCTCGACTTGCAGCACGACCGGCTCGCCGCGCCTCCGCTCCTCGATGGCGCGGCGCAACGCCTCCACGGATTCGATGGGCACCCGGTTGAGGGCGTGGATGGCGTCACCCGGCAACAGACCACTGTTCACGCCGGTGCCGTCCAGCGTGCGCGCCACGACCATCACGCCGCTCGGCTGGCGCAGGCGCACCATCTTTCGGACCTTGTCGTCGACGTCGAGCGCGAGGATGCCGAGCTGGCGGACCAGGTACCTGTCCGGGTTGCTGAAGTCCACCATCTCGTCCAGGGGATGGTCCAGCTCGACGGCGCGCACCATCAGATCTTTCGGCTGGCCACCGCGCAGTACGCGGATGTGGAGGACCGGGTCGTTGGCGAGATAGAGGGCGGCGGTGAGGTCGGGTAGGCTATCGATCCGCCGGCTATCCACCGCGTCGAGGACGTCGCCCTCGCGAATACCCGCCTTCTCCGCCGGGCCGCCCGGGGCCACGTCGGAGACGAGCACTCCCCAATCGCGCGCCAGCCCGAGGCCCGAAGCCAGCTCCGGGGTGATGCCTTGCGCGGCGATACCGATCTCGACGCGGTGGACGTAGCCACGCTTGCGCAGCCCGTCGTAGACGAAGCGGGCGACCGGTGCCGGGACGGCGAATCCCAGCCCCTCGTTCCCGCCCGACCCGCTGAGGATGAAGGTATTGATGCCCACCACCTCGCCTTCCGCGTTCACCAGCGGCCCTCCGCTGTTGCCGGGGTTGATCGGCGCGTCGGTCTGGATGAACAGCGTGGGCGCGTCCAGGTCGACCTGCCGCGCCGCGGAGCTGACGACACCCATGGTCACCGTGCTCGCCAGGCCCTGGGGGCTCCCGATGGCGAAGACGAGCTCGCCTTGCTTGACCATGGCAGTGGCGCGCAGAGGAAGGGCAGGCAGCCCAGCAGCGTCGATCTTGAGTACGGCGATGTCCGATTCGGGGTGCGTCCCGAGCAGGTACGCGGAGTAGACCCGTTTTCTCGTCGAATCCTGCCGCACGGTCCGGCCAGTAACGGCGGCTGGCAGCACGACCACGATGCGCTGTGCGCCCTGGACCACGTGCGCATTGGTGACGATGTAGCCGGCGGAATCGACGATCACGCCCGACCCCAACCCGTGCTGGCGAACGACGAACGCCGCGGCGGGCTGGCCGTCCTGGCCCGAGACCGTGCCGTAACCGGAGACGAGGATCTGCACCACCGCGGGAGAGACGCGGTCGGCGAGTTGCGAGAAGGCGCCGTTGAGCTCCCGCAGGATGCTCGGCCGTTCCCCAACAGCCGAGCGTCCGGGCTCGGCGGCCGGTGCGATGGCCGGCAACAAAAACGCCGCCGCGGCGAGCAGGGGGATCGGCTTACCCATTCACCGGTCCCATGCAGCCGTCGAGCCAAGGGAGATACGCCTCGAACGGCGGAGGCCGGTCGCGCGAGCGGAGTCCCGTGGGTCCCCGCCTCTTGTACAGCCGCTCGACACCTTTGTCCGCGAATGGATCAAGGAGTCCCACGGCTCCCGGCCGGAGTCCTTCGTGTGAGCAGACTCATACCAACGATGGCTGCGCGGCGAGCGCGCACACGCTTTTGATCCTCGCATGACGAGGTGGTCGATGGACGGCATCGCGAACAGATGGGGATCGAAGGTCTGACGAGAGCCATGCGAAGGTATGATAGAAAAATATGTCTTCGTGGTGCTACGGGTTGGAGCATCGTGCAGGATCTCCTCCGGGGGACCTGGAAGGCAGGCGTGCCGGAGATCCAGAAAATCTCGATCGTCGACGACGACGAATCGGTGCGGGAGGCACTCAAGAGCTTCCTGAAGTCGGTAGGGTTCAAGGCCGAAGCGTTCGCTTCGGCCGAGGAATTCTTGAATTCGGGCCACCTGCCTGGCACGGCGTGCTTGATCCTGGATGTCCGCATGCCGGGGATGAGCGGCGTCGAGCTCCAGGACCGATTGGCCGCTTCTCATGACGGGGTCCCGATCGTTTTCATCTCGGCGCACGCTGACGAGGAGGCGCGGGCGCGAGCGCTCGAAAGTGGCGCGGTCGACTTCCTGCAGAAACCGTTCAGCGACGAAGCGCTGCTCAATGCCATCAACGCGGCCGTCCGCCTGCCGCGTTCGCCGTAGCTTTCTCCAGGCCGTACTTCCTCAGACGGTCCATGAGCGTCCCCCGGGCCAGGCCGAGCCGCCGCGCGGCCTCCGACTGGTTCCCACGGACCGCGGCCAGGGTGCGCGCGATCACGCTGCGCTCGAGAGTCTCGATCTCGTCGCGCAACGAGGGAGTCTCTTCCGTGATCGGCTTCGCGACGGTCTTGGCCGCCGCGAGGCTTGGTGCACGGGCAAATGCCTCCACGCCGATTTCGGCGCCCGTGCCGAGCGCCACCATCCGCGCGACCGCGTTCTCGAGCTCCCTCACGTTGCCCGGCCACGGCGCGTGGCAGAGAAGCTCGACCAGCTCAGCAGAGAGCTGGACGTCCTCGTTGCCGAAACGCTCCCCGTACCGGCGCGCGAACTCGGCAGCCAGCGCAGGGATCTCTTCGCGACGGTCGCGCAGCGGAGGGACGACCAACTCGACCACCGCCAGCCGGTAGTAGAGGTCCTCGCGGAAGCGACCTTCGCGCACCTCCGCCGCGAGGTTGCGGTTGGTGCAGGCGACGACGCGCACGTCGACGCGCTCCACCCTTCCCGCGCCGATTGGCTGGATCTCGCCTTGTTGCAAGACGCGCAACAGTTTCGCTTGTACCGTTGGAGGAAGCTCCCCGACCTCGTCGAGCACCAGCGTTCCACCGTCGGCTTGCGCGAAGAAGCCCCGCCGCGCTTCGACGGCGTCGGTGAATGCGCCTCGGGCGTGTCCGAAGAGCTCCGCCTCGGCGAGCTCGCCGGGAATCGCCGCGCAGTTGAACATAACCAGGGGCGCTGACGAGCGGATGCTCTGGGCGTGTACCAGTGAGGCGACCAGTTCCTTCCCCGTCCCCGTCTCACCGCCCACCAGGACCGTGATGTCCTTGGGTCCGACGCGCGCCACCACGCGGAGCAGCCGCTGCATGGCAGCGGAACCGCCGACGAAGCGCGGCTGCGGACCTCTCTTGCTTGCCGGCCTCGAAGGTCCCACCCTGAGTGCTCGCGCTTCCATGGCGGTCCTCCGGTTGAAACGTGTTGACCGTAACGGAGACGAGTTTCGCCGCGATATACGTTGGTATCGGTCGGGTAACCACGGGGCTGAGGCTCCGTCGACGGAGGCCGGCGAGGCGGGCAAGCGGCCGTTCACCGGCGATTCCGCGCGTGGCTGACGATCGCCTATACTGCCCGCGAGCATCGCTGGAGGACGACGATGTCGCGCGTGCTCGTGGTCGACGACGACTCCGGGATGCTTTTCAGCCTGAGGGGGCTCCTCGCGTCGCGCGGGCAGGACGCGGTCATCGCCCGCTCTGGCCGGGAAGCGCTCGACCATCTCGACGGGGTGGACGCCGTGATCACCGATTTTGCCATGCCCGGGATGGACGGCGTGCAGCTGGTGCAGGCGATCCACGATCGCGACGAATCGCTACCGGTGATCCTGCTCACCGCGCACGGCTCGGAGCGAGTGGCCGTGCAAGCGATCAAGAGCGGCGCGTACGATTACGTGACCAAGCCGTTCGACGTCGAGGAATTTTGCGTGGTGGTCGATCGGGCGCTCGAGGCGAGGACCCTGCGCGTCCAGAACCGACGGCTCGCCGCGGAGAAAGCGCTGGGCCAATCCATCGTCGGCGAAGCGCCTGCGATGCGCCGGCTGCTGGAAACGATCTCGCGGGTCGCACCGAAGGACATCACGCTCCTCGTCAGCGGCGAGACGGGAACCGGAAAGGAGCTGATCGCCTCGCTCGTTCACGCCCAGAGCCACCGGGCCGAGGGCCCCTTGGTGTGCTTCAACTGCGCCGCGATCCCGGGAGAGCTGGCGGAGGCCGAGCTCTTCGGGCACACGCGCGGTGCATTCACGGGCGCCGTGCAGTCGCGCCGCGGATTCTTCGCAGAGGCGAGCGGCGGCACGCTCGTGCTCGACGAGATCGGCGAGCTTCCCTTGTCCGTGCAACCCAAGCTGTTGCGCGCATTGCAAGAGGGCGAAATCCAGCCGGTCGGCGCCGGCCGCGTCGATCGAGTCGACGTGCGCGTCGTCGCGTGTACCCACCGCGATCTCGCAGGCGAGGTGCGCGCCGGCCGCTTCCGCGAGGACTTGTACTACCGGCTCGCCGTCCTCGAGGTGGTCGTGCCGCCGCTGCGCGAGCACCGCGAAGACATCCCGGCGCTCGCAGCCGAGTTTGCTCGCCGCTACGCGGAGCGGTTCGGGATGCAAGACGTCCGGCTTCTGCCCGAGTTGCTCGATTCGCTCCAGCGATTGGATTGGCCCGGAAACGTCCGCCAGCTGGAGAACGCCGTGGCGCGCGTCGTCGCGCTCAGCACGGGCGGCGCGATCGGGCTCGAGGCGTTCGCAGCAGCGTCGGCGGCTTCCGCCACCGACGCCGATGGCGAAGCCCCGCCCGAGGGGACGCTTAGCCTGCGCGAACAGCTCGACGCGGTGGAGCGCAGTCTCATCCGGCGAACGATGGCGGCCTCCAGCGGCAACCAGTCGGAGGCGGCGCGACGCCTGGGCCTGAACCGCGGATCGCTCATCGAGCGGCTGAAGAAGTACGGCCTGATGCCTGGCTGAGGCGCCGGCTCAAAGCTGGTCGACGAAGCCACGAAGCATGAGGCGAGCCCGATGCGCATCTCGACGGACGGCCGGCGGCGAGGTTTGCAGGATGAGGGCTGCTTCCTCGACCTGCAGCTGAACGAGGTCGCGCAAGACGAACGCGGCGCGGATCCGATCGTCGATGCATTCGAGCGCTTCGCGTACCAGGCCGGTGATTTCGGTTCGTTCCGAAGAGCTGCCCTCGAGCTCGCCCTTGCTCGACGCGAGACGACCGGCTCCGTCGAACGCAGGCAGGAACGCTTCCAGCGAGCGCGATGGACTGCGGCGGTCGCGCTGCCGGTGGGCCAACGCGGTCTTCATTGCGATGTCATACAGCCACGTCGTGAACCTCGCGCCCGCTGGAAACGACTTGAGGTCGTGCCAGGCGGCGAGGAAAGCCTGCTGGAGCACCTCTTCGGCCTCGTGAATCGTGGCGCACATGTTTCGCGCAATGACGTAAACGGCGTCGCCGTGCAGCGTCACCAGCGCCGCGAATGCCGCACCGCTGCCTGTTCGCGCGCGCTCGGCCAGCGCCTCGTCACGCCCGAGAGAGTCGTCGAGCTGCATGTTCGTGGTCATCAGTGCGCCATCAAAGCAAAATCTGGACCAATGAGCCGGCGCCACGTACGCGCCAGCCACGCGGGTGTGGCGACGCTCCACTCCGTTCGAATCGCCGACAGGGGGTGTCGGCAATTCCGCTACCTCTTCGGCTGATCGCTCGTCACCTCGCGATACCATCGGGGATGGTGGAGCTGCGCCCAGCTCTTGGTCACGGTCCCGCGGACCATCGAGCGGAGAGTGCCCGGCTCGGCGGCCGTACCCAGATAGATGTGCCCGATGATCATCGCGAAGAACAAGCTGAACGCGACGTCGTGCAAGAGGTAGCTGGCTTCGCGCAGCCGCTGCCCGAACGCGAGCGGAAACCACATCACCAGGCCGGTCGCGAGCAGCCCGGCGGCGCCCAGCGCAGCGGCCCAGAAGAGCAGCTTCTGGCCGCCGTTGTACTTACCGACCTCGACGTCGTCGTTGCGGTACTGGAAATATCGAAGCAGGCCCCTCGGCGTGAGGAACTCGCGGTCCGCGGGCGTCAGCCGCATTTGCGAGACCCACTGCACGAACATGAGCACCGAGGCGGCGGCGAACGCGATTCCCGCCCACGGGTGGAGCAAGCGGCAGACGTGCAAACCGCCGAACAGAGTCGCCAGGAAACCGAGGTAGGGCGTCCAGATGGGCAGCCCCGTGAACAGGCAGACGAAGAAGGTCACAGCGACGGCCCAATGGACTACGCGCGCCGACAGCCGTTCGCGGACGATCTCGTCCCCGACCACGACGTTCTCTGTGCTGCGGGCGCGTGCCATGGCGGCGTCGCCCAGGCCGTTGTGTGGCATCTCATCCGGAAGCGCGATTCGTCTCATCCTCACCCATCTCCTTTTTTCGCACCGCCGTCCGACTCTGCGGCGCCGTCCTTCCACGTCTTCGGCCCGAAGGCGAGGTAGTGCCCCACCATGCTGAAGAAGGAGGCAGCGATCGCGAGGGCACCTAGCGGCCGCAGCACGTTCTTCCAAAGCCGTACGGCGCCCGGCACGTGGGGATCGTTCGGCAGGCCATACCACTCCGGATGATCGCCGTGTGCCAGCACCGTGATCACGGTCGTCCCGCCCACACCGGGCGGGTCGTAGAGTGTTGCCTGGGCGAAGCCGTTCTTCTTGAGCTGCTCCACGCGGGCGTTCCCGAGCGCCACCATGTCCGTCTTGTCGCCGAACTGCAGGCAACCGGTCGGGCAGGACTTGACGCAGGCGGGCTCCAGGCCGACCTGCACGCGGTCGACGCACAAGGTGCACTTCGCCATCTTGTCGGTGGCTGCTGCGTAGCGGGGGACGTCGAAGGGACACCCGGTCTCGCACATCTTGCAGCCGATGCACGCCTCCGGATTCACGTCGACGATGCCGTTCTGGTACTGCACGATCGCGCCAGGCGCGGGACACGCCTTGAGGCAGCCCGGGTCCGCGCAGTGCATGCACCCGTCCTTGCGGAGCAGCCACAAGAAGTTTCCGTTTGCCTCCAGCTCGCGGAACTCGATCAAGTTCCAATAATTGGCGTCGAGGCTGGGCATGGTCTGGTACGTGCCCACCTGTTGCGTCGGGACGATGTGGAGATCGTTCCATTCCTG
>VBKO01000179.1 GCA_005888115.1 Deltaproteobacteria bacterium
CCCCGGATTCCGTTATAGTCCAGGCGTGGAGAACCTGGAGGAGGAGCTCGCAACGGCGGTCTCGGAGCTGCGCGCGTACTTGAGCTGGGCCGGCGAGGGCGGTCCCGTCATGGTGTCGCTGTCACCGACCCCTGCGCCGACCTCGCCATCCGCCTCGCCCTCGATCCCGATGGGAAAGCTCCCGATCGTATCCTTGGACGACGTCCGCGCCCGGATGGGCGAGTGCACGCTGTTCAAGCTGCACAAAGGGCGGCACACCATCGTCTTCGGCGTGGGCAACCCCGAGGCGCGGCTCATGTTCGTGGGCGAGGCCCCCGGTGAGGACGAGGACCTCAAGGGCGAGCCGTTCGTCGGCAAGGCGGGCCAGCTGCTCACCAAGATGATCGAGGCCATGGGCCTGCGCCGCGAGGACGTCTACATCTGCAACACGGTCAAGTGCAGGCCGCCGAACAACCGCAACCCGGAGCCCGACGAGCTGGCCGCTTGCGAGCCGTTCCTCAAGGGCCAGCTCGCCTCGGTGAAGCCCGAAGTGATCGTCACGCTCGGCAAGTTCGCCGCGCAGGCGCTGCTGCGCGAGCAGACGCCCATCACCCGCCTGCGCGGCCAGTGGCGCGAGTACGAGGGCATCCCGGTGATGCCCACCTTCCACCCGGCGTACCTGTTGCGCAGCCCGCAGGAGAAGACGAAGGCCTGGGAGGATCTCCAGTCCGTGATGAAGAAGCTGAGCCTGGAGCGGAAGCGATGATCGCCGCCCTCGCCGCCGCCTCGTTCGTCGCCTATGCCGAGCTGTCCGGGTCGGTGGACCCCGGCTCGGCGCGCTACCTGATCGACGCGATGCACGACGCGGAGGCGCAGGGCGCCGAGGCGCTCTTGATCCGCATCGACACTCCCGGCGGGCTTCTCGCCGCCACGCGCGACATCGTGCAGGCCGAGCTGTCTGCGCATGTCCCGGTGGTGGTGTGGGTCGGGCCACCGGGCGCGCGCGCCGGCTCGGCGGGAGTCTTCGTCACGCTGGCGGCGCACGTCGCCGCGATGGCGCCGTCCTCCAACATCGGAGCGGCGCACCCGGTCGGCATCGGCGGGGGCGGCGGCGAGAAGAACTCGGAAGTCGAGACGATGCTCAAGAAGATCGAGAACGACACGGCCGCGTTCGTGCACGGGATCGCCGAGCGGCGCTCGCGCAACGTGGACTGGGCGGAGAAGGCGGTCAGGGAGAGCGTCTCCATCACCGCCACCGAGGCGCTGCGCGAGAAGGTGATCGACCTGATCGCCGAGGACGTGCCGGAGCTGTTGCGGAAGATCGACGGCCGCGAGGTGCACCTTGGCGGCGAGACGCGCCGGCTGCGCACCGCCGGCGCCGAGCTGCGGCCGGTCGAGTGGACCGTGCGCGACCGCGTGCTGCACGCGCTGGCCGATCCGCAGATCGCCTATCTCATCGCCATGCTGGGAGTGATCGGCATCATGCTGGAGCTCTTCCATCCGGGCACCATCGTGCCCGGAGTGGTGGGCGCGATCTGCATCCTCGTCGCCGGCGTCGCCTTCCAGATGCTGCCCGTCAACGCGGGCGCCCTGGCGCTGTGCGTCCTGGGCGTGGGGCTGCTCGTTGCGGAGATGTACGCGGGCGGGCACGGTTGGTTCATCGCCGCCGGCATCGTCTGCATCGTGATCGGCTCGCTTCTGCTCATCGGGCACACCGGCCGCGGCTTCTGGGCCGACTCGGACTTCGGTCTCGGCTGGCGTGTGGTGCTCCCGGTGGGCGCGGCGTTGGGTCTGATCAGCGCCACCCTGGTCTGGAAGTTCACCAGCAGCGCCAGCCAGCCGCTCCAGTCCGGCGCGCCGGGCCTCATCGGCGAGGAGGGCGAGGTCCGCGAGGCGGTGGGCCCCGGCGGCGGGCGCGTGCTTGTGCACGGCGAGCTGTGGTCGGCGCACGCGCCGATGCCCATCCCGGAAGGCGCGCGCGTCCGCGTGGTGGGCGTCCGCGGACTCACCGTCGAGGTGACTCCGCTCGAACGGCAGCTCAAGGAGGCAACGTGAGCCCCTTCTGGTTCTTCCTCGTCCCCGTCGGCCTCTGGTTCATCGCCGGGCTGCGCGTCATCCAGGAATACGAGTCCGGAGTCATCTTCCGCCTGGGCCGCTTCGCCGAGGTGAAGCGCGCAGGACTCAACTGGATCGTGCCGGGCGTGGACCGCATGGTGAAGGTCGACCTGCGCACCGTCACGCGCGACGTGCCGCCGCAGGACGTGATCACGCGCGACAACGTGAGCCTCAAGGTCAGCGCGGTGATCTACTTCCGCGTCATCGACGCGCAGCGCGCCATCATCCAGGTGGAGAACTTCCTCTACGCGACCTCGCAGCTGGCCCAGACCACGTTGCGTTCGACGCTGGGCAAGCTGGAGCTGGACGACCTGCTCGCGCAGCGGGAGAAGATCAACAAGGAGCTGCAGCTGGTGCTCGACCTGCATACCGAGCCCTGGGGCATCAAGGTCACCGCGGTGGAGGTGAAGGCGATCGACCTGCCTCCGGAAATGCAGCGGGCGATGGCGCGGCAGGCCGAGGCGGAGCGCGAGCGACGCGCCAAGGTCATCGCCGCCGAAGGCGAGTACCAGGCGGCCGAGAAGCTCGGCATGGCGGCGGACGTCATCGACGCGCATCCGGCGGCGCTGCAGCTGCGCTATCTGCAGACGCTGGTGGAGATCAGCGCGGAGAAGGCCAGCACCACGATCTTCCCGGTGCCCATCGACCTCTTGCAGACTTTCCTCGACCACCGGGCGCCCCGGGCGCCGCCGCCCCGTGCACCTGCCCAGGTCGGTCCGCCCGCCACGCCCCAGCTCAATCCACAGGCGCCGCAGCGCCCGCTCCCGCCGCGCTCACCTCCGCAGGGCGACCAGAATGGGTGACCCGTACGGGCTCCGCCGGGTGGTGCGCCCCAAAGGCGCGCTGCCGCAACAGGCGGAGGTGCTCGATCCGCACCTTCCGCTGGGGCCCGACGAGTTGTCCATCGAGGTCGAGCGGCTGAACGTGGACGCCGCGAGCTTCCGCCAGCTCGCGCAAGAGGCGAAAGGCGATGCGCAGCGCATCTCCACCCGGGTGGCCGACATCGTCCGCGCTCGCGGGAAGATGCATAACCCGGTGACCGGTTCGGGCGGCATGCTCATCGGCCGCGTCGCTGAGGTGGGACCCGAGCATCCCGCCGCCGCCGAGCTGAAGGCGGGCGACCGCATCGCCACGCTGGTCTCCCTCACCTTGACCCCCTTGGTGCTGCAGGAGATCGAGCGCGTGCAGCCCCGGGCCGAGCGGCTCGACGTGCGCGGCCGCGCCATCCTCTTTGCCACGGGCCTGTGGGCGCGCCTGCCCGAGGACCTCCCCGAGGCGGTCGCCCTGGCGGTGCTCGACGTCTGCGGCGCGCCGGCCTGGGTGGCGCGCCTGGCCCGTCCAGGGGAGCGCGTCCTGGTATTGGGCGCCGGGAAGAGCGGATCGCTCGCCTGCGCGCAGGCGCGCAGGAACGGAGCGCACGTCACCGCGCTCGACTACCGGCCCGACGCGCCCCGGGCACTGGTGCACGAGGGGCTCGCCGACGCGGCGATCGCGGTCGACGCCACCCAGCCGCTGGAGGTGTACGCGCGCGCGCAGCAGGCCGGCCTGTACGACCTGGTGGTGAACTGCGCGAGCGTTCCAGGGACCGAGATGGGGAGCATCCTCGCGGCACGCGACGGCGGTGAGGTCCTCTTCTTCAGCATGGCGACGAGCTTCACCGCGGCGGCGCTGGGAGCGGAGGGCGTCGGGAAGGACGTGCGGCTCACCATCGGAAACGGGTACGCGCGGGGCCACGCGGAGCTGGCCCTCGAATTGGTGCGCTCGACTCCCGCCCTCCAGCGCCTCTTCGCGGCGCGCGTGGGATGAGGAGCGCGTCGGCGATCGCGCTCGCGGGCGGCCGAAGCGCGCGCTTCGGATCCGACAAGGCATTGGCCGTCTTCCGCGGCGGCCCTCTCCTTGCTTCGGTGCTGCGCGGCCTGCGCGCGCAGTTCGGAGAGGTGCTGGTGGTCGCGAAACGCGCGGAGCCGTACGCCGCGTTCGGTGCGCGCGTCGCGCTGGACCGCTCCGAGCTGTACACCCCTTTGAGCGGGCTCGAAGCCGGGCTCGCTGCCGCATCTTCCGAGGTCGTGTTCTGCTGCGCGGCCGACATGCCGTTCGCGGCCGACGGCGCGCTGCTCGACGCGCTCTTCGCCGCGCTCGCCGGGCACGATGCCGCCGTGCCAGTCCACGCGGGTTCGCGGCAGCCGCTGTGCGCGCTCTATCGCCGCGAGCCATCCCTGCGCGCCGCCACCGAGCTGCTGGCTCGTTCCGCCGTCGGTCCCAAGCGCCTTCTGGACACGGTCCGCACCGTCTTCGTGGACTGGTCCGACGAGCGCCCGTTCCTCGACGCGGATACGCCGGAGCAGCTCGCGCGGCTCGATTCCAGCGGGTGAGCCGGCGCTCCCGTTCAGCCGCGCGCGGCGAGCGGAGGCAGCTCGTTGACGAACGCGACCTCGGTGAAGCCCAGGCCGACGAAGAGGGCGCGCAGAGACTGCTCGGCCGAGGCGCGCGCCCGCGCTTTGAGCTTCTCGTCGGCAAAGACCTCCCGCTCGAACGCGGTGCGCGCCAGCTCCAACAGCTGGGCGGTCTGCTTCGAGTCGAGGTTGGAGCCGATCACCTCGGTCTCGCCAGGCCTCAGCTCGACCTGCACCTCGACCTTGGGCAGCACGACCTCGACGCGGCGGCCGCTGACGCGCAAGGAGGACGCATCGAGCTTGGCGAGGTCGACGGCCAGATGCGCCTCCGCGAAGACGATGGCCCTGCCTCGAGGTGGCCGCAAGGACCAGCTCGCCCACTGCATCACGTCGCCTCAGACGGAGCCGGTCTCGCGCGGGTCGGGCGCGAAGATCACCTTCTTGTAGAGGGACACGTCCAGCGCCTGCAGGCGCGCCACTTCCCTCACCTTGACCACCAGCGCGGGGGCGTCGGGCAGCGGCGGCGCGCGCCGGGTGAAATGCCAGACGGCGCCGGCGCCCAGCGCTGCGGCGAGCAAGCACGCCACGGCGATTGCGGCGAGGGTGCGCACGCGGCGAGTCTACCGCAGCGCGCGCGTGCGCCGTTGTCCTACCTTGACCTCCTCGCGGTAGCCTACATACGGTCAAGGCAACGTCAGGAGGTTTCCGTGAGGAAGGTGCTGCCGCTGCTCGTCGTTTTGCTCGCTTCCTGCCGATCCAACAACGATCTGAACACGCGGCCGTCGTTCGTGAAGGGCGCCACCGTGACGACCACCTACGATGGGAACACGGACGACCTCCTGACGGGCGGACTGGGCAAGTCGGGCCTCGCCTTCCCTTCTCCGGCCCCGGGCTTCACGAATCCCGCCAGCC
>VBKO01000180.1 GCA_005888115.1 Deltaproteobacteria bacterium
CGATGCGCCCGGTCACCTTGGCCGCGACTTCCGCGACGACGAAGAAGATGAACGCCAGCGCCGCGGTCGCCACCGCGGCCGAGATGTGGAGATCGGCGCCGAACGCTTCTCCGAAGGGGGGAGCCGCCAGGCGCGCGAGCAGGATGCCACCGGCGAAGCCCAGGAGCCCGAAGAACTGCCGGACGAATCCGCGGAACGCTCCCCACACGGCGAAGGCGATCAGGAGCGCCACGCAGAAGACGTCGAAGGGCATCCACAACCTCTGCCGCGCCGGACGCGTCCCACACCGGCCGCGAACAAACACGGAGCCGCCGAATACGGCGGCTACCGTACCGTCATGTCGTTCTTGATCAGCTTCCCGGCCTCGTCGCGCTTGGCCTTGTAGTTGGGGTTGTTCGGCTCGTACGTGAGGGCCATCTTGAAATTCCGCTCGGCCGCGGCGAAGCGCTGCCCGGCCATGTCCGACAGGCCGGCCATGAAGAATTTGCGCCCCTGCGGCGTGGTGCCGATCTCCTGCTCCTTGTCCTTCTTCATCTCCTGCTCGCTCGCCTCGACGAAGCGGAGCTTCTTCTGCCGCTCGGGGCCGCTGATGTCCGCCAGGTACTTGGGGCGCTTCACGTCGTCGCGCAGGCAGACGTAGGCCTCGTTGATGCGCTTGTAGATCCGTCCGATCGATTCCTTCAGGTCGGCGTTCGGCAGCTGGTAGAAGCGGTCGGGATGGTAGGCCCGCGACTCTCGGTAGTAGGCGGACTTGATCTCGCTGGGGCCCGCGGTCTGGCCGATCTTGAGGATCTGGAAGTAGTCCAGCTCGTCCAGCACCTGGGCCAGCGCCGCCGCCTCGATCTCAAAAGTCTCGTCCACCAATGCCTCCCGCCTCCCCAGGCTCCGGCCCGTCGCCGGCAAGGCCGGCTCCTCCGTCCGCGTTAAGCCGCCGCGCCGCGGGCGAGCTGCGTGGCCGCGGTCTTGGCCTGCGCCGCGCGGATCATCTCCTCGGTCAGCCCGGAGGAGAGGCGGATGGTGGTGGTCGTCTTCTGACCGGTCTCCACGTCGGCGGCGGTGACGTGCACGATGCCGTTGGTGTCGATCTCGAACGTCACCTCGATGCGCACCTCGCCCCGGTAGGCGATGCGGAACCCGCTGAACTCGAACTCGCCGAGCAGCTCGCATTCCGACGCCTTGTTCGACTCGCCCTGGTAGATGCGGATCTTGACCTTGTCCTGGCCGTCGCGGTTGGTGGTGTACGACTTGGACCGCTCGATCGGAATGGGCGTGTTCTTGTCGATGATCTTGTCGGTGTACCCGCCCACCGTGCCGACCCGCAGCGTCAGCGGAGTCACGTCGAGCAGGTAGTGCTCGCTCTTCGCCTCCATCAGCGACCCGGCCTGGATGGCGGCGCCCATCGCGACCACCTCGTCCGGGTCGATGCCCGCCATCGGGTCCTTCTGGAAGTAGTGCTTCACGCTGGTGCGGATGATGGGCAGCCGGGTGGGGCCGCCGACCAGGATGATCGCGTCGAGGTCGGAGGCCGTCATGCGCGCGGACTGGAGCGCCTCGTCGCAGACCTTGAAGGTGCGCTGCACCAGGTCCATCACCATCCGGTTGAACTCGGCCTCGGTGAGGGTGGCCGTCAGGTCCATCACCTTGCCGGTGGGGTCCTGGCAGATCCCCTCCACCTTGATGTGCGCCACCGCGTCGCGGCCGACGTCGATCTTGGCCCGCTCCGAGGCCTCCTTCAGCATCTGCAGGCAGTACTTGTTCAGGCGCAGGTCGATGCCGCACTTCTTGAGGAAATCGTCGGCGAGCCAGGTCATGATGCGATCGTCGAAGTCGTCGCCGCCCAGGTAGGTGTCGCCGGCGGTGGAGAGCACCTCGAAGACGTCCTTGCCGATCTCCAGGACGGAGATGTCGAAGGTGCCGCCGCCCAGGTCGTACACGGCGATCTTCTGCGTGATCTCCTTGCCGAAGCCGTAGGCGAGCGCGGCGGCGGTCGGCTCGTTCAAGATGCGGAGCACCTCGAGCCCGGCAATGCGCCCGGCGTCCTTGGTGGCCTGCCGCTGGTTGTCGTTGAAGTAGGCGGGCACGGTGACCACCGCCTTCTTCACCTCGTGGCCGAGGTAGTTCTCGACGATCGACTTCATTTCCTTCAAGACCAGCGCGGAGATCTCGGGGAGCGAGTAGACGTTCTCGCGGATCTGGATGCGGACGGAGTTGTTCTCGCCTTCGATGATCTTGTAGGGCATCACCGCCTGCGCCTTCTTCACCTCGTCGGAGAAGAAGAAGCGGCCGATGAGCCGCTTGGCGCTATAGACGGTGTTGTCGGCGTTGGTGATGATGTTGCGCTTCGCGCTATTGCCGACCAGCACGGTGCCGTCTTCGAGGAAGCTCACCACCGAGGCGTGGGTCCGCTCGCCCCATTCGTTCGGGATCACCACCGGCTTGCCATTCTCGATGATGGAGACACAGCTGTAGCTGGTGCCCAGATCGATTCCGATCGCGATCTCGCCCTCGGCCATCCGGTCGGACCCTCCCGTGTCTCGGCGGCTCCACTGTACGGGCCGGATCCGGGAGGGTCAAAGACCTTGCGCAATCCCGTGGATGGCATTGTGGGGAGAGGTGCGTTACGCTCCTAGAGGCCGCAAGTTGCACGCGGGAGGGTTCGCGAAGTGGCCGAGTTCATTTGCATCCACGAGACTGACGCCAGCCTGCTTCCCTGCGTTCTGCGCAAGCTGAAGGGAAGCTTGTCGCTGGGGCCGCCCGAGAGCGCGGCCGGTGTCGGATACTTCCAGAGCGACGACGTCCTGGTGCGCAAGCGCCCGCTCGCCAGTCAGCCGCCGCAGTTCCTCGAGCGCATTGCCGAGGGCGTCGAGAGCGAGGCGGTATTGATTGCCAGCGGCTCTTTGTCGCGGGCATTCAAGGAGGAGGCGACGCTTCCCATCCGCTTCAAGCGGTGGCTGTTCGCCCTCGCGGGGCAGCCGGAGGCGCTCGCTCCCGCGAAGGACGCGCTCACGGCGGCGCTTCCCCAGTCGCTGCGGCGGGCGGCGCGCAGCGAGTCGGCCGCCGAAGCCCTGTTCTTCACCTTCCTTTCGCGCTTGCGCGATGCCGGCCGGCTCGACGACGCCGACGTCGATGCGCAGACGACGGCGCGTTCGCTCGCCGCGGCGGTCGGCGAGGCGGAGCGTGCATTCGAGCAGGCTGGCGCGAGGCTTCCGCCGCTCGCCGCGATCGTCACCAACGGACGCGTGCTGGGCGCGCTGCGGCGCGGGCACCCGCTCTGGATCGCCACCATCGAGGGTCTTTCGGAGTGCGCGGTGCACGAGGTGGGACCTGGCAGCAAGGACCTCGATCCGAAGGTCCGCGCGCACCGGGCGCTCCGGGCCGTGGTGCTGGCGAGCGGCGCGCAGCCGCAGCCGCCGGAGGGAGCGCGCGAGCTTGCCGAGGCTGAAGTGCTGGCGCTCCCGCGCACGCTGCAGCCGCAGAAGGTCTAGCGGTCGCCGCGATCAGCCGAACGCGGCCCGCTCGAGCAGCAGCAGCCACACGTTGAAGATGAAATGGCAGACGGCCGCGCCGACGACCGTGCCAGTCCGGGCGCGCAGCCAGGCGAAGATGAGCGCCGGGAAGAAGACCGCCAGCCGCCACGGCGCGGGCTCGAGCAGATGACCGACGGCGAAGAGCGCGGCCGTGAGCACGGCTGCCCTGCCCATCGGCGCTCCCAGGATGCGCGCCGCCGGCGGCCAGCGCTCCTCCAGGCGCAGCGTCATGTACCCGCGGTAGAAGAACTCCTCGGAGAAGGCGACCGCGGCGTTTCCGGCGACGCGGCCGCCGAGGTCCCACCAGTCAGGTCCGAGGCGGAAGCGCAGCGGGTGAGCCGCGCCGACGTAGGGTGCCAGCCGCGTCGCGAGCTCCGGCGGAAGGCGCGGCAGCTCGCGCACGAACCAGCTGAACGCGAGCGTGAACGGCGGCAGGATGACCGCGCACGCGAGCAGCGCCCACCCGAGGTCGGCGCCGAGACGATCGAAGCGCCACCCCGCGTCGTGCGCATCCTGGCCGCGCCGCTCCAGCGGCTTCACCGGCGCGTAGAGGAACGCCGCGACCGCCAGCGCGCCGACCAGCTGGTGCAGGAACGGCACTGCGACCCCCGCGATGCGCACCGCGGCGAGCACGGCCATCACCGCCACCCAGACGGAGATCGCTTCGCGGACGGGAGAGGGAGTCACCACTCAACGCGCGACCGGCAGCCCCGCGGCGAGCCAGGCATCCAGGCCGCCGGACAAGCTGGAGGCGTCGTAGCCCTGCTGGCGGAGCCACTGGGCGACGTTCCAGGAGCGCTGTCCGCGCTTGCAGACGGCGACGAGCTCGCCTTCGCGCGGGACCTCGGCGAGGCGCGCGGGAACCTCGTTCATCGGGATGTGCAGCGAGCCGGCGATGATCCCCTCCGCCTGCACCTCCTGCGGCTGGCGGACGTCGAGGACCACCGGCTTGGATGCGGCGGCCAGCTTCCGGGACAGCTCCTGCGCATCGATCTGCGGCGGTTGCATGGAATTCTCCTAGGCCGGCCGGGTGCGCGCCTGGCGGACGTAGCGGTCCAGGTCCTCGCGATCGATGAGCGAGAGGACCTCCAGCCGGTTGCCGTCCCGCCGGTAGATGAGCCGGACGTCGGTCGCCACGCGGA
>VBKO01000331.1 GCA_005888115.1 Deltaproteobacteria bacterium
TACAGCGCCACCTGCGGCAGATTCCGCAGCGACTCAAGCACCTTCTCGCTCGGGTATTCGAAGTCCTCCAGCTTGCCCGCGAAGTACTCGTCGTACGCGGCCATGTCGACGTGGCCGTGACCCGACAGATTGAAGAGGACGACCCGCTCCCTGCCCTCGAGCCCGTCCGGTCGGAAGGCGAGGCGATCACCTCCGCGCCCCACGGCTGCATCATGCTCTTGCGGTACGGCTTCTGCGCGTACGAATCTCGCCGAGCAGGTACCGGGTATCCATGGCCTACCGCCCTTGGTCGAGGGGAGCGGGATGATACTCCTCAGCCCGCGATGCCGGCGACCAGGTTGAGCAAGAAGGCCAGGATCGCCGTCGTATAGAGGAACGACAGCATCGCGTGCACGAGCACGGTGTGGCGGATGTGCTTGCCCGAGACGGCCGTGTCGGAGACCTGGAACGTCATCCCGACCGTGAAGGCGAGATACGCGAAATCGAGGTAGTCCGGCCGCGCGCCGCCGGGGAACTCGGCGCCTCCGACTCCTTCCTTGTCCTCGCGGTAGTAGAGGTGCGCGTAGCGCAACGTGAACGCCGTGTGCGTGAGCGTCCAGGACACCATCACGGTCAGCAGGCAGAACGCCACCAGCTCCAGCTCCTGCGTCGGCGCGATCGCCTCCGGCTTCCGCACGAGCACGGTGACCGCGAGGACGCCGGCGAGCGAAGCGAGGATCACCAGGACGGTCACGGCGGTGCGCCCTGGATCCTCTCGGGCCGCGCGCTCGCCCGTCATCCGCGCGTCGGCCGTCGCGATGATCAGCCAGGCAAGCGCGAGCAACGTGAGCCCCGCCGCGTTCCATCCGCCCAGGACGGCGACCGGGGTCGAATACCGGAGCGAGAGCGCGAGCCCGATGGCCCCGCCGACCGCCAGCGCGATCGCGGTGCGCGCCACGGCCCGGCGCGGAGCGATGCGGGCCACCTTGCGCGCGCGGCTCACCCGGGCAGGATACCGCGCCTGGACCACCGGCACGATTTGACGCCTCGAGCGCACGCGTGCTTCAGTCGAAGGTCTGTGGATGCCGCCATCCCCGAGCTGCTCGACCGCCTCGAGCGCGAGGCGTACGTGGCCGATCCGGCCATCGCGACCTCGCTGTGGCTGTCGATGGAGCTGAAGAAGCCGCTCCTCGTGGAGGGGCACGCGGGCGTGGGGAAGACCGAGATCGCCAAGGTCCTGGCCCGGATGCTGGACACGGAGCTCATCCGGTTGCAGTGCTACGAGGGCCTCGACGCCTCCACCGCGCTCTACGAGTGGAACTACCCCAAGCAGCTCCTGCACATCCGGCTGCAGGAGCGCGACGGCGTCACCGCCGCGCAGGCCGAGGCGCAGATCTTCGGCGAGCCTTTCCTGCTCAAGCGGCCGCTCCTCCAGGCCATTGCCCACCAGGGCCGCGCGCCGGTGCTGCTGGTCGACGAGATCGATCGCAGCGACGAGGAGTTCGAGGCATTCCTCCTCGAGGTCCTCTCCGATTTCCAGGTGACCGTACCGGAGCTGGGCACCATCCGCGCGCCGGCGCGGCCGCACGTGATCCTCACTTCGAATCGCGCACGCGACCTGTCGGATGCGCTGCGGCGCCGCTGTCTGTACCTGTGGATCGACTACCCGCCTTTCGAGAAGGAGCTGGCCATCGTGCGCCTGAAGGCGCCCGGCGCGAGCGACGAGCTGGCCACGCAGATCGTGGGCCTCGTGCAGCAGCTCCGGCGCGCGAAGCTGGCCAAGGTGCCCGGCGTCTCGGAGACGCTGGATTGGGCCGGGGCGCTCGTGGCGCTCCACGCCTCGCGCCTGCAGCCGCAGATCGTCCAGGAAACCTTGGGCTGCCTGATCAAGGACGAAGGCGATCTGCGCAAGGTGCGCACCGAGATCGAGGCCGGTCGGCTGGCGGTGGGAAGCGCCGCGTGACGCAGGACCTGGTCTCGCGCGTCGTCTGGCTGTGCCGGGCGCTTCGCGAGCGCGGGCTCCTGGTCACCACCGCCCACGCGGGCGATGCGGTACGAGCCCTGCAAGCGGGAGCGGTGCGGTCGAGGGACCACACCTATCTGGCGCTGCGGTGCGTGCTCGCCTCACGCCCGGAGGACTACCCGATCTTCGACGAGGTCTTCTGGCGCGCGTTCGCGCCGCCCAGCGGCGAGGCGCGTCGGACGGACGGATCCTCCGCCACGCGGCGGCGCCCGCCGGAGCCGCGCGGTCCCGCGCACCCTTCGCTCTCGCGTTGGCTGCAGCAAGGGGAGGAAGAAGCCGGCGACGAGACGGAGGAAGTGCCCGGCGCGAGCGACCGCAGCGCGCTGGTGCACAAGGACTTCGCCTCGTTCGCGGCGGGCGACCTGGAGGAAATCGAGCGGATCGCGGCGCGCCTCGCCCGCCGCCTCGCCGCGCGGCCGGGGCGCCGCTGGAAAGCGGCACGGCGCGGAGCGCGCGTCGATCTGCGCCGGACGGTGCGGCGCTCGCTCTCCACCGGGGCCGAGCCGCTCGATCTGCGCTTCCGGCGCCGCAAGCCGCGGAAGACCCGCATCGTCGCGCTCTGCGACGTGTCCGGGTCCATGGACCTCTACAGCCGCCTGCTCCTGCAGTTCCTCTACGCGCTGCACGGCTCGGTCGCCCGGGTGGAGAGCTTCGCCTTCTCGACCTCGCTCTTGCGCATCACCGACTCGCTGCGCGAGCGCCCATTCTCGAGCGCCCTGCAGGGCCTCTCCGAGCGCGTCCACGACTGGTCGGGCGGGACGCGCATCGGCGCCTGCCTGTCCACCTTCAATGCCGAATGGGGCAAGCTCGTCGATCGGCGCACGGTGGTGGTCATCCTGAGCGACGGCTGGGATACGGGCGACCCGCTCGAGCTGGCCGCCGCGCTCGAGACGCTGGCGGCGAGGTCCCGCCGGCTGGTCTGGCTGAACCCGCTGCTCGGCAGCCCGGGGTACGAGCCCCTCACCCGCGGCATGCAGACCGCGCTTCCCCACGTGGGCGTCTTCGCCTCGGCGCACGACCTCGCCAGCCTCCGCGCGCTGGAGAAGCACCTGCTCGCCTGACAGAAAGACCTCCCGCGCTCCCAATCTCCCGCGCTCCCTGTGAAAGTTTTTGGGCGCTGAGATAGGGTTGGAGTGGTCATGGAAGACGTGCATCCACAGCTGCCGGCGCAACCCGGAAAGGGTGAGCGGCCGCGCCTCGTCGTGGTAGGCGCAGGTGACATGTCCCTTCCGCTCGTCTCGCTGGCGCGCACGCTCGGATTCCACATGACCGTCGTCGATCCGCGCCCGGAGCTGGCCACGCGCGAGCGCTTCCCGGATGCGGACGAGTTGCTCGTCGGCGATGCCTCCGGGATCGTTGCCGATCTTCCCCTGTCCGCCTCCACGTCGGTGGTGCTCACCATCCACGACCAGGACGTCGAGGTCCCGGTCCTCCGTGCCGTGCTGGCGAGCCGGGCTGGCTACGTGGGCATGCTGGGCAGCCGCAAGCGCGGACGCGGCGTCCTGGAGATGCTGCGCGCCCAGGGCGTCGCGCCGGAGCGGCTCGCGCGGGTGCAGGTCCCGGTCGGACTGGACATCGGCGCGCAGACGCCGGCCGAGATCGCGCTCAGCGTCGTTGCGCAGATCGTGGCGGTGCGCAGCGGGCGGCCGGGCACTGCGCTCGCGGAGCGAGCGCCGTGAGGCCCACGCGGATCGAGAGGGGCCACCTCCCTCCGGCCGGCGCCGTGCTGGCGCAGAACGTGCTCGGATCCGACGGCCGCGTCGTCCTCGAGAAAGGCGCCGTGCTCGGAGCCGAGGAGCTGCAGCGGCTCTCCGAGCTGCCCTGGACCGAGCTGCACGTCATCGAGCTGCAGTCGGGCGACGTGCACGAGGAGGAAGCGGGGCGGCGGCTCGCGGGCTCCCTCGCCGGCGACGGCGTCCAGGTGGAAACGCTCTCGGCCGGCGCCTTCCCCCTGGTCGCGCGGCACCGGGGCGTCGTCGACTACGACGCTGCGCTGCTCGCCCGGCTCAATGAGATCGACGACCTAGCGGTGTACGTGAAGCCACCCGGTTCGATCGCGCGCGAAGGCGAGCGCATCGGCGGCGCGAAGATCGTGCCCTTCGTCACGCGGCGGGAGCGCCTGGCTGCGGCCGAAGGGATCGCGGCGGGCGGCCTCTTGCGCGTCCGGCGCTTCCTCCCGGTACGCGTCGCCGCCCTGGTCGAGGACTCCGTCGAGGAGCGCATGCTCTCGCGGGCGCGGCGCGCGCTGGAAGAGAAGCTGGCATTCTTCGGCTCCGACCTCACGCTCGTCGAGCGGATTCCGTTGGCAACCGATGCGGTGGCCGACGCGCTCCGCGCCGCGTTGCGCTCCGGAGCGGAGCTGATCCTCCTGGCCGGCGGAAATCCGATGGACCCGCTGGACCCTGCGCTGCTCGCGCTCGAACGCGCTGGCGCGAGGATGGAGAAGCACGGGATCCCCGCTCAGCCAGGCACGCTGTTGTGGCTCGCGTATGCGGGCGCGGTGCCCGTCATCGGCGCGCCGTCGTGCGGCCTCTTCGCCAAGGCGACCGCGCTCGACCTCCTGCTGCCTCCGTTGCTCACGGGAGAGCGACTCTCGCGCGCGGCGGTCGCCGCCCTGGGCGCGGGCGGTCTGATCACGCCCGAGGTGGCCTGGCGGCTGGCGCCCTACCGCGCAGGCAGCGCGCGCGGCCAGCTGGATCCGGAATGAGCTGAGCACTGAAAGGGGGACCACATGAGAAGACGTGCCTTCCTCGCGGGAACGGCCGCGGCGAGCGCCGCACCGCTCTTGTACGCGTGCCGCGCGCACGACCGCGCCGCGTCGGCCCCGAGCGGCGCGAGCGCCGACCTCGGCGACTGGGAGCAGGTGCGGCGCCAGTTCCCGCTGGACTACTCCTGGATCCACATGGCGCAGTTCCTCATGGCGTCGCATCCGACCCCGGTGCGGGCGGCCAGCGAGGCGCATCGCCGCGGGCTGGACGAGAACCCGGCGCTTTACATCGAGGAGAACGTCGGCCGCTGCGAGGCGGCCACGCGCGAGGCCGCGGCGGCATACATGGGTTGCCGCCCGGACGACCTGGCGATGACGGATAGCACCACGATGGGGCTGGGGCTCTTCTATGGCGGCCTGAAGTTGAAGCCGGAGCAGGAGATCCTCAGCACCAAGCACGACCATCCTGCGGCCACGATGCGCTCGCTCGACCATGCCGCCGCCCGCACCGGTGCCGCGGTTCGCCGTATCGCCCTGTACCAGCGCCCCAGCGCCGCCGATCCGGACCAGATGGCAGACGCCCTGGCGCGCGAGATCCGGCCCGCCACTCGCGTGGTGGCAGTCACCTGGGTCCATTCCGGTACCGGTGTGCGGACGCCCATCGCCCGCTTCGCGCACGCGGTGGCGGCGGCCAATCGCGGGCGGGCCGAGCAGGACCGCGCCATCCTCTGCGTCGACGGCGTGCACGGCTTCGGCGTCGAGGACGAGACGA
>VBKO01000332.1 GCA_005888115.1 Deltaproteobacteria bacterium
TGTTTGAGCTGAGCGAGCTGCCGGAACCCGGGCAGCCGCGAGAGCAGCCCCATGCCGGCCCCGCCGGGACCGCCGCCGATCTGCCGCATCACCTTCTGCATCGCGAAGAACCGGTCGAGCAGCCCGCGCACGTGCTGCTTGCCCTGGCCGGACCCCTTGGCGATGCGCTCGATGCGGTCGTCGCCGATGATCTGTGGGTTCTTGCGTTCGGTCCTCGTCATCGAACCGATCATCGCCTCGACGCGCACCAGCTCCTTGTCGTCGAAGGTGATGCCCTCCGGCAGCTCGCCGAAAAGCGGGAACTTCTCGAGCAGATCGTTCACCGAGCCCATCTTCTTGACCAGCTTGATCTGCTCGACGAAGTCGTGGAGGTCGAAGTTGCCGGTGAGGATCTTCTCCGCGTCCTCCTCGGCCTTCTGCTCGTCGACGACCCCTTCGAAGTCCTTCATCAGCCCGACGATGTCGCCGAACCCGAGGATGCGGCTCGCCAGGCCCTCGGGACGGAACTCCTCCAGCTTGTCGAGCGCCTCGCCCATGCCGATGAACTTGATGGGCTTGCCGGTGACCTCCTTGATGGAGAGCGCCGCGCCGCCGCGCGCGTCGCCGTCGAGCTTGGTGAGCACGAACCCGGAGAGCGACAGCCTGCGGTCGAACTCGCCCGCGGTCTTCACCGCGTCCTGGCCGATCATCGCATCGGCGACGAGCAGGATGTTGTCCGGCTCGACGCGCGACTTGATCTGCTCCAGCTCGCCCATCATCTCCTCGTCGATGGCGAGGCGGCCGGCGGTGTCGTAGAGCACCACGTCGCGGTTCCTCTGCCCCGCGAAGGCGAGCGCGTGCTGCGCCATGTCGGGCGGCTTGACGTTCTCCTCGTGGAAGACGGGGATCTCCAGCCGCTCGCCGAGCTGCTTGAGCTGCTCCACCGCGGCCGGCCGGTAGATGTCGGCGGCGACCATCAGCGGCTTCTTCCCCTGCTTGACCAGCAGGTTCGCCAGCTTCGCAACCGTGGTCGTCTTCCCCGACCCCTGCAGACCGACCAGCATGACCCCGGCCGGCCGCTCGCCCTTGCGCGCGAGCTGCAGCGAGGTGTCCACCGGGCCCATCAGGTTCTCGAGCTCGTCGTGGCAGATCTTGATGAAGTGGTCGCCCGGCGAGGCCTGGACCTTGCGCCCCTTCTTGTCCGTCGCGGCGGTCGCGACCACTTCGCCGAGCGCCTTCTCCTTGACCCGGGCGAGGAAGCGCTTGGCGACGTTGAACTCGACGTCCGCCTCCAGGAGCGCGACGCGGATGTCGCGCAAGGCGTCGTCGATGTTCGCCTCGTTCAACTCCGCCTTGCCGGTCAGCTTGTGCTTGGCGGCGCGGAATCCCTTGGTGACGGCGTCCAGCATGTCAACGTTCCTTCGGATGCGGGCGGTCGGGCGTCATAACACAGCGGGCGCGGCCGCGCCTTTGCGTCTTCTCGTCTAGAAGGGAACCGGACAAGGAAGCCTTCGTGGAGCACACGCTCGCCGAGCTGTTGCAGCGGTTCACGTACCCCGCGATCCTGCTCCTCCTTTCGGCCGCCGGCCTTGGCGTGCCGATCAGCGAGGACCTCGTCCTGCTGATCGCGGGCGCGCTCGCCTCGCAGGGCGTCACCCGCTACGTGCCGACCCTTCTCGTCGGCTACTTCGGCGTCATCTTCGGCGACGGGCTCATCTACCACTGGGGCAAGAAGCTCGGCCCCGCGGCGTACGAGCACAGGCTCGTCCGCAAGGTGATCTCACGCGAGCGGGCCGGGAAGCTGCACAGCCATTTCGCCCGGCACGGATTCTGGACGGTGGTCGTCGGCAGGCACATGCCCGGGCTGCGCGCACCCGTCTTCTTCCTCGCAGGCGCCTCGGGCGTGAGGTTCGCGACCTTTCTCATCGCCGACATGCTCAGCGCTGCCGTCACCGTGCCCGCGGTGGTCACGCTCGGATACCTCTTCGGCGAGCACCTGGACGACATCCGTCGGCCGCTCCACGAAGTGAACTGGATGATCGCGGGCGCGGCGCTTCTCGGTGTGGGGGTGTGGTGGTTCCTCCGCAAGCGGCGCCAGCGGCGCGAAGCAGCCGGTCGGGAACCCACCGTGCGAAGCCGGCCGCGCCGCGATGTCCGCGAAAGCAGCGGCCCCACGCCGGTGTAGGTCCGGCGGGACTGGATCACCCCTGCACCTCCTGTGCAGCATTTCAGCACCATGGGAATCCGGCTCGCGACCAGGCCGCCATACCGGGTGCGGTGCGACGACTGCGGAGGAGTGGGGACGCTCCCGCGCCACACGGTTTCCTGGTGGTGCCCGCGCGCCGACGAGGCGGCCGTCCTCGCGCCCGATCTGCAGCAGAAGCTCGCGGCTCCCTACGCGCACCTCGCCGAGCTGGGCGACGGCAGCCCTCCGCGCGTGTTCCTGCTGGAGCCGCCGAAGCAGGAGTCGCAGACGCACTGACCGTCCGCGAGTCGATCAGCGTTTCGCAGCCAGCCCCTCCAGGAGCTCCGGGCGGGACGCCAGGGGTGTAACCGGCTGGTCGATCCCAAGCCGCGCGCGCACGTCATGGTCGAGGCTGCTGAGCGCGTCCTCGAGGCGCTGCACTCGCTGCTCGATGGCGAGCTCCTGCTGCTGCGACTTCTGGCGGTATTCCATCTCGAGCGTCAGCTCGCGCTCCTTGAACTTGAAGAACTTGACCGCGACGATCGCGAGAGCAGGGAACCCGAAGGCCGCCAGGACGCCGACGAGGACGGTGACCGCCGCGATCAGGTAGACGATCAGGTTCGACGACATGACAGCTGAACGTAGCAGACCCGCCGGAATTTCACCTGCGCGCCCGAGGGCCGGTCCCGCAGTGCGAGCTTGCGAGGGTTTCCCCAGCAGGGCCGGAGGGAGTAGGGCCGGAGGGATTCGAACCCTCACGCCGCACGCGCGGCCGCGGATTTTAAGTCCGCTGCGTCTGCCGGTTCCGCCACGGCCCCGCGCAGACAAGTAACCCCCGCGCGGCCCGGCGCACAACCCGGCACGCCGCCGCACATCGGCGGCCGGCGTGCGCGCGACACCGATAACGTGTCGTGGCCGCGCCTTACAGAAAAGTGGTCCGATCCGGAGCAGCGTGCGAAACCGATTCGCAACTCGCATTTTGCGAAGGAGAAACCCTAGATGAAGCGCATCCTCACCCTCGCCGCCGCGGCCGCCGCGCTCGCCTGCGGCTCGAACAACACGAGCAATGCCGCGGTCAGCCACAACAACCCGGGCACCGGCACCAACACTCTGAAGGTGGTGGGCAGCGTCGGCGCCATTTCGACGCCGACTACCACTACTCCGTCAACCACCTTCTCGGTCATCGTCACGGACGGCGCCGGGGCCACCGTGAACGGAGCGACGGTCACGGTACTCAACTCCTCCGTGCCGGACGGCGTCGTGAACCTGACGCAGGCGACCGGGGGCAGCACGTATACCGGCACGGTTGCGTCGTACCCCTCGGGCGACTTCCGGCTCAATGTCGTGAAGGGCACGGACAACGTGCAGGGCGTGGTCGTAGGCGGAGTCGGCATGCACACCATCAATGCGCCCGCCCTGAACGGGACCGTGACCGCCGGCCAGCCACTCGACGTGACCTGGACGACGCCCGCCGTCGCGAAGCAGGTCAGCATCCAGACGCGCGACCTGCCCACGACGCTCGCGCCGGATACGGGCGACTTCACCATCTCGGGCGCGCAGAATCCCGCGCGGATCAGTCAGCGCGTGATCATCACGCGCAACAACGAGGTGGAGGCCGCGGGCGGGCTCCTGGGGTCGGGCCTGAGCGTGTCCTACGCCAACCGGATCGATCCGTACACGGTGCAGTGACGTCGCGCCGGGCGGGTCCGTGAAGACGGGCTCGCCCGGCGCCCTGTCTGGCGCAGCCCGCGCCGGGCGAGCGCCCGGTTGCGCTCGCCGCGCCGCCTTCCCGGCGGGCAAGTAGAACTGGCCCCCCGACCCCGCTTCCGTTATTTTCCGCCACCCCCGCGCAGCGGGTCGAGGCGGAAGGCGATGGATTTCGACCGGGATTTCGGCGTCAACCAGGTGTTCGTCGAGGACCAGTACGAGCGCTGGCGGGACAACCCCGCCGCAGTGGACCTCGATTGGCAGCAGTACTTCTCGCGGCTCGCGGGCTTGCCTGCGCCGCAGCCCGCGCAGACCTTGGCGCGCCCCGCGCCGGCGCCCGTCACCAGCGGCAATGGTCATGGAAACGGAGCGGCGGCGCGCGCGCTGGGTTCGGAAGGCGCGTTCGCCGGGGCGCTGCTCGATCTATCGGCCGCCGCACCCGACGCGCAGAGGCTGGACGCCGAAGAGAAGCAGGAGGCGGTGGCCGAGCTGATCAACGCGTACCGGATCCGCGGCCACCTGTTCGCCAACATCGATCCGCTCGGCCTGCTCAAGCCGCCGCCGCCCGAGCTGGAGCCCGAGAACTTCGGCCTGACCCGCGAGGACCTGGACAAGCCGTTCGCCACCGGCGACTTCAACGTGGGCGCGCCGACGCTGCCCCTGCGCGAGATCATCGCGCGCCTCAAGCGGACCTATTGCCGCACCATCGGGGCCGAGTTCATGCACGGCGAGGACCCGGTCATCCGCCGCTGGCTGCAGGAGCGGATGGAGGCGACCGGGAACGAGGTCCAGCTCAGCCGTGAGGAGAAGCTGCGCATCCTCGGGCGCCTCACCGACGCGGAGACGCTCGAGACGTTCCTGCACAAGAAGTACATCGGCGCGAAGCGTTTCTCGCTCGAGGGCGGCGAGAGCCTGATCCCGCTGATGGATTGGTTGATCGAGGAATTCGGCGAGCGCGGAGGCGAGGAGATCGTCATCGGCATGGCGCACCGCGGGCGCCTGAACATCCTCGCCAACATCCTCCAGAAGGACCTCTCGGCCATCTTCGCCGAGTTCGAGGACAAGGACGCGCAGGAGCTGATGGGGCGCGGCGACGTGAAGTACCACCTCGGGTATTCGTCGGACCGGGTCACCCGGACTGGCAAAGAGCTCCATCTCTCTCTTGCCTTCAACCCCAGCC
>VBKO01000333.1 GCA_005888115.1 Deltaproteobacteria bacterium
CACGTCCGCCGGGCTTCTCTACCAGGCCGTTTGAGATCGTCCATGATGAGACTGGTGAACACCGACAGGGGATGCAGCGGAAGTTGTCGGACGCTGAGGCGCGCGAAATCGCCACGCATGCACAGGGTCCATTGTGGTCTTGGGCCCTCTTGTGGCCGGCCATCATCGGCACCGGCTGGATCGTTACCGCTCTCCGAGGCGAGCGGCCGTGCGAGGCGGTCCGTGAGACGGACCTCGGACGCGAAGCGGGATTGCTTTCCGTACGCGGTAGATTCGCGGCGTGATAACGGACCGCCCTCCCAAAAGGCCCAAGGCGCGTCGCGAATTCGACCAGAGCGACGGGCTTACCAGGCTCGCAACCCTCCCCGCAGCCCACGCGCTCCAGGGCCGCGCCACGCTTCTGGAGAAAGCCGTCGCCCTCGGCGATCCACGCAGTGTCAAGGCCGCGGGCGAATCGATCCTTGGCCTGCTCGCGCAGACCTACGAGGTCAGCCAGCCCAGATTGCGCGTGCTGGGGGCGAGGCCGCGGACGGCCTGGGAGGGCGGACAGTCGGAGCTTTTCGGTGACTACGACTTCGAAGAGAAGCGGATCCGGATCTGGATGCGCACAGCCGTGCTCGGGAAGGTGACGTCCTATCGTGGCCTCCTTCACACGCTGCTGCATGAGTTCTGCCATCACCTCGATCGAGAGCGTCTCGGCTTTCTCGAAACGCCGCACACCCGCGGCTTCCACGCCCGGGTCGACGACCTCTACCATCTCGCGCTGGCGACGCCTCCGGAGAGGCGTCGGCCCCTGGTCTGGATCCCCATGGGCCGCGCCTGGCGCATCGACTGGTCGAAGCTGAGATCCCCGCGCTCCGGAAACTCATCGTGATGCGCCTCTGGACGAGGCGGCGCATGATCGGCAAGCTCACCGAGGTTCTGGCGCGAGCATCTTGATCGCGCGCGCCCCAGTTCCCACTCACCTCGCTTTCGCCGCCGGACGCGGATTGAGCGAAGCCGCGACTGCGCGGGCGAGAGCCCGCGGGCTGATGCGCAGGGATTGCACGGTGAGCTTGTTCCTGAGCCCGTGGACGACCATGGGCTTGCCCTTCATCATCGCGCGGTAGCCCTGCCTGGCCACTTTCGCAGGCGACGCCGCTCCCAGGCGGAAGAGGAGCGACCGGGAGTTCCCTGCCACGTCGGCGAACTCGGTGGCCGTGGCGCCGGGGCAACTCACGGTGGCCGTCACGCCGGTCCCGCGAAGCTCGTAGGAAAGCGCTTCCGTGAAGGAGTTCACGAACGCCTTGCTCGCGTAGTAGACCGCCATGAACGGTCCAGGCGGAAAGCCCGCGGTCGAGCCGACGTTCAGGATGCGGCCGCGCCGCCGGGCGACCATCGCGGGCAAGAAGGCGCGCGTCAGCGCGACCAGCGCCGCGACGTTGACCTGGATCATCTCCAGCTGGCGTCCGACCTCCAGCTCGACGAATGCGCCGCTGGTGCCGAAGCCTGCGTTGTTGACGAGAAACTCGATCTCGAGGCCCAGGCGCTTGACCTCATCGACGACCCGGGACGCTCCGTCGCGCGCGCCCAGATCCGCGGTCACTACCCGCGCCGTCACGCCGTGCGCCGACTGAAGCTCGCGGGCGAGCGCCTCCAGGCGATCGCGCCGGCGCGCGACCAGTACCAGGTCGTGCTTGTCGGCGGCGAAGAGCCTCGCGTACTCGGCTCCCAGGCCAGCAGACGCTCCGGTGATCAACGCTGTTCCCATGCAGGCCGTCGTAACGCGAGTCCTGACGCGGCTCAAGGCGCGCTTCGTACTTCCTTCGGGCTGCGTGCCGCCGGGGGGGATTCGTAGGGGTGCCCAGACAGTCGAATCAAAGCAGGCCGCGAGGCATCTACCGCGCATGACCATCCGCCAGCCCAGTAGCGTCGTCACCGCCCATCGCCAGCTCGAGGGAGGGGGGTTCGTCGTGCGCCGGCCGCTGCCCAGCGATGAGCTCGAGATGGTGGACCCCTTCCTGCTCATCGACGAGATGGGACCGGTCGAGTACGGTCCGGGCGAGGCGGTAGGCGCCCCGGACCATCCCCACCGCGGCTTCGAAACGGTCACGTATGCCCTCGCAGGCGAGTTCGAGCACGAGGACTCAGCCGGCCACCGCGGGGTGCTCCGCGCCGGAGACGTGCAATGGATGACCGCCGGAGCGGGGGTCATCCATTCCGAAATGCCGTCGCGCCGCATCCGCGAAGAGGGCGGACGCGTGCACGGCTTCCAGATCTGGGTCAACCTCCCGGCCCGCCTGAAGATGGCTCGCCCGCGGTACCAGGAAGTCCCCGCGAAGAAGATCCCGCAGGCCGCTACTGCGGACGGCAAAGCGCGCGTGCGCGTGGTCGCCGGCGAGGCGCTGGGCGCGAGAGCCGTGATCGACACCCAGACGCCCATCGTCTACCAGGACTGGTCGCTCGACGAGGGAGCGGACGTCACCGTCCCGGTGCCGGGCAATCTGAGCGCGCTCGCGTACGTGTTCGAGGGCTCGGCGCGCGTGGGTGACCGCGACGTGGCCGAGGGACAGCTCGCGGTGCTCGGGACGGGTGACGCAGTCCGGCTGCGCGGCGGCAAGGCCCGGCTGCTGCTTCTTGCGGGAGAGCCGCTGCGCGAGCGCGTGGTGCACTACGGGCCCTTCGTGATGAACAGCGACGAGGAGATCGTCCAGGCGGTGCGCGATTTCCAGAGCGGGCGGATGGGCGAGATCACCCGCACTGCGCGCGTCGACTGAGTTCGTCTCGAGCGCGTGGGTGCGGAGCCGGAAAAAGGCGTCGGCGCTGACGGAAAAAAAAGGGCACGCCACCTGGGCGTGCCCCCTCCCTACGAGCTGCGAAGCGCGGCTTAGAACCCGGCGAACTGGTAGCCGACTCCGCCGGTCACCATCATGGAGTCGCCGAAGTTGCCGATGTCCTGCGAGTGCAGGTTCGCGCGGAAGCTCCACTGGTTCCACTGGTAACCCGCGCCGAAGCCCATGCCGACCTTCAGCTGGGTATCGGTGGCGGTGGTGCCGCCGCCCGAGGCGCTGAGCATCAGGCCGAACGTGCCGACTTCCGCCGAGGCGAACAGGCCCTGGCGGTCGTTCTGCATGACGTAGTACTTCGCGCCGAGCAGCACCGGGATGGCGTGCACGTGCGAGTCGACGCCCGGGAACGGGCTCTTGTCCAGGTGGTACTGGAAGCCAGCGCGGCCCGTCACGCTGAGCTGCTCCATCACCGGGTACTCGATCGTGAGCAACGCGCCGCCGCCGATGCCGCTCACGTCGCCGTACGAGCTGAGCGGCAGGGCGGACTCGATCTCGGCGCCGATCAGCACCTGGTGCGAGTTGCTAGCCAGGGTCGTCGAGCGGTGCGAAGTCTTGGCGTCACCCGCGCGCGCGGAACCCGCCAGACAGAGAATGACTGCTGCAGTCGTGATGACCTTGTTCATTCGTCCCTCGGAGCGGGCCGGGCGCGTCATGCGACCGTGCGTTCGCTCGGTTGCCCGCCACCGTACGAGGGTTCAATGTCACTGATCAACAATTCAAACCTGTTCCAAACGGTGTCCCGCTGCGGCTATCGAAGTCGTTATCGGTGGCGTCCCTACCCTTGCATACCTGCAGGTAATGGGCGGCCGAAGCGCCTGCGTCTATGCAGGTTTATCTCTACAGCGCGACTGTATTCGAGCCGCACGGCCGCCGTCAGCCGCCGTAGCGAATCAACCGCAGGCGGTGACGTGCGCTCCCGACACCGGCTGGGGCGCGTCGCTCACCACGGGCAGCTTGCGGACGCCCGGCACCTCCATCGGACGGTCGCCGGCGTAGATCTTGTGCCGGCCGCGCGTTTCGAACCAGTCCTTGGTGCGCGCCACCATGTGCATGTTCTCCACGATCTGCCGCCAGCCCACGCCGGTGTTGTACGCGCAGAAGGAAATCTCTCCCTCCTGCGTCGCGTACGGGATCACGCACATCTCCGTGCGGCGGAAGTCATAGGTCCACAGGTCCTGGAACCACATTCCGCCGATCCACAGCACGGTCCAGTCCTGTTCCTGCTCCTTCTTCATCAGGCTGCCGCCCATCTTTCCGTTGAAGAGCTTGAGGAACTCGAGCAGCGTCATTCCGGACGGCGCCTTGCGGCCGTCGAAGTTGCGCAAGAAGGAGAGCGCCACCTGCGCAAGCGTCAGCTTCTTGCCCCGCCCCGTATCGCAGATGAGCGCGATGTCCTTCATGAAGCGCTCCATGTCGAAGAACTGCGTGATCGGCGACCACACCTTGGTCTTGCGGTTCGCGACCAGCAGCACGCTCGATCCGCAGTTGGGATGGCACGAGCAGCACAATCCGCCGAAGCTCGGCTGATCGGGCCCGTTCAGCGCGCGCAGGTGGTCGGCGAGAACGGTGAAGCCGCCCATGGCGCCGAGCGGGTACCAGTCGCGATACGGATCGATCTTCCCGCCGTAATACCGCTGCATCTCGTGCGCCATGTGCGAGATGGTGTAGCGGCGCCGGCGCCGGTCCTCGTCGGAGATGTCCTCGTCGCGCCCGGTGAACGAGACCGGCTGGAAGCTGATCCCGCCCATCTTGTCGGAGTTGGCGAGCACGAAATCGAGCAGCGGACCCACCTGGGTCTCGTTCACGCCGTTCACCAGCGTGGTCACGGGCACGATGTCGATACCGGCATCGTGCAGCACGTCGATCGACTTGAGCTTGACGTCGAAGAGGTTGCTGATGTGCCGGTGCTTGTTGGCGTCGTTCGATACGCCGTCGAACTGGAAGTACGCGAGATCGAAGCCCGCCTCCTTGGCGGCGTACGCGAACTCCGGCTCGAGGGCGAAGCGCAGCCCGTTGGTCGCCGCCTGGACTGCGTAGTACCCGACCTCCTTGGCGTACCTGCACGCCTCGAGGAAATGGGGCGACATCGTCGGCTCGCCGCCTGAGAATTGCACCGACATCTGCCGCCGCGGCTTGAAGGAGATCGAGTCGTCGAGGATCTGCTTGATCTCGTCCAGCGTCAGCTCGTGCACGTAGCCGACCTGGTTGGCGTCCATGAAGCACGGGTTGCACATCATGTTGCAGCGGTTGGTGAGGTCGATGGTCAGCACCGCGCCCCGCCCGTACTTGATGGTCGAGGTGCCGTGCCGGTGGATCAGCTCGTCTCCGAGCGTGCGGAAGTCGCGGCCCGGATAGCGCGATTCGATCACCCGGCTGAACTCCGGGTCGATCGAGAGCAAGTCGTCGAATGCCCCGTGCTCCGGACAGGTCTTGCGGATGAGGATCCGGCCGTCCTCCTCGGCAATGCGCGCCTTGATCTCGCCCAGGCGTCCATCCAACAGGTCCGCCAGATCGCGCTCGCCGCGGAGGATGGCGTTGCGCGTCTCGACCACGCAGCGCGGGCAGAGGGAGTCCGTTTCCCGCGGCCAGCCGAGGGGCGGCCGGGTGCGTTCGTGGCTCTTGAGGAGCGGCCCCGGGGCCCAGTCTGGCGCGGGCGAGGGCGCCTCCGGTACGCGCGTATTCACTGCCTGGAGCCCGTGCCAGCCCAGGTTCGCGAGCTCCTTCACCACGGCATCGATCGTTTCGGACATCTCGGACCTCCTACATTTCGAGCTTCGCCTTTCGAGGATCGCTTCGGAACGGCGCCAGGACGCGTTCGAACAGTCCTGCTGCGCGGCGGGGGACCGGAGCCGCGGTTCGCTCGCTCTCCTGCACGCCGGCAGGTCCCACGACCCACTCCGGCTGCAGCCCGGCGCTCTCGCGTCCCGGCGTCCCCACCGCGCAAATGGTCAACCCGTCGAAGACGAACGAAAGGAGCGCGAGCCGCGCTGCCAGCGTCGGGGGAGCGGCCACCAACGCCACGGCCCCCTTCCGGGCCGGCAATTCCGTCCGGAGGGCGCGCATCCGCGCGACCGCCTCCGCGTGGGTGAGGTATTGGCAGCTCGACCCGCCGTCCAATCCGGCGAGGTATCCGAGGGCGCGCGAGCTTGCCGCTACCTCGCGCGCCTGCGCGCGAAACGACTGCGCACGCTCGGGCGTGTCGAGCGTGCCGCCCAGATCGAGTGCCTCGCTCCATGCCCAGGCGCCCTCGGCCTTCCCTTCGAAGCACACCACCGCGCGCGCTCCGGAAGCCTGCTCCCGCTCCGGACCACGGGGAACGAACGCTACGGCCGGGGCCGCTTGCTCGATCGCACGGCGCACCGTATCCGAAGGCAATTCGGGATCGATCGCTATCGCCGCGGCGCCCTGCGCGATGGCGGCCAGCTCCGCCGCCACCGATTCGGGACGCAGCCGGGACAGGATCGCCACGCGGTCGCCCGGCACGAGGGACGCGCGCTCGCGGAGGAACAACGCGAGCCGGATCACCTGCCGCTCGAGCCGCCAGTCGGGCGTCTCGCGCCACTTCGTGCCGTCCTGGTGCAGCAGGACGCCCGCGCGATCGTGCCTGCGCATCGCTGCGAGAAACAGACTCGCGAGCGTGCCGGACTCTTCCTGTCCCGCGCGGCCTCCGGGACGCGTCATCCGCCACCTCGGGGGCCCGCGTCGCCAGGCGCCGACTCAGCGAGCGTCACCGGCTTCCCGCGGCTCAGCAGGCGGTAGAGCTGCCGTTCTTCCGCGTTCCCCCGGTGGCGGCGCACCGCGACGCGACCGCGGCGCAATCGATCCGCCAGATCGCCGGCGATGCGCGGCAGATCGGCGCCGTCGCCATCGGTCTCGATGACGACTTCCAGCGCGTCGCGCGCCTCTTCGCCAGCCAGGACCCCTTGCAGGCGTACCCGCTGGCCGGGCGCATACCACCACGCACGGACTTCGGGATGCGTCGGCCCCACTTCCCGCACGGCGCGCAGGACATCGAGAATGCTCGGCTGCCTCATGGCAGACCTCCACGTGCGCGCCGCTTGGATGCGCCGACGGTCGGGACGGAGCGGGGAATCGCGCGTCCGTTCCGCCACGGATGAAACTTCAATCCGGGATCAAACCTGCCGCGGAACTGGAAAACCCGTCAGCGGCGGCGCGCGCCGCCGCGGAGGGGGCGGCGCGCCACGGGCTGCGCGGGATGCTCCGCGCCGAAGACGGTTCCGAAACCGGCGAACAGCTCGGACATGAAATGCGGCGTCCCCGGCGCGTCGTGCGGTGTCCGCCGCCGCAGCACGGCATTGATCGGTTCGCCGCCGGCGCCGGTCGACGCGTGCGGGCGTCGCAGGTTCATGGGCTCACGCACGACACCGTGGTTGGTCGAGTGCAGGACGAGCGCGGTTCCGTCGGCGCGGACTTCCTCGACGATACCGAGATGAGTCAGGCGGTCGTCGAGCAACCCGTTGCGGTTCCGGTCATACGAATTGTCGAAGAAGACGAGATCGCCCGGGGCGGGATGCCGCCGGCGGTGGAGCCGGCCGTGATGGCGGACGTACCGGCGGATGGCCTGCACGCCTTTGTCGCGCGGCGACGCCTCGGAATAGAGATCGACGCCCGCGGCGGAGAAGGCGGCACGGACGAAGGTGGAACAGTCGATGCCCTCGCGACCACCGCGCTTGCCCAACTCTGCCCTCGCGGCGGACAGCATGCGTTGGACGGGGTCGACCGGGGGCGGGTCGGTAGGAGGGTGGGCGGGCGGTGGCGGGGGTTCCGGAGCGGGCGCGAGCGTCGCCTCGACGACAGGGATGGAGACCGGATCCGGGACGGGCGCCTCGCGTTGTCCGGAACGCGACGAAACACAGGCGGCGGCGAGCGCGAGCAGCCCCGAGACAAGGGTCCGGCACGGTTTCTGTTCGCGTGACGCTCGCATCGACCGGCCCGGTTTGCAGAGAGAGTGCCAGCAAGGTAACGGCGACCACCGGGTTCGCGCGAGGGGCACGATTCCGCACATCCGGCGGTTGATGTCCCACCGCCCCCGTAGCCTACGGTTCCGACGTGGCTTCTCGAGCAATGCGGGTGAGCGCCGAACGGCGCGGGTTCCTCGATCGGATCGCCGCGGCGGTCGTGTCGTGGAGGCTGGATTGGAAGATCGGCCCCACCCGTCGCAGGGAGCGGGTCGCGCTGCGCATCCTCGGCGGAGCGCTGGCGGGGTCAGCCGCCGTCGGCAGGTTGGTGGACGAAGTGCGCAGCCGCGGACACGCGGAGGACCACCTGCGGACCGCGCTGCGCGCCTCGCTCGAGGAGGACCGCGACGACTTCGCGTCCGCCTCCGGTCGCGCGCGCCCGTTCGTGGTGGTCCGCGGAGTGGCTGCCCGCGCCGTGCTGCGGGACCGTCTGCGCGCGGCGCGCCGCGCCCGCGAAGAGACCCGCGAGCGTCTCGGCAAGGCGGCGCTGGAGGGGTCCGCCAACGTCTCCCGCGAAGCGTTCGTGCAGGATGCTATCGTCCGCGCCCGCGATGCGCGCGCACGCCTCTCGGCGCTGGTGACCGAGCGCGCCGCCCTGCTCGCTCCCTTCGGCGGATCGGCGTGGCCCGACTGGATGCACGGCGCCTGGCGGGAGATCTCCGCGCTCGCCGGCGCGCTCCTCCGTGTGTCGTGCGGCCAGTTCGTGCGGTGGCTTCCCGCGGTGGCCGCGTTGGCGGTCGGTTGGTGGGTCGCAGCTACGTTCACCGACTCGCAGCTGATCGTCACGCTGCATTCCTGGGGCATCGGCCACGGACCGCGCTGGGCGGTGAGCCCGGAGAGCTTCGAAGCGATGCGCGTCTG
>VBKO01000334.1 GCA_005888115.1 Deltaproteobacteria bacterium
CGAGAGGGAGCAGTTGGCACAGATGTACCGCACCGCCTCGGCCGAAGCCCTGGCGGCGTTCGGGAACGGCGACATGTACGTCGAGCGGTACGTCGAGCGTCCCCGGCACATCGAGATCCAGATCGTCGCCGACGAGCGCGGAGACGTGGTCCACTTCGGCGAGCGCGAATGCAGCGTGCAGCGGCGCCACCAGAAGATGCTGGAGGAGTCGCCCTCGCCAGCGCTCAACGAGAAGCTGCGCGAGCGGATGGGGCGGGTCGCCGTCGAGGCGATGAAGAAGATCCGCTACAACAACGTCGGGACCATCGAGTTCCTCCTCGACGAGCGCGGCGAGTTCTTCTTCATGGAGATGAACACGCGCATCCAGGTGGAGCACCCGGTGACCGAGGCGGTGACCGGGATCGACCTGCTCAAGGAGCAGATCCGGCTCGCCGCCGGGGAGGAGCTGGGGCGCACGCAGAAGAGCATCGCCTTGCGCGGCCACGCCATCGAGCTGCGCATCAACGCGGAGGATCCGGTCACCTTCGCGCCCTCGCCGGGGCTCATCACCGCGTACCACGCGCCGGGCGGTCTCGGCGTGCGCGTCGACTCCGTCGCCTACGAGCAGTACCGCGTGTTGCCCTTCTACGACTCGTTGGTGGCGAAGATGATCGTCACCGCCGATTCGCGGCCCGCCGCGATCATGCGAGCGCGTAGGGCGCTGCAGGAGTACGTGGTCGAGGGAATCAAGACCAACATTCCCTTCCACAAGCGGCTCCTCCAGTTCGAGCCGTTCGTGCAAGGTCGTTACGACACGCGCACCGTCGAGCGGCTGCTGGCGGAAGCGGCCCCTGCCGCCGGGTAACGGAAAATTACCTGTGAGTAGTTGATTACATTCGCCTCCGATTACCGACAGCGCCCGACATGGCCTGGACGCAGCGCGGCGCGACGTGCTCCGGTGTGCGCTGCGCGGGGTGGGCGGATCAGCGTTTTTCCCAAGCGCCGAGCGGCCTTGAATGTACCCTCCGAGCACGTTACGCTGGAATTCCGCCGCCCCTTCGAGAGCGAGACTGGGAGCCCTCCCGGACCGATGGACAAGAACAAGGTCATCGAGTCGGCTTCCAAGCTGATCGTCAAAGGTCAGTTCGAGAAGGCCGTCAAGGAATACCAACGCGTCCTGGAAGTGGACCCGGACGACGTCCGCGTCCTCCAGAAGCTGGCGGAGCTCTACCAAAAGATGAAGAAGCAGTCCGAAGCGGCGGACTGCTTCGAGAAGGTGGCGCGCACCTATGCGGCGCAGGGCTTCTACCTGAAGGCCGTCGCGCTCTACAAGCAGGTCCTGAAGGTCGTCGAGCGGGTCGAGGTCAACGTCCGCCTCGCCGAGCTCTACCAGCAGCTGGGCCTGATCGGCGATGCGACCAAGGAGTGGCAGACGGTCGCGGCGCACCACGAGAAGACCGGCGACCACAAGGCCAGCCTGGATGCGCTCAAGAAGCTGGTCGACCTCGATCCCGACAACGTCGCCTCCCGCATCCGGCTGGGCGAGCAGTACGCGCGGCAGGAGAACCCTGTCGAGGCCGTGACCGAGCTCCGGCGCGCCGCGCAATACCTGCAGCGCAACGGCCGCACCGACGACTACCTGCGCGTGGCCGAGCGCATCAGCCACCTCGACCAAGCCGACACTGCGCTGGCGCGCGAGCTGGCCGAGCACTTCCTCTCCCGGGGCGACTCGAAGCGCGCGCTCTCCAAGCTGCAGATCTGCTTCAAGGCCAACCCGCGCGACCTGAATACGCTGCAGATGCTGGCCAAGGCGTTCCAGGACCTGGGCCAGACCTCGAAGACCGTCTCGGTGCTCAAGGAGCTGGCGCGCGTGCACGCAGACTCCGGCCAGGCCGACGAGGCGCGCAGGACCTACGCGCGGGCGGCCGAGCTGGCGCCCGACGATCCCGAGGTGAAGGCGGCCCTCCGCGGAGGCGGCGACTCGCCCCGCCCGGCGCCGGTCCCGTCGCGCACCGCGGCGGCGCCTGCCCCGGCCCCGCGGGCCGCGGTCATCTCGCCTCCGCCTCCTCCCACCGGCCGCGTGGCGGCTCCCGCGCCTACTGCCGCCCCGCGTCCCCCGGCCCGCCCGGCCGAGCCGGTCAGCACCTCGAGCATCCCCAAGCTGCTCAAGGAGACCGAGGTCTACGTCAAGTACGGGCTGCACGACAAAGCGCAGGAGCACCTGCGCAGGATCCTCGCGGCGGATCCGAACAATCTCGATGCGCACGAGAAGGCGAAGACGGTGGCCCTGGCCAGCGGCCGCACCGACGACGCGATCGCCGAGCTGGCGACCCTGGTGCGGCTCTACACCCAGCGGCGCGATCCGCGGGCGCAGCAGGCGCGCTCCGAGCTGCGCGACCTGGATCCGCGCAACGCCGCCCTGGCCGGGGCGCCGGCGCCGGCGGCGATGGCGCCACGCCACGAGATCGAGCTCGATCCCGCCGAGGCGGAGATCGAGCTGGAAACGGCCGAGGCGGAGCAGGGCCTGGACGAGCCGCTGGTCGAGGCGGAGATCGAGGCCGACAGCTTGCCGTTGCCCGAGGACGAGCCGCTGCTCGAGGTGGAGCCCCTCGCCGCCGCTCCCGCCGCGCGAGGCGAGGACGCCTTCGCCTCCGACCTGGCGGAAGCGGACTTCTACATCGAGTCGGGCCTCTCCGAGGAGGCCCGCGCCATCCTCGAGGCCATCCTGATGGGTGAGCCCCAGCACCAGGGCGCGCTCGCCCGGCTGCGCCGCATCGGCGGCGCAGGACAGAAGACGCTCGGCACGCTCCGGCCCGCCGCCGCGCCGCGCCGTCCGGCAGCGGCGCCCGCGGTGGCCAGTACGCCCGAGCATGACGATCTGGCCGCGGAGCTCGCGGCAGAGCTGGCGGCCGAGATCAACGCCGCGCAGCTGGTCGAGGACACGCCGCTCGACGGAGACGTGCTGGACAGCTTCCAGGTGCCGGCGCACGAGGTGCTGGGCGAGTTCCGCAACAAGGTGGCCCAGACGGTCCGGCGCGAGGACGCCCAGACGCACTACGATCTCGGCATCGCCTACCAGGAAATGGGTCGAGGCGGAGCGGGGGAACGCCGAGGCGGCGGTGAAGTACCTCAAGGACGGGCTCGAGCTCGAGGAGTTGAATCCCGAAGCGCGCCGCGCGCTGGCCTTCGAGCTGGGCAGCGTGCTCGAGACGCTGGGACGCAACGGCGAGGCGCTCCAGCAGTACCAGGAGGTCGCGGCGGAGGAGCGCGGTTTCCGCGATGTCGCCGCGCGCATCCAGCGGCTGGGCAACAGCAGCGCCCGGCCGCGCGCGCCGGTGAAGCCGGCGGCGACGCCCGCGGCGCGCCTGGCGCCGGCGAGCGCTGCGGCGGAGAAGAAGCCGCCCGACGGGGGCGCATCGCGCAACCGGAAGATCGGGTTCATCTAGGGTGAGGCCGCTCAAGTGAACTACCTCGACTACTACGAGCTGGCCCAGGAGCCGTTCTCCAACGCCCCGGTGTCGCGCTTCTACTTCAACTCGCCCCAGCACGCGCAGGCGCTGGTGCGGCTGACGCACGTCTGCTCGCAGATGAAGGGCCTCGCCCTCCTGGTGGGGGACATCGGCGCGGGCAAGACCACGCTGGCGCGCCGGCTCCTCGATTCCCTGCCGGAGAACGAGTATGAGGCGGCGCTCCTGGTGATCATCCACAGCGGCGTGACCGCCTCCTGGCTGCTCAAGCGCATCGCGCTCCAGCTGGGGGTCGATGCCCCCAGCGAGGACAAGCTCACGCTCCTCGGACAGCTCTACCAGAGGCTGGTCCGCATCTACGAGCAGGGCAAGCGGGCGGTGGTGCTGATCGACGAGGCGCAGATGCTCGCCACGCGGGAGCTGATGGAGGAGTTCCGCGGGCTGCTCAACCTCGAGGTACCCGAGCGGAAGCTGCTCTCGCTGATCTTCTTCGGTCTGCCCGAGATCGAGGAGAACCTGAAGCTCGACCCGCCGCTCGCCCAGCGCGTGGCCATCAAGTTCCGCCTCGCGCACCTGACGCCGGAGAGCACCGAGGCGTACATCAAGCACCGCCTCCGGTTGGCCGGCGCGTCGCGGATGCCGTTCACGCCCGAGGCGGTCAACGCCGTGCACCACTTCTCGAGCGGCACACCCCGCGTGATCAACACGCTTTGCGACAACGCTCTGTTCGAGGGATACGTAGCCCGGGTGCCGATGATCGACGAAGCGATGATCGGCAGGGTCGCCGCCGACCTGGGGCTCGACGGCGCCGCGGCCGTGAACGACGATCAGGTCCCTCTCCGGACGCCGCCCCCCGCGCCCAGGGAACCGAAGCCGCTCGACCTGGGGGAGATCGATCGATACCTGGCTGGACTGGCCAAGCCCTCGTGACCGCGACCGGCGCATGCCGGTCGGGAGTTGAAGAGAGAAGCATGCGGCGCGCGCGGTCAGCTCCGGGCATCCGACCCTCGAGCAAGGCGGTGGAACACCCGTGCTGAGCCGCGTGCTGGTGGCCGGCGCGCTGGCGGCGGCGGTGGTCGCCGGAGGGGCGATCGCATTTCTCCGCACCGACTTCGTCGCCAACAACCTGTGCGCCTACGCGGTGGCGACCATCGAGGAGGCCACGGCCGCGCAGGTGCGCGTGGCGCGCTGCTCGGTGGACCCGGCGCGCGGGCAGCTCACCATCGACGGGCTGCAGGTCGGCGACCCGGGCGGCCGCATCGACCTGAAGGTCGCGCGCGTGTTCGTCCACGTGCTGGTCCGCCCGGTGCTGCAGCGCATCCGGCTCGAGCAGCTCGAAATCGATCATCCCGAGCTGCACCTCTCGCTCGATCAGCAATCCGCGCCCACCGCGCGCGCCCGGCGGCAGGAATGCCTGCCCGACGTGCTCGACCGATTCGAGCTGGGGCGGGTGAAGATCCGCAAGGCGTCGGTCGACGTGCGCGGCGGAGGCGTGAGCGTCACCTTGCCGCGCGCCAGCGCCTCGATCCACGGCGAGGGCGACGCGATGCAGGTCGCCCTCGCGACCCGCGGCGGCGCGGTCGAGCTGCCGGGTCGGAAGATCGGCCTGGTTTCGGTGCGCGGCGCGGCCAAGGTCGACCTGCGCGGGACCGGCCAGCTCGAGGTCACGCGCGCCGACCTGATCGCCACCGAGGCGGCGGCGTTCCTCTCGGGGCGGATCTCGGACCTGTGCGACCCGCACATCGACGCCAGCGCCAACGTGCGCGCCGACGACCTGGGCGCGGCGCTCGCCGCGTACATGCCGGGAGCGCTGCAGGGGGTCCACGGGTCCTTCGCCGCCGATGCCACGGTGACGTTCGCGCGCAAGGACCCGCACGTCCGCGGCGACGTCCGGCTCCGCGGGTTGCAGCTGGACGGATTCGACCCGGGCGACCTGAGCGCCCGATTCGACTTGAACACGCGGCGCCTGAAGGTCGAGCACCTGGACGTCGCGGTCGGCCGCGGTCAGGTGGCGGGAAGCGCCGAGGTGGGGTTCGGCCAGGGAGTCCCGCTTTCCACGGATCTCACCCTGCGCGACGTGGAGCTGGCCGAGGTGCTGCGCAAGCTGACGCTTCCGCACGCCTGGGTCGTCCTGCGCACGGCTGGCAAGGTGCAGATGAAGGGGACGCTGCTCCCACTTCTGTTGACCGGCGAAGCCTCGCTCGACTTGTCGGACTTCTCCGTCCTCGACCGGGCCTACGACGCGCGCCGCAAGGGTGGCCCCGGGCGCATGCTCGAGATGCCCAAGGGCCACCTCGTCAGCGCGGTGGCGATCGACCGTCAAAAGGTGACCTTGCGCGGCGCGCGGATCGAGTCGGGTTCTTCGGTCCTGAACGTGGAGGGCGCGCTGTACACCGATTCCGCCCGCGGGCTCGACCTCCTTGCCCAGACCGATGGGCTGTCCCTCGACGATCTGCGCGGGCACCTGGCCGAGCTGCCCTGGCACGGGCGGGCGGCGCTGGCCGCGCGCGTCCATGGCCCGTACGCCGACGTGCGGGTTACGTCCAGCGCGGCGATGCGCGGGTTCCATTTCATGGACCTCTCGCTCGGCGACCTCTCCGCCCAGGTCGATTTCACCGGCATGGTGCTCTCGCTGGACCAGCTGCGCGGGCGCAAGGATCGCTCCACCTACGCCGGGCGCGTGAAGCTGGACTTCCGCCATGACGCGGTCATCGACGCGCACCTCGATCTGCCGGACGCGTACGTGCACGACCTGATCGATCTGGCCGAAGGCCTGGTCCCCGCGCTCTCCTCGGTGAACCGCCCGGACGACCTCGACGGGCGCTTGTCCGGCGTCATCGACGTCAAAGGTCCGGCCGTGGCTCCCGACGGCGAGGCGCGCCTGTCCTTCTCCTCGGCGTCCGCCTGGGGACAGGCCTTCGACGGTGGCGAGGCCCGGATCGCACTCCACGGCAAGGAGCCGCGGCTGGAGATCGAGCGCCTGCTGCTCCGCCATGGCGACGGCGAGCTCGAAGTGGCCGGCCGGTTCGGGCCGGCCTGGCGGCTGGAGATCGACGCCGCCACGCGGGACTTCACCCTGGCAAATCTCGATTTCGCCAAGCACGCGCGGCTCGAAGGACCGCTCGCGGTCGAGGCGCGCCTGCGGGGCGTCGCGCAGCATCCCGTGCTGGAGGTGCGCTCGAGCTTCGCCGGCGGGCGCGCGGGCAGCGCCGAGCTGGGCGACGGCAAGGTGTTCGTGCGCCTCGACGGAAAGCAGCTGCGCTGGGAGGGCGATGTCGGGACGCACCGGCTGGAAGGCCGGGCGACCCTCGAGGGCGAGCTGCCGTATTCCACCACCCTGGCCGTGCGCTTTCCGGACCTGTCCGGTTACTTCCAGAGCTTCCTTCCCGAGGCGGAGGTGCAGGGTGGATCGCTCTCCGCCGCGCTGTCCCTCTCCGGCTCGCTCCTGCGCTGGCGCGAATCGGAGGGCCGGGCGGAGCTGAGCGCGCTGCAGCTGGTGCGCAACGGAATGGCGTTCGAGAACGACGGCCCCGGACAGCTCGTCTTCGGCCCGGCGGGCATCGAGGTGCGCAAGCTGGCGCTGCGCGCGCCGTACACGACCGCCACCGTGGCCGGCAGCCGCCTCCGGAGCGGCAAGCTCGACCTGCGGCTGGCGGCGTCGGTGGACGGTCGCATCTTGCAGAACCTGTTCGCTGACCTCGAGCACGCCGCGGGCACCTACCTGATCCAGGCCACCGTCGGCGGCACCTTCCAGGCGCCGACCGTGCTCGGCAACTTGCGCATCGAGGACGGCGAGGCGCGGCTGCGCGGGCTGCCGCTCGCCGCCCGCGAGCTGAACGGCAGCGTCTCGTTCAGCCAGGACGCGCTGGTCATCGACGAGCTGCGCGGCAAGCTGAACAACGGGGAGGCGAAGCTCTCCGGCGGCATGGAGATGAAGGCGCTGCACCCGACGAAGGTCGACATCGCCGCCCACATCAGCGACGTGAACGTGCGGTTCCAGGACAACCTGCCCGCCACCCTCGACGGCGATGTGACCCTCTACGGCCCACCGCTCGAGCCGGTGCTGGGCGGGTCGCTGATCGTCAGCCGCCTGCGCTACGCCGAGGACCTCGACCTGGAGCGGAGCCTCCTCGACTTCAGCCGGCGGCCGCCCGCGCCACGGGTGCTGGCGAAGAGCGCGCTGGTGGTGCACTTCGACCTCGACGTCCACCTCTCGCGCGGAGTGCGGATCGAGAACAACCTGGCCCGCGCCGATCTGAAGGGCGATCTCAAGGTCACCGGCACCTCGCGCAGCGTCGGCCTGCTCGGCTCGGTGAACACGGTCCACGGGACCGCCCAGTTCCGCGGCAACGAGTTCCAGATCGAGCAAGGGGTGCTCACCTTCACCGACCGCACCCGGGTACGCCCCTCCTTCGACTTCCAGGCCCTGGCCCAGGTGAAGGCGCAGGAGATCGAGTACAAGATCCGGCTGCACGCCTTCGGCACGCCGGCCGAGCCGCACGTGACCTTGACTTCCGAGCCGGCGCTCACCGAGGCCGATCTCGGCTTACTGCTCACCTTCGGATTCGTTTCACAGAAGTTGCAGCAGGCGGGCTTCAATGCGACCGATTCGGGGCTCGCCATCGGGGTCGAGGCGCTGAACAAGGTCACCGGCTTCTCCGAGGAGGTGCGCAGGTTCATCCCGAAGAACACCATCCTGCGCGATCCGACCATCGACTTCGCCTCCGACTTCTCGGCAGCGACCAACAGGCTGGAGCCGATGGCGCGCTTCCGCTCGCGCCTGCTCACCGACAAGCTGGACCTGCGCGTTCTGGAAGGGCTCTCCACTCGCCGTTATCGTGGGCTGATCTCCTACCAGCTCTCCGAATCGCTCTCGGGCCAGATCCAGCTGGACAACGAGCACATCACCACGGGCACCGACTTCGGCGTCGACCTGAAGCTGAGATGGGAAGGCGCCGTCCGGGTGGGCGAGGTCGTCTTCGAGGGGACCGAAGTCAAGGACCTGCGCGCGCTGGTCGCGCTGGAGAACGGAGCCCCGCTGGACCCGCGCGACGTGCGCGACGCGGTGCGGGCGATCCACGGCAGCGCGCGCTTCGCGCGGGTGGCCGCGTACATCGAGCCGCTCCCCAAGGAGAGCTACAAGCCCGGCTGGACGCGCGCGGTCCGCCTGGTGTTCGTCCTCGCGCCCGTGCAGAAGCTCGTGTCGGTCGTCTTCCGCGGGCAAAAGGCGCTGGCGGAGAGCCTGCTGCACCAGACCGCCAATCTCCAAGTGAACGCCGAGTTCCAGGAGGATCTGGTCCCGCGCGCGGCAGAGGCGATCGGGGCCGCGTACCACCGCATCGGGTACCGGCGCGCCACGGTCACTCCCGTGCGGATGCCCGCCAAGGACGGCGTGGCGCTCGAGATGCGCATCGACGAAGGACCGGTCACCCGCATCGCCGAGGTGCGGTTCAGCGGGGAGCTCGCGCTGAATCGCGACGAGCTGCTCGCCGCGTTCAAGCTGCAGCCCGGAGACGTGCTCAACCTGTCCACGCTCGACGAGGGCGTGCGCGGGGTGCGCGACCGGTACCGGCGCGCCCGCCGGCTGCGCGCGGTGGTCGAGTCGCCGCTGCTCGAGGACGTCCCTCCCGCCGGCGCCCGTGTGATCGTGCCGGTGCGCGCCGGACCGGTGGTGCGGTTCCACATGCGCGGCAACCGGGCGTTTCCCGCCGGGCTCTTGATCGCGCAGCTGGGTCTCTCCACGCCGTCGGCGGGCGAGGACGAGCCGGTCGACTCGCAGATGGCGCAGGAGATGGCCGCCAGGCTGCGCCGGTTCTACGTCGGCCAGGGGTTCCTGCGCGCGCGCGTCGCCGAGCGGGAGATCGTGACGCGCGACGGCGCGGTGGAGCTCGTCTTCAGCATCGACGAGGACCGGCCGGTGCGCGTCGAGCAGGTGGTGTTCACCGGCAACCAGGAGTTCTCCACCCGGCAGCTCCGCGAGCGCGTCCTGCAGCAGCTGCGCGACGCAGTCGTTCCCGATCCGGCCGCCGGCGCGGATCCCTGGTCCGTGGATGCGACGGAGGTCGCCGGCCGCGTGGCGGCGCCGCGCCGTCCGCGGACGCGCGCCGAGCCGGAGACGGTGTTCGATCCGGTCCTGTACGCGCGCGCCCTCAAGCAGATCGAAGACCTGTACAAGAGCCAGGGGTACCTCTCGGCGCGCGCCGGGCCGCCCAGGCCGGAGCCGATCGGAGGCGACGGGCACCGGCTGCGCGTCAGCATCCCCATTGCCGAGGGCGAGCAGACCCGGGTGTCGCGCATCCTGATCGAGGGCGGCGGCGAGGTCTCGCCGCGCGAGATGGATGCCGCGATCACCCTGCGCCAGGGCCAGCCGTTCAACTACTTCGCCGCCGAAGAGGGCCGCGCGGCGCTCACGCAGATCTTCACCCGCCGCGGCCACCTGTACGCCCGCGTGGAGGACGAAGAGACCTTCGACGAGAACGCAGAGCCCGGGCAGGAGTTCGCCAGGGTCGTGGTGCGCTACCGCATCCAACCGGGTCCCGTGGTGCGCGTCGGGTTCGTCGAGGTGGTCGGCCAGCGCAAGACGCAGGAATCGCTGGTCCTCGACCTGATCGGGCTCAAGCAAGGAGAAGTGCTCACCCCCGAGGTGCTCGACCGCGGGCAGCAGGCGCTGCTGCGCACCGGCATCTTCTTCAGCGCGACGCTCACGCCCAGAAACCCGGAGGTGGCCGAGCCGGAGAAGACCGTCCAGGTGCAGCTGCGCGAACGCCCCACCAAGGGTTTCCAGGCCACGCTCGGCTTTTCCCTCGCGGACGGTCCGCGCACCACCGCCCAGTGGACGCAAGGCAACCTCCTCGGGCGCGGGCTGACCTTCAGCGCGGTCGCGAAGGCCGACTTTCCCTTCCTTCGCGAGCCGTACACGAAATCCGAGTGCTCGCAGGGCCCCAACGGCGCCCCGCAATGCGTGAGCAAGTTCGAGTTGCCGAGCGATCCGATCGAACGGGTCGTCGACCTGGGCCTCAGCGCCCCGCGGCTGTGGCCCATCACCGACAAGCTGCGCGCCGGCATCGATCTCATCCATGAGCGCGCGTTGCGACCGAGCTATTCGCTGACGAAGTATTCGGCGCAGGCTTCGGTCGATCTGGCGAAGAATCGACCGGTCGCGGCCGGCGTGCAATACGAGGTCGGCTACCAGAGCTTCGGAACGTTCGCCACCGTGTGCGAGTTCGTCGCCGAGATCGACCTGCGCACCTGCCGGCTGCCCTCCGGGAACATGCTGTTCGGCTCGCTCCGGCCGTCGGTCACGCTCGATCTGCGCGACGATCCGGCGCGGCCGCGCGCCGGGATCTTCGCGCAGGTCTCGGGCGACTATCTCCGCTCGTTCCAGGCGAGCGAAATCATCGTGCGGCTGGTGAAGCTGCAGGGGCAGATCGCGGGCTACATCCCACTGCCGCTCCTCTCCAGCCTCGTGCTCTCCGCGCGCGCCGGGCGCATCTACCAGCTCGACCCGAACTCGCACACGCCGGGCGATCGCAGCTTCTACCTGGGCGGCGCCACCTCCCTTCGCGGCTTCCACGAGGATGCCGTCCAGCCGCAGGACGTGAGCGAGGAGTTGCGCGACGCGGTCCGCAAGTGCCAGGGCGTGCTCGGACCCCAGAACCCGGCGTGCACCTCGCAGGCGCGGGTCGCGCAGGCGGGCGGCGCGTCCAGCGGAGGCGATCAATTCGTCTCCTTCACCGCGGAGCTGCGGGTTCCCGTCGGGCAATCGCTGGAAATGGCGTTCTTCTATGACGTGGGCAACCTGTGGGCGGTGCCTCCGTATCGTTTCCTGAAGACCTTGGTGCTTCGCGATGCCATGGGAGTCGGGCTCCGCTGGCTGACTCCGATCGGCCGCATCGCCATCGACCTCGGCATCAATCTCGCGCCCGATCCACTCTTCGGCGAGCCACGCCTCGGCCCGTATTTCGCGATCGATCCACTCTGAGCTCCGCGGGAGCGCGCCGCGGGAACCACTTCATGAGAAAGGACGTCCAAGTCCAGGTCACTTGCCGGCGAGGGGTCCCCAGGCGGCGTCGGAAGCTCCGCGGGGGTCATTCGTGATCTGACGCGGGTTGGAGCCGTCGGGCAGGATGGTCCACAGCTGCTTCTTGCCGCTCCGCGTGGAGCTGAATACGAGGAGCCGGCCGTTGGGCGCCCACGACGGCTTCTCGTTGGTTCCTTCACTCTGGGTCAGGCGCCCCACCTTCCCGGTCTGCACGTTCACCACGTAGAGGTCGAAGACGCGGTGCTCGTCGCGACCCGAGAACGCGATCAGATCGCCCTTCGGCGACCAGGCCGGCTCCTGGTTGTAGTTGCCCTGGAAGGTGACGCGCCGCACGTCGCTGCCGTCGATCGCCATCGTGTAGATCTGCGGGGAGCCGGCGCGGTCGGAGACGAACGCGATCCGCTTGCCGTCCGGGCTCCAGGAGGCGGAGATGTCGATCCCGCGCGAATCCGTCAGCCTGCGCACCGCCCCACCCTCGATCGGCGAGAGCCAGATGTCGGTGTTCTCCGCCTGGCTGGCGGAGAACGCGAAGCGGATGCCGTCCGGGCTGAACACCGCGCCGGTGGCGAAGTCGCCCATCGTCACCAGCGGCTGCACCGCGCGGGTGGCGAGATCGACCTGGTAGAGGTGCGCGCCGGCGCCGTTGCGGAAGCTGGAGAACGCCAGTGACCGGCCGCCCGGCATCCACGCGGGCAGCAGGTTGATGGACCCCGAGGTGAGCTGCTGCGGCGCGTATCCGTCGGAGTCGGCCACCGCGATCTGCTTCCCGTTCTCCGTCTCGCGCACGTAGGCGATGCGCGTCTGGAAGATGCCCGGCTCCTGGGTGAAGGCCCGGACCACGTCGTCGCCGAAGCGGTGGGCGATCTGCCGCAGAGCCGCGCGTGGCGCGCTGTACTCGCCGCGCAGCATCTCCGACGCGTGCGGGACGTCGAAGAGCCGGAAGTCTACCTTGACCGTATCGCCCTCGACCTTGGCAGCCGCCTTGACCAGCGCCTGCGCGCCCACTGCGGTCCACTTCGAGAAGTCGATGGTGCTCGCGCTGCTGCCTTCCTTGGCGGGGTCGGCGAGGAAGCTGCGCGGGTCGAGCAGCCGGAACAGCCCGCTGCGGTCGAAGTCCGCCGCCAGCACGTCCATCACGTCGGATCCGTCGGGAGCACCGGAGGGCGGCGCGAGGGCGATGGGATAGGCCTGCACGCGGGCGCCGGAGATGTCGATGGTCGGACGCTGGGCGTGCGCGGCCGTGCCGGCGGCGAGCGCGAGGAGGAGCAGTCGCTTCATGGCTTGAAGTTGATCTCCAGGCCCTCGTCGCGAACGAGCCTTGCGAGCTCGGCCGGAGGCGCGGGCAGGCGGGTGCGCTGGATGGCGAGCACCAGCGCCTGGTCGATGAAGGAATTGCCGGAGGGCTTGGTCATCACGTGTTTCACGATGGACCCGTCGCGCCCGATGTAGATCACGACCGTCGCGGAGAGGTACAGCCGTTCGCGCTCGGAGATCACGGACGGCACCACGTAGTTGGCGTGGATCCTGTCCTCCACCTCCCCGAAGTACTTCTCGCCTTCCTCGGCGCTGGCCGCGGTTCCGCTCGGGCTTCCGGTTTCCTGGCCTGCCCGCTCCGGGTCGGGCTTCTCGTCCTGCGTCCGCCGGGCGGCGCCGGCCAGGGCGCGCTCCATCATCTCCTGCCGGGAGAGCTGCCGCGGTGGCCCCGACGCGGCCTTCGAGGGCGCGGCGGGCTTCGCGGGCGCCGAGGCGGCGGCCGGAGGCTCCGACTCCTTGCGGGGAAGGAGCTGCGAGTCGCGCGGCTTCCCCAGCGCGACCAGGTGCGCGATCACCGGCTTGCGCAGCGCGTGCGGCCGGTCGAGGAGGCGCGGCAGGAAGAACGCCGCTGCGACCACCAGGACGTGCAAAGCGATGGCGAGCAGGAGCCCCGGGCCGAGCCACCCGATGCGCGGGTCTCCGCCGAGGAGGCTGCGATAGACCGTCTGCGGCCGCGCCTCGGTCACCGGCTGGTCAGCTCCTTCTCCGGCTCGGTGATCATGCCCAGCGACTCGACGCCCGCCCTGCGCGCGGTCGCCATCACCTGCACCACCAGGCCGTACGGGAGCGAGCGGTCCGCCTGCAGATAGACCTCCTTGTCCTTCTGCACGCGCGCGTTGGACTGCAGCATCTGCTCGAGCCGCGCGGGATCGACCACGGTGTCGCCGAGGTAGATCTTGCGGTCGTG
>VBKO01000120.1 GCA_005888115.1 Deltaproteobacteria bacterium
CAAGTGTGGAAGCGTGATCGCGCCATCCTCGAGGAGGGCAGCTTCCGCGCTCTGGCTTGCCCCAAGTAGATCCGGAACGTCAGATCGCCTCGGTAGAATCTATCCCCGAGCAAGTTGGTATTGGTGCGGTGTGGCGGCGGCGGGGAGGGGGCATGGCGAGGGTTGGGGGAACGGCGAAGCAGATCGAGCTGCATCTCCCGATCTGGGGTGGGCGCAGGAAGCGTAGGCGCAAGCGCGGGCGCGGTGAGAATCGCAAGCTGCGCAAAGTGCCGCACCGGCGCAGGCCGGCGCTGTCACCGAAGCACCCGGTGCACGCGACGTGGCGAGTCTTGCCCCACGTGTGGAACCTCCGCTCGCGGCGCTGCTTCTTGCGCATCGCACGCAGCTTCGAGCGCGGGCGCGACCGGTTCGGCTTCCGCCTGGTCCACTTTTCGGTCCAGGGGAACCACATCCACCTGGTTGTGGAGGCGTGCGACGAGCGGGCCCTCGCGCGCGGCATGCAGGGGCTCGGCGTCCGCATCGCGAAGGCGCTGAACCGCCTGATGCAGCGGAAGGGCACCGTGTTCGCGGACCACTACTACGCGCGCATTCTCCGCTCGCCCACGCAGGTCGCGAACGCGCTCGCGTACGTCTTGCTGAACTTCCTGCACCATTTTCCCGATGAAGCTGCGCGGTACGAGGACGTTCCGCGTGACCCGTTCAGCTCGGCGTGGCGCGAGCGGGGGAGAGATCCACCAGTGGTGCCGGCGCGGACGTGGTTGCTCGCCGTTGGATGGCGGATCCGAGCCGGTGAGGTGCTGCTCTCGCTCGCAAGCACGAGCTGATCGCGAATCGCTACCCAGGCGCGATGGGCGTCGCGTAGAGTGCGCGCCCCATGCACGTCTTCGTTGCGTTGGTCCTCGCCACCGCCGCCGTGTCGCCGCGTGGCGCCGTGGCGACGGGGCATCCCCTGGCTAGCGAGGCGGGAGCCGCGATCCTGAGGCACGGGGGGAATGCGGTGGACGCCGCGGTGGCCACCGCCTTCGCGCTCTCGGTAGTGGAGCCGCAGTCGAGCGGGATCGGCGGGGGGGGGTTCGCGCTGGTCTACCTGGCTCGCGAAAAGAAGGTGCAGGTGATCGATTTCCGCGAGGTCGCGCCGGCGGCCGCCACTCCGCAGATGTACGTGCAGGATGGCAAGGCGCGGGAGGACCTGGCGCGGGTGGGGCCGCTCTCCGTCGCCGTGCCCGGCGCGGTGCGCGGCTACGTCGAGCTGCTCAAGCGGTTCGGCAAACGCCCGTTGCTGGAGGTGCTTGGCCCGGCCATCGATTTCGCCACCCGCGGGTTCCGCGCCAACCGTGCCTACGTGCGCGAAGCCGAGGATCGCAGGGAGTGCCTCGCCGCGGACCCCGAGGCCTCGCGCATCTTCCTCCGCCGCGGCCGCGACGGGGAGCTGCACGCGCCCGACCCGGGCGACCTGCTCGTCCAGCCCGACCTTGCACGTACGCTGAAAGCGATCGCGCTGCGCGGCGCCGACGCGTTCTACAAGGGAGACATCGCGCGCCGGATCGCCGCGACCGTGCAGTCCGGCGGCGGGATCCTCACCGAGCCCGATCTCGCCGGCTACAAGGTGCGCGAGCGCGAGCCGCTCGAGGGCACCTACCGGGGCCACCGGCTGGTCACCATGCCGCCGCCGTCCTCCGGCGGGATGATCCTGATCGGGCTGCTCAACGTGCTGGAGCGCGAGGATCCGACCGCGGGAGGGTACAAGCCCGAGCCGTACCTGCACGTGATGATCGAGGCCGAGAAGCGGCTCTACGCGCACCGCGAGGGATGGGGCGATCCGGATTTCAATCCCGGCATGGCCCCGATCGCGCGCCAGGTCATCTCCAAGGAGTTCGCCCGGACGCTGCGCGAGTCGATCGGCGATCGGGCCACGCCCGCGCAGCAGGTCGTCAACGCGCAGGAAGGGGCGCATACCACGCACGTCTCGGTGGTCGATGCGCAAGGGAACGCGGTGGCGCTCACCACCACGGTCAACGAGCCTTTCGGGTCGTGCGTGGTGGCGCAGGGCACGGGGGTCGTGCTCAACGACGAGATGGACGACTTCGCCGTTGCGCCCGGCGTGATGAACGCCTTCGACGTGCGCGGCGGCTCGGAGAATGGGCCCGGTCCGGGAAAGGTGCCGCTCTCCTCGATGGCGCCGACCTTCGTCTTCACTCCGGGAGGCGAGCTGCGGCTCGTGCTCGGGGCGGCGGGCGGATCGACGATCCCCACCACCGTCGCGCAGGCGATCGTGCAGGTCCTCGACTACCGCATGCCCATCGACCGCGCGCTCGCGGCGCCGCGCATCCACCATAACCTGTTCCCCGACGTGATCCGTGTCGAGCCGCAAGGGATGGAGGCGTCGACTGCACGGGCCTTGGAGGCGCGCGGGCACCGCATCGAGTACCGCCCACGACCCTGGGCAAAGGTGTCGGCGGTCGAGGTGGACCCGCAAACTGGCTGGCGGATCGGCGCGGTGGACGCGTCGTTCGAAGGCGCCGGGGCGGCCCAGTAGCCTTCGAGCGCGCGCCCATGAGCGCAGTACGCGGGCAAGCATCGGTTGTTTCGCAGCGCCGCCTTCCCTCCACACGCCGTGTTACGCTTCTCCTCCATGCGCCGCATCGTCCTGATCCTGGCGGCTTCCTTGCCCGCCGCCGCAGCCACCGTTCGCGGTCCAGCCGACGTCGCCACGCTGACCGCGTCGGCCGAGGCGGTGCTGCACGCCCGCGTCGTGGCGCGCGAAAGCCGTTGGGGAGCGGGCGGCGAATCGAGTGGGCTGATCTTCACGCGCGTCACGCTGCAACCGATCGAATGGTGGAAGGGCAGGGGCAAGCCGGCGGCGGTCGTATTGCGAGTGCCCGGCGGGACCATCGGAGAGCTGACCCAGACGGTCGACGGCGTGGCGGCGTTCTCCCCGCGGGAAGAAGTGGTCGTTTTCCTACGGAAGCTGGGCGAAGAGCCCGGGACCGCCGTCTATGCGGTGGAGCGCCTCGCGCTGGGGAAGTTCAGCGTCGGTGGCCCGCCGGGCGGGCCGGCGCGGGCGGTGCGCGACCGGAGCCATGTCGCGTGCGTCGGTTGCGCGGCGGGCGAGGAGGACGACTTGCCGGTTCGCGAGCTACGGGACCGCGTCCGGCGCGCCGCCAGGAGCGCGCGTTGATGCGGCTGTCCGCGGCGCTCGCCGGCCTCCTCGTCGCGCTCCCCGCCTTGGCCTACGAGCGCGCTCGCGTGAGCGGCGGCGGGGCGTTGTTGTTCTGGGCGACGCGCGGGCATTCGTTCCAGATCGATTCGCGGGGCACCGCGGACCTCTCCGACGGGAGCGAGTTCGACGCCGTCCGCAGGAGCTTCGCTACCTGGGCCGCCGTAAGCTGCTCCAATCTCAAATTCGACGAAGTGCTGCCGCTCGAGCAGGGGGACCGGCGCGTGGGGTACTTCCCCGGCGTGACGAACCGCAACCTGGTCCTCTGGCGGACGCAGACCTGCGCCTCGGCGGTTCCGGCAAACGATCCCTGCCTGACCCAGGGCGGCTGCTCGAACAAGTACGACTGCTGGGAAGGCGACTCGAGCGCCATCGCGACCACCACCACCACGGCGGCCACTTCGACCGGCGAGATCCTCGACGCCGACATCGAGCTCAACGATCCCGCCTTCACCTTCACCACCGCCGACGGTCCGCCGTGCGCGCCGGGCGGTACGCGAGTGGGCTGCGTCGCATACGACGTGCAGAACACCATCACGCACGAGGCGGGCCACACGATGGGGCTCGGCCACAGCTCCGATCCGAACGCGACCATGTACGCCTTCGCTCCGAACGGAGATACGAGCAAGCGGATGCTGCACGCGGACGACGTGCGGGGGATCTGCGACATCTATCCAAAGGACGGACCTACCTCGGTGAGCCCCGGCGTGACGCCACCCGGCAATGCCGCTCCAGGTGGCGGCTGCGGCAGCTCGGGCGCACCGTCGTGGGAAGCGTTGCTGGTGGCGCTAGGCCTTCTCGGCAATCGACGTCACCTGACGCGGTCCGGCCGCCCGCGCGCGCAGGAACCATAGCCCGAGCGCGACCGCGATCCCGGCTGACAGAACGGCCGCAGCCGCGTGCAGATCTTGCAGCCACGCCGCCGCGACGCACGCCGTGAGCGCCAGCCGGCCCAGCTCCACCGCCGGGGCCCATCGGCGGCGCTCCATCAGCCTGCCCCAGCCGAGCAAGGTGAGCAGCACCAGCGCGGCGGGCGCAATCTGCAGCGGCAGTGGCAGGGTGAACTCGGTGAAGAGCAGGTAGGTCGTACCGGCGATCGCCAGCACGAGGT
>VBKO01000121.1 GCA_005888115.1 Deltaproteobacteria bacterium
CCATCAGCAGGAAGAAGAACGGAATGGCCAGCGCGATGTAGTTGGTCATTCGGCGGTCTGCATTTTACTTCCTTCTTGCTAGGATGGTGCTGGACCCGCCCATCGGGTGGGTCCGGGAAGGAGGCAGCCGTGCCGCACGACCTCCGCTACGACCTCCTCGAGCTGCCCTGGGTCGACGTCAAGCGCTGGCTGGAATTCACCGACGTGGTGCTGGTGCCGATGGGCAGCTGCGAGAAGCACGGCCCCCACATCCCGCTCGGGACCGACAGCTACGTGACCATCGAAGCGGTGCGGCGGGCGGCCCGGCTGAGCGACGTCCCGCACGCGCCCCTGGTGCCGATCGGCTTCTCGCCCCACCACATGGGCGAGCCTGGCTGGGGGACCGGGACCATCAGCCTGCCGGCCGACACCTTCCGCGACGTACTCTGGGGGATCGGCAAGAGCCTCATCTACGCCGGCTTCAACAAGCTCATCTTCGTCTCGCACCACGGGTCGAACTCGAGGCCCATGGAGGAAGCGCTTCGCCGGCTGCGCTTCGAGTGCGGCGCGTTCACCGCCTGGTACAAGACGCCCACCGAGCGGGAATGCACCGTGCTCAAGGACGTCCTGGAAGGCCCGCCCGAGGAGACGCCGGGATGGCACTCGGGCGAGTTGGAGACGGCAGCGATGATGGCCTACGCCGAGGACCACCACCTGCCGGGCGCCGTCCGGATGGAGCGCGCCAAGCCGGACCGCGCCCATGCACCGAAATGGATGGGGCCGGCGTTCAGCAAGCGCGATGGAATGGGCACGGTGATCTTCCGCAACTCGGAGAACATCTTCGTGCCGATGAACCACCACGAGTATTCCGACACGGCCACCATCGGCAATCCGTTGCGCAATACCAGCGTGGAGAAGGGCCGGCGCATTTTCGAGAAGATGGCGGAGCACCTGGCCGGCTTCGTCGACGAGGTGAAGAAGATCGAGGCCCGGGTCCCCGACGACAAGCGCGACTGGCCGAACCGCGGGTGGTTCTAGTCGCCGCCGATAGGGCGGCGCTACGCTTTTCATAGCGCGGCCGGTATGACATGCAGGAGGGCCTGTGAGCGAGGCCGCGCAGATCGTCGTCTTGGCCACGCTGGACACCAAGGGTCCCGAGGCCGCTTACGTGGCCGATCTCCTGAGGCGCGGCGGACGGCGGTCGTGCCTGATGGACGCCGGCTTCCGCCACCCGCCCGCGTGCCGGCCGGACGTCGATCGCGAGCAGGTCGCGCGGGCGGCGGGTCTCGACGCCACCTCGGTGGGCCTGCTTCCGCGCGACGAAGCCATCCGGGCGATGGGAGAAGGCGCCGGCGGGCTCCTCGCCAAAGGCGCGGCGGAAGGACGCTACGCCGGGGTGATCGCGCTGGGCGGCAACCAAGGCACCGCGATCGCCGGCATCGCCTTGCGGCGCCTCCCGTTCGGCGTGCCGAAGGTGGTCGTCTCGACGGTGGCCTCGGGAAACCTCCGCCCCTATTTTGGCCACAAGGACGTGGCCGTCTTCTTCTCGGTGGCCGACCTGCTCGGCGGGCCCAACCTGGTCAGCCGCCCCATTCTCGAGGCGGCGACGGCGGCCATCGCAAGCATGGTGGCCTCGAATCCGGCGTTCAGGCCTGGCGCGCAGCCGGCCATCGCCATCACTGCCTTCGGCAATACACAAGCAGCGGTCGCGGTCGCGCACGCTCTCCTCCGCGAGCGCGGCCGCGAGCCGGTTGCGTTCCATGCCTCGGGCGCCGGCGGCTCGGCAATGGAGGAGTTGATCGAGTCAGGCCTCTTCGACGGGGTCCTCGATCTCACCACGCACGAGCTGGCCGGGGAGATCTGCGGCCAGGACGTGTACGCGCCGACCCGGCCGGGGAGGCTCACCGCTGCCGCCCGGCGGGGCCTGCCACAGGTCGTGGCTCCAGGCGGCTTGGACTACTTCTGCTTCGGAGCCGCCGGAACGATCCCGGAGGAGTACCGCGGCCGGGCGATCCACCGGCACAACCCGTACAACACCAACGTCCGGACGAGCGCCGCCGAATCGACCCGGCTCGGGGAGCTGCTCGCCGCGAGGCTGAATTCCGCACCGCCGGGGACGGCCGCGTTCCTGTACCCGCAGCGAGGGTGGAGCGAGGTCGGCAGCCCCGGCGGGCCGCTCCACGATCCCGAGGCCAATCGCGCGCTCCTCGCCTCGTTGCGCGCGGCGCTCGCCCCGTCGGTCGAGCTGCACGTTCTGGATCTGGCGATCAACGATCGCGGGTTCGCCGAGCAAGCGGTCCAGGTGCTGGAACGCCTGCTCGCCGCCGGGCCGACCCGGCGCGAGACTTCCGCGGCCTCCGCCTGAGGAGATGGCGATGGCTTACGCGACGAGCGAGGCGCAATCGGCAACCGTCCCTGCCACCATGCGCGCCGCGGTGCTGTTCGGGCCAGGCGACCTTCGCGTCGTCCGGAAGCCGACGCCCAGGCCCGGGCCCGGCGAGGTCCTGGTGCGGGTGGCGATGTGCGGGACTTGCGGCACCGATCTCAAGATCCAGGCGCACCCCTTTCCCAACCAGCCGCCCTTCGGCGAGTTCACGCCGGGCCACGAATGGACGGGCACCGTTGTCGCGCTGGGCGAGACGGTGGACGAGCTGCACCTCGGAGACCGGGTCGCCAGCGAGGTCCACAAGGGCTGCGGCCGTTGCGAGAACTGCGTGCTCGGGATGTACACCGCGTGCCTGAACTACGGCAGCGTCGCCAAGGGCCACCGCACCAGCGGCCTCACCACCGACGGCGGCTTCGCCGAGTACGTCGTGCACCACGTCACCGCGCTCTTCCCTCTACCCGACAACGTGAGCTGGGAAGACGCGGTGCTGGTGACCACCGCCGGCACGGGCCTGTATGGGCTCGACGCGATCGGCGGCTACGTCGCAGGCGACACCGTGGTGGTGATCGGGCCTGGTCCGGTGGGGCTCATGACCGTGCAGCTCTGCAAGGCCCTGGGCGCCGAGCGGGTGATCCTGGTGGGCACGCGCCAGAGCCGCCTCGAGTTGGGCGCGCGGCTCGGCGCCGACGTGGTCGTCGACGCACGCCCGGGGAACGCCGTGGCCGCCGTGCGAGAGGCAGCCGGGAAACGCGGCGTGGACCTCGTCATCGAGGCGTCCGGCGCGGCGGAAGCGCCGCAGCAGTGCATCGAAATGGTCCGGCGTGGGGGCAAGGTCCTGGTGGTCGCCTACTACAAGGAGCCGGTGAGGCTCGATCTCGGCCGCGCCGTCCGGGAGGACATCACCCTGTACGGGACGCGAGGGGAAGGCGGCAACAACGTCCGGCGCGCCCTGTCCCTGGTGGCCCAGGGGAAGGTGCGCGGCGGTGAGCTGGTGACGCACCGATTCCCGCTGGAGCAGATCCAGGAGGGATTTCGGGTGCTGCGCGAGCGCGAAGGCGATCCGATCAAGGTGGTGTTCGTCCCGTGAAGCGAAGGAGCCCTGTGGCCCGAGCCCAACCAGATCCGGACGTCGATCGGCTGAAGGAGCAGATCGCGCGCTACTCGGTGAAGGCGTACGAGCGCGGCCTCGTCGGAGGGGCCGGAGGCAACGTGAGCGCGCGCGTCCCCGGCAGCGAGGAGATCCTCATCACGCGCACCGGCGTGATCCTGGGAGAGGTTACTCCCGACGACGTCGTCCCCATCGATCCGACGGGACGGCCTCTCGATCCGCAGGGTCCCAGACCCTCGAAGGAGGTCCCGTTTCACACGGTCGTGTACCGCCTGCGGCCGGACGTCAACGCGATCATCCACCTGCACCCGTGCTACGCGGTGGTGCAATCTCTCCGACTCGCCGACCTGCCACTCCTCACGGTCTCGGCGCGCCTGGCGCTCGGGCCGCGCGTGCCTTGCGTGCCGGTCGCGTACGCGGGCACCCGGCTGCTGGCGCAGTACGTCGGCTCCGCGTTGAAGGAGGTCCCGGACGCGAAGGTCGTCCTGCTGGCCGCCCACGGGCTCAACGCGATGGCAGCCGACCTCGCCACCGCCTACGCGTTGGCCGATTTGACCGAGTTCACCGCGAAGCAGGCGTGCATTGCCGATTCCCTCCAGATCCATCTAGCATTGCCCCCGCGGGAGGCGTTGCCCGAGCCCGATGTGGCCGGCGCCTGACCCCCATCCCGCCCGTGGATAGAGAGGCGATCGCGTGCGCGACGCGCCGAAAGTCCTGGAGGGCCCTCCCGCGCCGGAAGCGGAGCTCCGGCGGGACCGGGTCCACCGCGGCACGGGGCTAGCCCGCGGGGCCGGCCACTGGTTGCGACGCAACGCTGCCGTCCTCCTGGTCTACGGCTTCTTGCTGATCGCGTGGGAGATCGTCGGCTCCCTGCCGTCCGTGCCCGCCTTCATCCTTCCGTCCCCGTCGGAGATCCTCCACCGCGTTGCCCGGGACCCTGGAAAGCTCGTCTTTCATTCGCTGGTGACGCTGCAGGAGGTCGTCCTCGGGTTCCTTCTCGCCGTCCTGGCCGGCATTCCGCTGGGCGTGCTGATCGTCTCCTCCCGCTTCCTTGAGCGCCTCCTCTACCCCCTGCTCGTGGCGCTCCAGGCCATTCCGAAAGTCGCGCTCGCGCCCATCCTGGTCATCTGGTTCGGCTTCGGCCCCACTTCGAAGGTCACGCTCGCGTTCGTCACCGCGACGTTCCCCATCGTGATCAACACGGTGGTCGGCATGGCGCAGACGCCGCCGGAGATGATCCACTTGATGAGGTCCCTCGGCGCATCCGGGCTGCAGACCTTCACGAAGGTCAGGCTGATCGCCGCGGCGCCTCACGTCTTCGGCGGATTCAAGATCGGGATCACGCTCGCCATGGTCGGTGCGGTCGTCGGAGAGTTCATCGCCTCGAACAGCGGGCTGGGGTACTTCCTGCTCATCGCAAACAACGCCTTCGATGCACCGCTGCTCTTCGGAATCGTGATCTTGCTTTCGCTGCTCAGCATCGCGCTCTTCTACGTGATCGAGCTCCTGGAAATGCTCGTGCTCCCGCGGCCACTCCGGCGGAGGGCATCGGGCGTCCGGCCCGGGGCAGGCGTATGAAGCTCGCCCCCGCCGGCCCCGCGCCCGCCCGGTCGGCCTCGAACAGGACGCCCTTCGTGGAGCTGAAAGACCTCTCCATGGAGTACGATCTGACTGCGGATGCGCGGCTGCTCGCGCTCGACCGCGTCGCGTGCTCGATCGCCGAGTCCGAGTTCTGCGCCATCGTCGGGCCCAGCGGCTGCGGGAAGAGCACGCTGCTCATGCTCACCGCCGGCCTCTACCACCCGAGCGCAGGGCAGGTCGTCATCGACGGCCGTCCCGTGATCGGCCCCTGGGACGGCGTGGGAATGGTCTTCCAGCGCGACCTCCTTCTCGAATGGCGAACGGTGCTCGAGAACGTCCTCTTGCCCGTCGAGGTCAAGCGGCTGCCCAGGTCCGAGTTCGAGGGCCGCGCGCGCTCGCTGCTCCGCCTGGTCGGTCTCGCCGGCTTCGAGGGGGCATATCCGGAGCAGCTCTCCATCGGCATGCGGCAGCGGGTCGGCATCTGCCGCGCGCTGGTCCACGATCCCGTCCTCCTGCTCATGGACGAGCCGTTCGCCTCGGTGGACCTTTTGACCCGGGAGAAGCTGGGCCTCGACCTGCTCCGGCTGACTGCCGAGCATCCGAAGACGGTGCTGTTCGTGACCCACAGCGTGGAGGAGGCGGTGCTCCTCTCCGATGAAGTGGTAGTGCTGGGTCCGCGGCCGGGTCGGATCCTGCGGCGCCTCGAGAACGACCTGCCCAAACCCCGGACCCTCGCCAGCCGATCCGATGCCCGATTCCACCGCCTGGTCGACGAGATCCGGGGAGCGTTCCAGGCGGCGGGCGTTCTCTCCTGACGATTCAAGGAGGCCACTCCATGGGCCACCGTACGAAACCGTTCGAGCTTCCGATCACGCGGCGGGCGTTCCTGCGCCGGGCGACGGCAGTCGGCGCCGGGATCGCCTCTACCTCGTTCGGCGCCCACGCCGTCGCCGGCCCGCAGCGCAAGAAAGCGACGCTGCGCCTCAACTGGACGGCAAAGGGAGAGTTCACCCCGCTCTACGTCGCGCGCGAGAAGGGGTTCTTCGAGGAGCAAGGGCTCGACGTGGAGATCCTCGAAGGGAAGAGCGGCACGCAGGCCGTGCAAGTGGTGGGGACCGGGAACGACACCTTCGGATTCGTGCCTTCGATCCAGGTGGTCCAAGGAATCAACCAGGGGATCCCAGTCAAGGTGACGGGCACGTTCGGGCAGGTCACCGGCATGTGCTGGGCATCGTGGCCGGACGTCCCCTTGGGCGGACCCAAGGCCCTCGAGGGACGCAAGGTCTCGATCTCCTCGGCCTCCACGTTCTTCCAGGTGTGGCCGGCCTTCGCCCGCAAGCACAAGCTCGACCTGGCCAGGATCGAGGCCGTCAACGCGGACCCGTCCGCCCGCAATGGCCTCTTTCTCAGCCGCCGGCTGGACATCATGGCCGACATCTTCGTCGCCAACGATTTCGTCATCCTCGAGTCGAGGGCCAAGCAGAAGCTCAATCTCCTCCGGCTGTCGGACCTGGACTTCGACCCCGTCGGTTACGTGCTGATCGTCCACCGCCCGGTGATGGAGCGCGATCCCGACCTGGTCAAGCGGTTCACCCGGGCCACGCAGAAGGGCTTCCAGCACATGGTCGACGCGCCCAAGGACGCCATCGGCATCATGACGAAGCTGTACGGCGAGCGCCTCGGTCCGGAGATCATCGAGGGTCAGGTGTCGCGGCTCCTGACGCTCGTCAACCGCGAGCCAGGCCTCGGCGTCTCGAGCGAACGCGCCTGGGAGCGATCGTTGGAACTGCTGCACGAGGCGGGGGTGATCGACAAGAAGCTGCCCTTGCCGGACTATTTCACCAACGACTTCGTCCAGGTCTGACTGCCGGCGGCGGCTACTCCGGATCCTCGTCCGCGTCCTCCGAGTCGTCCGGTTCCGACAGCGGGGCCGGCTTCAGCTTTGCGTCGTCCGCATCGGTGCGGCTCACCTTGAGCTTGCGGTCGTCCTGTCGCGCCGAGACGGCGAGCCCGCCCTGTGCGTTCACCTCGAAAGTGACGTGGACGTGCGGCTCGCCCGCCTTGCCCGGTTGGACGCCGTCGACCACCCACCAGCCCTCGCTGTGCAGCTTGCCCGCGGTGCGCCCCGTCCCGCGCAGGACGTGGATGGCGAGGCGGCGCTCGTCGTCGCGCGAGGTGGTGAAGCTCTCGGTCGCGCTGGTCGGGATCTCGCTCCCCTGTGCGATCAGCTGCGTCGCCGACCCGCCTGGCTGCTCCACCGCCACCGCCTCGCCCAGCGCCGGCGGCCGCGAGTTCCTCTTGCAGCCGGCGAGCGCGAGGACGCCCGCGACCAGCAGCGCACGCCTCATCGGCGCAGTGCCTCCGCGAGGGCCTCGCCCAGGATCCGCAGCGCGTCGTCCACCTGGCCGCGCGTGACCACCATGGGCGGCGCGATGCGCAGTGCGTTGCCGTACGTCCCTCCCTTGCCCACCAGGAGCCCGCGATTGCGCGTCGCCTCGAGGAGGCGGCTCGCCGCCTGGGGGTCGGGCTCCTTCGTGCCGCGGTCCTTCACCAGCTCGATCGCTTGCATCAGGCCCATGCCGCGCACGTCGCCGATCCCTGGAAAGCGCTCCTTGAAGCCCTCGAGCCCTTCGCGCAGGGCCTGGCCCATCATCTGCGAATTGAACAGCAGCTTCTCCTCCTCGATGACCCCGATCGTCGCCAGCGAGGCGGCCATGGAGACGGGCGAGCCGCCGAAGGTGGAGATCTGCGCGAACCGCGCATGCTCGGCGATCTCGCTGCGCGCCAGGGTGAGACCGATGGGCTGCCCGTTGGCCATCCCTTTCGCGCTGGTGAGGATGTCCGGCTCCACGCCGAACTGCTCGATGCCCCACCACTTGCCGCCGGTGCGTCCCCAGGCGGTCTGCACCTCGTCGGCGATGAACAGCCCGCCGGCGGCCTTCACGATCGGCAGCGCGATCTGGAAATACTCCTTGGGCGGCACGATGAACCCGCCCACCCCCATGATCGTCTCCGCCATGAAGGCGGCGATCTCGCCGTGGGTGGTGGTCTCGATGAGCGGCTTCAAGTCCTTGGCGCAGGCGACGCCGCAGTCGGGGTATTTGAGGTCGAGGTCGCAGCGATAGCAGTACGGCGCGTGGGCGAAGCGGATGCCGCTGATCTCGCTCTGCACGCGCGGCCGGTACTGCTTCACGCCCATGGTGCTGAGCGCCAGCGTGCCGCGGCCGCCGTAGTTGTGGCGCAGCACCACCAGCTCGGTCCGCCCGGTGGCCTCCTTCGCCAGGGTGACCGCGGTGTCGTTCGCCTCGGTCCCCGAGTTGGAGAAGAACGCCTTGGCGGGCTTCATCGGCCCGATCTGCACCAGCTTCTCGGCGAGCTGGACCTGCGGCACGGTCGAGTACAAGGTCGAGACGTGCACCAGCTTCTTCGCGAGCTGGACCTGCGGCACGGTCGAGTACAAGGTCGAGACGTGCACCAGCTTCTTCTGCTGCTCGATGGCGGCCTGGGTCACGCGCGGATGGCAGTGCCCGACCGAGACGGTCAGGATGCCTGCGAAGAAGTCGAGGTACTCGCGCCCGTCGACGTCGCGGACGAACATGCCCTTCGCCGAGTCGACCACCAGGGCGTCCTGGTAGTAGGTCGAGACGTTGGGGAAGAGCAGCTCCTTCTGCTTGCGGCGGACTGTTTCGGCGGTCCACTCCATCCGTCGGGCTCCCGGTGAAAGACAGTACCCGTGTAGCACGATCCGCCCGTCGCGTAGACGGTAGCCAGGGGCCGTGCAGCGGCGTCAGAGCGGTGATCATCGACGTGAAGGACGGCTTCCACCGAGTCGGAGTCGTTCCAGCTGGACGTCCCTGCTGAAGAGGATGAACCTGCCGGTGGAGTAGCGCCGCCACAGCCGGCGGCGCGCACACTTCGCGCGGGAGGCACGCATGCCGATCAAGCTGACGGTGAAGCAGGTCAAGCTGTGGGTGTTCCACGGTGGCGACCGCAAGGGACTCCTCGCCGACGCGCTGGAGCCGCTCGCGGCCGCCGGAGTGCATCTCCAGGTCGTCATGGCGTACCGCTTCCCGACGGAGCTCGACCGCGCGGCGATCGAGGTGTTCCCGATCGACGGACCGACCGCCGAGGCGGAGGCGCGCAGGATCGGATTCGTCGTGTCGGACACGCCCTGCTTGCTGGTCGAGGGCGACGATCGCCGCGGCCTGGCGGCGCGGCTTGCGCGCGCCATCTCGGACGCCAAGGTGAGCATGGCCTTCATGATGGCCCAGGTGGTGGGAAAGAAGTTCTCGGCCGCCATCGGCTTCGCCAGCGACGAGGATGCCGCGACCGCCACCAAGGCGATCGGCGCGGTCGCCCGCGCCAAGGAATAGCGGCGGGTCGGTCGCGGCTCGTCAGCGGTTGCGTGGCGGGCGGGCGCGCGGCCAGATGATCGTCAGCGCGACCCAGGCGCCGAGCGCGACCCCGATCCAGATGCCGACTGACATCGGACCTGGAAGGTCCATCGATCCCTTCGGGCTCCGCCGGCGTACGTTGCAACCCTGATTGGCACGGCCGTCCCGGCATAGGCGGCTATGCGCCGAGCACCGTCGCTCGCACGGTTGTCCGTCGTCAAGCCGACAGCTGTGCCCTTGCGGCGGGCCGCGTCTTGCAAGTTGACCCCTTTTTGCGCGAGGCTTCGTGCAAAGCTTCAGCTGCGTGGCCCCTTCCGGGCCGCGCCGGTTCCGGCGCTGCACCACAGCAAGGAGGGCCGCATGGCCCGCTCGTCGCGAGAATCCGCGGTGAAGTCTCGCCCTGCCTCCACGGGCGGTGGCAATGGCAAGACGCTGCGCAACGGGAAGTCCGCAGCCGATGCGCGCAAGGACCTGCTCGAGCGCGCCGGGAGGAACCGCGACGGCGCCTCGCAGTGGCGCTCCGACCCGCTCGAGGACGCGCAGGCCGCGCGCCGCGTCGCCGACCTGGCGCAGGCGCACGCGCCCGAGCTGTCCAGGCGCGGCCTGACCTCGGCATACAACGAGGCGGCGCGGCGGCTCGCCGACGAGATCGAGGACCACCTGCAGGCGCTACCGGCCGCCGCCGTGACCGCGCGCGGCCGCTCCACGGAACAGGCCGAGCTGCTGGCCGACGCGGCCGCGACCGCGCAGACAGCGCGCGAAGCCGTACAGCGGATCACGCGCGCCGCTGACGGCCGCCGCGCCGCGCACGCGTTCGGAATCGGCCAGCCCTTCTCCGCGCGACAGGCGCAGCACGTGCTGCGCGCGCTGCGGCTGATCCTCGAGGCCGCCAAGCTGTATCCAGAAGTAGCGTCCGACGCGGGTCTCATCCCGGAGGACCTGCAGACGATGCGCGACCTGGCGGGCGACGTGGAGAAGCTGCCCGGCGCGGGCGCTCCGCTGACCGACGAGGCGCAGGCGCTGGTCGAGGCGCAGGGCGCCCTGCGCGCGTACTTCGACCTCCTCGCCGCCAAGGCGACGCTCGCCTTCGCCGGCGACCCGGAGGAGCGCGCGCGGCTCCTGTCGCTCTTGCCCAGGGCGGACGAGCGCCGACATCTGCGCAGATCCGCCGACGAGATCCCTGCGGCTTAGGTCTTTTACCCGCGCCGAGCCTGGATGGGTCTCACCCTGCAGGGACTCGAACCCGCAGGGAGGGACAAATGAAGACGATCTCGTGGCTGTGGATTGCGGCGCTCTCGATCGCGCCAGCAGCGGCGCGCGCCGATCGCGCCGAGCGAATGGAGCGCCGGGGCGAGCGCACGGAGCGGCGCGGCGACCGGCTGGAGCGGCGCGGTGAGCGCGAAGAGAAGCGCGGCGAGCGCAAGGAGAAGCGCGGCGAGAAGCTCGAGGCGGTGGGTGACAAGGTCGAGCAGAAGGGCGAGGCCAAGGAGCAGCGCGGCCAGGAGCTGATCGAGGCAGGCAAGACGAAGCAGGGCGAGGCGCTCGAACGCGCCGGCCAGCGCCAGGAGCGCGCCGGCGAGCGCATCGAGCAGCACGGCGAACGCGAGCAGGCCGCCGGCGAGCGCGTGGAGAAGCAAGGCGAGCGCCGCGAGCGGCGCGGCGAGCGGCTGGAGCGCCGGGGCGAGCGGCAGGAGAAGCGCGGCGCGGCCGCGGAGACTTCGCAGGCCAGCGGCTCAGCCCCGCAAGAATGAGCCCGGTGTAGTTGGAGTGGCCGAGGGGCCGCCGGATCCGTTCGGCGGCCCCTTTTTCATTGCGCGGAAAGGCGCACGCGCGAAATGGCCGGCGGTCTGCTACGTTCACTGCTGCCATGTCGTCGGAGATGATCCAGGCGCTCATCCCCATCGTCAGCGTGCTGGCGGTGTTCGGGTTTCCCGTCGCGATCGTTTTCGTCCTCAAGTACTTCAAGCTGAAGGAGCGCGAGCTGGCCATCGAGGTCGAGTCCCGCGAGCGCTCACAGAAGCAGCAGCTCGCCATCGAGCAGCGCGTCGAGCGGCTCGAGGGGGTGCTGCTGAGCCTCGATCACGACGTCCGTGCGCGCCTGGGGATCGAGCAGTCGGTCGCGCCCTTGCCGTCCCGCCCGGAGCTCCTGGAGGCGCCCCCCGAGGCGCAGGCCGGGGAGGGGGGCGCAGGTCCGGCCCGCGGCAAGGTGCGGTAGCGGCGCGAGGTGCCCAGGTTTCTCCCGACCAGGGGAAACCGATGAAGAGCCTCGCCGTCGCTCTAGCGCTTTCCCTGGCCGCGGCCGGCGCGCGTGCCCAGCAGACCGATACTTCCTCGGGCAGCTACGGCCGTTCGAACAAGAGCAGGAACAGTGCCGGCTCGAGGATCGGCGGACATCCCACCAACCCGCCGGAGATCGGCTCGTCCGCGGAGGGCCGCGCGCGCGCGGGCTACGACGTGGGCGTCGCCTCGGCGACGGCCGGCGGGCGCACCGACACCGGACCGGTCGGAGACACCGGCACGCGCCGGCGCGCCGCCGATCGCGACCAGGCGAACGTGGAGGAGAACGCGCTCCGCCAGACGCCGCCCGGCGCCGGCGTCGACCTGGATCTCGATCGCGCGCCGGTGCGGCAGCCGCCCAGCCTGGCGCAGCCGACGCGCGAGGAGATCCTCGAGGCGCAGCGACGCGGGCGGATCCGCGACCGCG
>VBKO01000122.1 GCA_005888115.1 Deltaproteobacteria bacterium
GCCCGTTCTCCCGCGTCAGGAAGCGGGCCCCGTCGAACCGATCGGTCGCGGGAACCATCCGGCGAACCAGCTGCATCGCCCTGCCCGGCGGACCGTCGTCTCCGCGCAGGACCAGCAGCTTGATCCCGCTGAGCACCAGGATCCCGCCGAACACGTAGATGAGCCAGTGGAACCGCTGCAGGGCCGCCGCGCCACCGACGATCATCGCCATGCGCATGCCGAGCGCGGACAGGACTCCCCAGAACAGCACCCGGTGCTGGAGCGCCGGAGGAATCGCCAGCGCGCCGAAGATGGCGACGAAGACGAAGACATTGTCGACCGAGAGCGACTTCTCCACCAGGTACGCGGTGAGGAACTCGGTCCCCGCCTGAGGGCCCGAGCGCCACCAGACGAACGCGTTGAAGAGAAGGGCAATCCCGATCCAGATGGCGCTCCAGGTGATCGCCTCGCGGAGGCGCACCTCGTGCGGCCTGCGATGGAATACCCCCAGGTCGATCGCGAGAAGCACCGCGACGAACCCGAGGAACGCGAACCAGGAGAGCGGGCTACCCATGGGCCCTTCCCAGTTAACGCTTGCGCCATTCATCGGCACTACGACCGCCTCCTCTATTTCTGGACGGTCCTCAAGGAGGGCGGCGGCTGCTCCGTGCTGCCGTCCGACAGGAGGGCGCGCGCCGCGTCCACCGAATCGTGCGTCCCTGCCAGCGCGAGCACGTCGCCGGCCTGGAGCAGCTCGCGGCCGGTGGGAACGAGGAGCCCCTGCTCGCCGCGCCGGATCGCCAGCACCGTAGCCCCGGTGCGGCCGCGCAGGTTGATCCCGGCGAGCGTCTTGCCGATGGCCGGGCTGCCCGGCGCGAGCACCACCGGAACGGGCGAGCCGAGGCCGGGGAAGAGCGCGGACAGCGCGGGCTGGGCCGAGGGCGGGGTTCCGTCCGGCCGCGCCTGATTCGCCAGCGCCTCGACCAGCACCTGGGCGCCGGCGCGCACGTGGCCCTGGAGCTGCTCGGCGGACTTCCACAGCCGGACCGCGAGCGCGGCGAGCACCGCGGCGAAGGTGAGCGGCGCGACGTACTTGGGGAGGAACAGCTGCGTGACCGCCACCACCGGCAGCCCGAGGCCGATCGCCGCGGCGAGCTGCAGCGAGACGACGAATGCGCGGCGCGGAGCGGCGGCCAGGTCGATGCCGCCGCCGGCCTGCGGCAGGGCCTGCGCCGCCAGCGTCGCGCCGAGCGCGCCGACCAGCCGTACGATTCCGATCACGAAGGGCGAGGCAGCGAGCGCGCCGGCCGCCGCGGCGACCACTTGCGCCCAGCGCAGGCCCACGTGCGGCAGGAGCAGCCCGACGCCGCGGTCGAAGAACCTCGCCGCGGCGATCACCATCGCCGTAAGCAGCGCCGTGTCGAGCAGCAGAAGGCCGGCCAGCCGCCGCACCCGCCCGGTGCGCGGGCGCGCCGCGCGCAGCTGCTCGGTCCAGGCGCCCTCCAGCGCGAGGAAGGTCTGCAGGGCCCGGGGAAGCTTCGCGTCCACCCACGCCGCCGCCGGACCGGACCAGCGGATGAGCCATGGCGTGGTCAGCGTGGTGAGCGCGGAGACCGCGACAGCCACGGGGTAGAGGAAGTCGCGCGTCGCGCCGAGCACGATCCCGAGCCCGGCGATGATGAAGGAGAACTCGCCGATCTGGGCCATGCTCATCCCCGCCTGCACCGCGGTGCGCACGCCGGTGCCGGCGAGCAGCGCGGGCAGGGTCACGCCGAAGAACTTGCCGGCGATCACGACCGCCGTGAGGACGACCACCGCGACCCAGTTCTGCGCCACCAGCGCCGGGTCGATGAGCATCCCGACCGAGACGAAGAAGATCGCCGCGAACAGATCGCGCACGGGCTGCAGGAGGTGCTCGACGCGCTCGCCCTCGCCCGACTCGGCCACCAGCGAGCCCGCCAGGAAGGCGCCCAACGCGACCGAGTACCCGAAGTGCTGTGCGAGCAGCGCCACCGCGAAGCAGATCCCCACGCAGACGACCACCGTCGTCTCCGGGCGGCCGAGCCTCAGCGTGGAGCGGACGAACCGGGGGACGAGCAGCATCCCGAGCGCCACGACCGCGACCAGGAACAGGACCAGCCGCCCGGCGGTCAGGGCCAGGTCCGCCGCGGACATCTTGCCCGAGGAGAGCGCGGTGAGGCCCGCGAGCAGGAGGATGGCGACCAGGTCCTCGACCACCAGGACCGAGAGGACCAGCTCGCGGAGCCGCCCGAGGATGCGGTTCTCCTCGAACACCTTGGCGATGATGGTCGTCGAGGAGATGGCGACGATCGCGCCGGCGTACAGCGCCTCCCGGCCCGTCCAGCCCAGCACGCGGCCCGCCAGGCCGCCGAGCACCATCATCACGCTGACCTGCACCACCGCCACCAGCCCGGCGGTCCCTCCGACGCGGACCAGCTTGCCGATGGTGAACTCGAGCCCGATGGAGAAGAGCAGCAGGACGACGCCGAGCTCCGAGAGCTGGCGGACCATCTCGCGGTCCGCGACCAACGGGACCGGGACGTAGGGGCCGACGATCAGCCCCGCGAGCAGATAACCGAGCACCACCGGCTGGCGCAGGTGCTGGAAGACAACGGTGGTGACCGCCGCCACGCAGAGCACGACAGCCAAATTGGTGAGGGAGACGTTGGCGTGCTCCACCTTCGCAGGATCCCCGCCGTCGACGATCCGTCAAGAGCAAAGACCAAGAGATCACCGCGGAGACGCGGAGATCGCGGAGGACCGGGTTCAAAAAACAGAAACCTCCGCGTACTCCGCGTCTCCGCGGTGATCCTTGAGTCCGATTTAGCCGTGGCGGAACGGAACCGCGTGCTAGACAGCGCGGGTGGACGAGGCGGAACGGCAGAAGCTGCGCGGCGAAATCCTGCGCAGGCGCACCTTCGCGATCATCTCGCACCCGGACGCGGGAAAGACCACGCTGACCGAGAAGCTCCTCCTGCATGGAGGAGCCATCCACCTGGCCGGGACGGTCAAGGCGCGCGGCCAGGCCCGCCACGTCACCAGCGACTGGATGGAGCTGGAGCGGCAGCGCGGCATCTCCATCACCTCGAGCGTGCTGCAGTTCGACTGGGGCGGGTTCAAGCTGAACCTGCTCGACACGCCCGGCCACCAGGACTTTTCCGAGGACACCTACCGCACGCTGGCCGCGGCGGACGCGGCGGTGATGCTGATCGACTCCGCCAAGGGCGTCGAGGCGCAGACGAAGAAGCTGTTCCAGGTCTGCCGGCGCCGCGGCATCCCCATCTTCACCTTCGTCAACAAGCTGGACCGTCCCGGGCGCGAGCCGATCGACCTGCTCCACGAAGTCGAGGAGGTGCTCGGGATCCGCACCGTGCCGGTCACCTGGCCGGTCGGCCAGGGCGCGGACTTCTCGGGCGTGGCGACGCTCTTCTCCGAGCTGGACGCCGGCGCGCGGCGCATCGTGCCGGAGCTGCCCGCCGTGGACCCCAAGCTGCGCGCGCACGTGGCGGACGAGATCGCACTCGTGGCGCACGCCGGGGATTCGTTCGACCCCGCCCGCGTCCTGCGCGGCGAGCAGTCGCCGGCCTTCTTCGGCTCGGCGTGGACGGAGGTCGGCGTGGACGAGTTCCTCGCCGCGTTCGTGAAGCTCGCCCCGCCGCCCCCGCCACGCCACAGCGCGAGCGGCGGGACGATCGATCCGGCCGACGAGCGCTTCAGCGGGTTCGTCTTCAAGATCCAGGCGAACATGGACCCCGCGCACCGCGACCGCCTGGCCTTCTTGCGCGTCTGCAGTGGCCGCTTCCGCCGCGGCATGGAGGTGCGGCACGTGCGCGAGGAGCGCAGCTTGCGCCTCTCCATGCCCCACCAGCTCTTCGGAGCGGAGCGCCAGGTCATCGAGGAAGCCTGGCCGGGCGACGTCATCGGTCTGTTCGACACCGGGGCGTTGCGCATCGGCGACACACTGTGCGAAGGCGCGCCCTTCGAGTTCGCCGAGTTGCCGCGCTTCTCGCCGGAGATCTTCGCCCGGGTCCGCAGCCAAGACGCCCTCAAGCGCAAGCAGCTGGAGAAGGGACTCCTCCAGCTCAGCCAGGAAGGCGCGATCCAGATCTTCTCGCAGCGCGGACTGGGCATGAAGGACCCCATCCTCGGCGCGGTGGGCGCGCTGCAGCTGGAAGTGCTCCAGTACCGGCTCAAGCACGAGTACGGCGCGGAGATCGCCCTGGATCGGCTTCCCTACCAGGTGGCGCGCTGGATCTCGGGGCCGGGGTTCGACCCGCAGGCGTTCGAGCTGGAGGTCGATGCGCTTTGCGTCGAGGACCGGGACACGAACCCCATCGCGCTGTTCAAGAGTGAATGGAACATGAGTTACGCGCAGGGCCGGCATCCGGACTGGACGTTTTCGCCCACCGCGGCGGCCGCTGCGCGTACGGCAGGGTAGTTGCCGGCCCCACATCCACCTCCGTAGAACACTTCTTTACCTTCACCTTGGGCGAGTAGTCTCAAGAGTCCAGCGCTCCAGACTGCCCAATGCGGACCTCGAACCTCGCCATCGTGTTCACCGACATCGTCGGGTACGCCGACCGGCTCAGCCGCCAGACGTACGAACAGAGCCAGCGCATGCTGCGGCTCCACGAGGCGCTGGTCTTGCCGGTGTTCCGCGCGTACCGCGGGCGGCGGGTGAAGAGCATCGGGGGCACGCTGCTCGTCACCTTCGAGTCTCCCACCGACGCGGTCCTCTGCGCTTCCGCCGTGCAGGACCGCATCTGGGAGTGGAACAAGGGCGTTCCGGAGTGGGACCGCATCAAGGTCCGCGTCGGCGTGAACGTCGGCGAGGTGCGGCTGGAGAAGGGCGACGTGTTCGGCGAGCCGGTGAACATCGCCGCCCGCGTCCTCGGGCTGGCCGACGCCGGCGAAGTGCTCTTCACCGAGGCCATCTGGCTGTCGATGAACCGCAACGAGATCGAGGCGGACGACGGCGGCTACCAGGAGCTGAAGGGCGTGCCCGAGCCGGTGCGCGTGTTCCGCGTGAAGCCGGACAGCGACATCTCCTTGCGCCCTTACGGAGGCAAGGCGCTGCAGCGCGCCGGCAAGCTGCCCAAGGTGGATCTGACCCGGCTGACCTCCGCGGAAGTGCGCGGGCACCTGCGCGCGGCCGCCGAGTCGGCGGGGGGCCACATCGCCGAGGCGTTCCCCTGGATCACCGAGCAGGCCCGCATCCTCGCCATCGCGGGAGTCTGCGCGATGCTCGCGGTGGCGGCCGCCCTCATCGCACCGGCCGCGGTCGAGCGCGCGCTGGCGCGCCGCGACGTCGGGGCGGTCTCGCGCGAGGTCCAGGGCATGCGCGCGGGCCCGCGCCGCACCTACTACGAGGGCCGGCTCCAGGAGGAGCGCAAGGAGTACGAAGGCGCGGCGCGCAGCTTCGAGACCGCGGCGCGCGCGGGCGAGCGGCGCGCTTTCGAGCGTTTGCTGGAGATGGCGCAGTCGGGTCCGTGCGAGGCGCGAGTCGGAGCCGCGCGCGCGCTGGGCCGGCTGGGCGACCAGGACGCGGTCAAGGTGCTCGAGTCGATGGAGAAGGAGGCCCGGGAAGGGCCGCAACAGGGCCTCCTGGCCCATGTCATGGGCTGCAATTCGCGGGTGGCGGCCCACGACGCGCTCGAGCAGATCCGGGGTGCGCCGTGAAGAACGTCGTCGAGCTGCTGCGGCCGGCGCACCGCACGCAGAACCTCGCCATCCTGCTCAGCGACATGAAGGGCTTCACCGCCCGCACCTCGCAGCAGACGCGCGAGGAGAACGCGCGCATGCTCGCCTTCCACGACGCGCTGCTTTTGCCGGTCATCCGCGGTTTCGGCGGCCGGAAGGTCAAGTCGATCGGCGATGCCCTCCTGGTCACCTTCCGCTCGCCCACCGACTGCGTGCTGTGCGGCATGGCCATGCAGGACCGGCTCGCCTCCTGGAACGCGCGCCGCGGACCGCAGGAGAAGATCGAGGTGCGCATCGCCATCAGCCTGGGCGAGGTGCGCGTCGAAACCGACGACGTCACGGGCGACCCGGTCCAGCTCGCCCTGCGCGCCTCCGCCTTCGCCGACGCCGGCGAGGTGGTGCTGACCGAGTCCGTCTACCTGGCCATGAACAAGAGCGAGGTGCCCACCGAGCCGTTCCCGGTGCGCGAGCTAAGGGTGGGCGAGACGCGTCTCCACCGCGCGCGCATGATCGGCCCTCGCGAGCTGCCCTACGACGGACGCGCGCTGCAGCGGCTGGGCAAGCTGCGCGATCCGAAGCTTCCGCTCGCCACCCGCGCCGCCGCCTTCGTCGCGCGCCGCTGGCCGGTGCTCGCCGCGCTCGCGCTCTGCTTCCTGGCGGCGGCGGCGAGCTGGCGCGTCCGCGTCCGCCGGGAGAACGATCCCGTGCTGCGCGCCGAACAGATGCTGGTCGGCAAGGCCCCGCTCGCCGCGCTCGCCGAGCTGGACAAGCTGTCCGACGGTCCCCGCGCCCGCAGCGCGCAGGTGCAGGTGCTGCGCGGCAAGGCGGAGCACGGGCTCGGACAGCTGGGGATGGCGTTCGCCGACTTCGCGGCCGCCCTCGATGCCGACGCGACGGTGGCCGACCCCGAGGTGGTCCGCGCGCTGGTGGACGACCTGGAGTCCGAGGCGTTCCCGCTGCAGTGGCGGCCGGCGCTGGTGCGGGTCCTGGGCGAGAGGGTCGGAGCGCCTGCCGCCGAGCCGCTGCGCGGCATCGTGCGCTCGCAGCACGGGCGGCCGCGCCGGGAGGCGCTCGAGGCGCTCGAGCTGATGGGTCAGGCGCGCGACGAGGATCGCCTGGCGCTCGCCACTGCCGAGCTGTCCGACAAAGTCGCGCCCTGCCCGGCGGTGCTGAACGCCGTGCGCGTGCTGGTGGTCGCGGGAACCGAGCGCGCCCAGGCGCTTCTCTCCAGGACGGCGGCGGAGAAGCGCCGGTGCGGCTCGCGCGAGGCCGCGGACGCGCTGCGCCGCCTCGAGCGCGCAAGGGCTCAGACGGCGGGCGCCGCGGGGAAGCCGGCGCCAGCCGGAGCGACGACGACCGCCGCGAGCTCGACCCCGACTTCGAGCTTGAGCCTGACTCCGGTCTTCGCCCCGACCGACGCGGGCGCAAAGCCCGCCTCTGCGGCCGGGCCACCGCCGTCGCCCGGTCCCGCTTTCACCGCCTCGGTAACCCCGGGTTCGACGCCGGCCCGCAAGTCCACCAAGCACACGGCCAAGCGCCGTCGCAAGGCGAAAGCCAAGAGGGTGCCTGGCTCGGCGAGCGCGGCGAACGCAGCGAAGCCGCCCGCCCCTGCCACACAACCACCGCAACCGCCTCCCGCCGCCCGCTAGGCGCCGCCGGCCGAGCGGCGTGGAAAAAATTTCGCCGCCTTGCGACTGAATGACACGTGATCAGCTTCCTCGGGGGAGGGAGCTCCGATGGGCCAGAGGTCCGCCGCTGAACGGTGGGAAGATGAAGCACGCTTTTTCGACGAAGTCGCCGCCGCGCGCGACGCCGGTCTGAACCCTCTCGATCCCCGTGTGCTCGACCGGTACGCGCGGCCGCGCCGCATGTACCCGAAGGAGTGCGCGGTCTCCCTGCTCTCCGGACTCGCCGGGCTCGAGGTGCTCGACGTGGGCTGCGGAGATGGCGAGAACGCGATCCTGCTCGCCCGACTCGGCGCGCGCGTCACCGGCCTCGACGTCTCACCCGGCGCGATCGCGCTGGCGGAGAAGCGCGCGCGCATGGAGGGCGTTCTCGACCGCACCCGATTCGTCTGCGCGCCGGTGGCGACGGCCCGGCTCGAGGCGCGGCAGTTCGACGCCATCTGGGTGGACAACGTGCTCCACCATCTGCTCGACGAGCTGCCCGCGACGCTCACCGCGCTGTGCGGCTGGGCGCGTCCAGGGGCGCTGTTCGTCGCCATCGAGCCGGTGAACCGCGCCCCGCTGCTGCGCAGGGTGCGCCGCCTGATCCCGGTGCGCACCGACGCCACGCCCGACGAGCGGCCGCTGGAGGAGCGCGACCTGGGGGTGCTGCGCGCGCATGTCGAGGGACTGCGCATCGAGCCCTTCCACCTGCTCGCCCGGCTCTTGCGCTTCGTGCTGCCAGGCCTGCAGTACGAGACGGCCACCCGCCCGCGCCGGCTGCTCGCCGACGTGCTCGCAGCCGCGGACGCCGTGCTCCTGCGCCACCCGCGCATCGCCGAGCTCGGCGGGCTGTGCGTGCTGCACGGGCGCGTCCCCTAGACGCGCGCTAGAGCGGTCGCGGGGCGCCCCGCATCGAGCGGCCCAGGATGCCGTCGAGGCCCAGCGCGACTCCTGCGCGCCCGGTGACGAGCACCGGGAAGATGAGCAGGTACACGAGCCCGTTCTGACCCATCAGGTAGCTCCCCTGGAACATCGCGCCGCTGGCGAAGTGGAACTGCGCGACCATGAATAGCGCGATGCCGGCGGCGACCGGCGTGAAGAAGCCCAGCACGAGCAGCGTTCCCAGCCCCAGCTCGCCGACCGCCACGATGCGCGCCAGCCCCGCGTGGTGCGGCGCGACCAGGTGCAGGTAGCGGACGACCATCCCGTTGGGCGCGTGCTGCGCCCAATTCGCCAGGATGGGCTCCAACGCGGGGTGCGCGAACCAGCCCAGCTTGTTCAGGCCGGGCCCGAGCAGGCTGATGCCGGTCGCGATCCGGAGCAGACCCAGCGCAATCTGCAGTCGGGGGGACATGGACGCTCCTTGACCGCCTCCTTTTAGCCAGCACCGCCGGGACGCGCCATTCCGGGTGTGCGTTTCGCTTCCGCGAGGGTCCAATTCCTGCGATAAGCACCCGCCGCGGAGGACAGATGCTGAAGGGCGCAATGGTCGGGTTCGGATTCATCGCGGGCAAGGGGCACCATCCCGCCTACCTCGCCCGCAAGGACGTGGAGATCGTCGCCATCGCGGACGTCTCTGCGGCCCGGCTGGACGCGGCGCGGGCGGCGGCTCCCGACGCGCGGCTGTATCCGAGCTGGCGGGAGCTCCTGACGAAGGAGACGGCGCTCGACTTCGTCGACGTCTGCACGCCACCCGACGCGCACGCGGAGATCGCGCTCGCTGCTCTCCGGCGCGGTGCGCACGTCCTGTGCGAGAAGCCGCTCACCACCACCACCGCGCAGGCGATGGAGCTGCTCGCGGCCGCGCGGGAGCATAGGCGCGTCGTCTTCCCCGCGCACAACTACAAGCACGCGCCGGTGGTGAAGTTCGCCCTGGACGTGATCCGCTCCGGCCGCATCGGCTCTGTCCGCGCCGTGACACTGAACACCTTCCGCACCACGCACGCCAAGGGAGTCCCGGAGTGGCGCACCGACTGGCGCCGGGACCGCAAGACCGCAGGCGGCGGCATCGCCATGGACCACGGCAGCCACAGCTTCTATCTGACGTTCGCCTGGCTCGGGTCTTTGCCCACCCACGTGACGGCGAAGACGCTCACCCTCGACCGGCAGTGGGACACCGAGGACAACCTGAACGCGGTGCTCACCTTCCCGACCGGGTACGCGCACTGCTTCCTCACCTGGACGGCCGGTGTGCGCAAGGTGGTGTACTCGCTGCAGGGCAAGGACGGCGCGCTGGTGATCGACGACGACGACTGGGAGCTCACCACCGGCGTCCTCTCGGGCAAGCCGCGCGTCGAGAAGGGCAGCATCGCCTCGCACTGGATGGACGCCTCGCACACGCAGTGGTTCGACTCGCTCTTCGACCAGTTCAAGGCGGCGATGCAGTCGGGAGATTTCGTCGGGCGCGAGCTGCGCGAGGCGGTGGCCTGCGTCCAGATCATCGAGACGTGCTACCGCTCCAGCGCGGAGGGGAGCCGCGAGCTGCCCCTCCCGCTGGACGTCTTGGAGATCTGATCATGCCGCAAGGGACGGTGGTGATCACGGGCGCATCCTCGGGGTTCGGGGAGGCGGCCGCGCTCGCGTTCGCTAAGCTGCAGCATCCGCTCGTGCTGGGCGCCCGTCGCATGGACCGGCTGCAGAAAGTGACCGAGGCGGCACGCAAGGCCGGCTCGCCCCGCGCGCTCGCGCTGCCGCTCGACGTGCGCAGCGCGGAGTCGATCCACAAGTTCGCCGCCGCCGCCGAGCTGGAGACCCCCCACATCCTCATCAACAACGCCGGCGGCGCGCTCGGGCGCGACAAGCTCGCCGAGTTCAAGGACGAGGACCTCCTCGGGATGATCGAGACGAACCTCACCGGGCTTCTGCGCATGACCCGCGCGCTGCTCCCCGGAATGATCCGCCGCAATGCCGGGCACGTCATCAACATCTCCAGCTACGCAGCGTACGGCACCTACGAGGGAGGCGGCATCTACGCACCCGTGAAGCGCGCGGTGCGCGCGGTCTCCGACACGCTGCGAGTCGAGCTGAACGGCACCGAGATCCGCGTCTCCGACATCGCCCCCGGCCTGGCGGAGACGGAGTTCTCCATCGTGCGCCTGGGATCCACCGAGAAGGCGAAGCAGGTCTACTCGGGGATGCGCCCCTTGACCGCGCAGGACGTGGCGGAGGTGATCGTCTGGGTCGCCACGCGGCCGCAACACGTGAACATCTCGCAAGTCCTGCTCAACCCGACCGACCAGGGCTCGCTGACCAAGGTGCACCGCCGCTGACTGACCACGCACCGCGGCCAGAAGCTAGAAATTCTGCGTGCCCTGGCAGTTCGGACACATGGCCCAGGACGCGTGCATGACGTGGCCCTTCTCGCAGACCTTCGAGGCGGCCGACTGCAACTGTCGCTTGAGCACCACGAAGAGGGCGAACAACACCAATACCGGCATCCAGTTGGCCAGGAATCGGCCCCAGAGCGACGCCTGCTCGTCCCCCTCGAATTGGACGCGCACCTTACGGCTGCGGAGGCGCTCGATGAGCCATCCGTCGACCGGAGCGATCGTGCGGACCAATTCGTTTCCTCCCTTGAGATGGAGGAACACCGTGGTGCCCTTGACGTGGAGGTCGAGCACGTCGCCGTTTTCGACGGCGCCGTAGAAGTCGGTGGCATCGATCTCCCGCGGCTCGTTCCCTCGCTGGCGGGAGAAGATCGAATAGAACGAGAAGAAGAGGAGCATCAACACTGCCCAGAGAAAAAATGTTCTGAAGGAGGGCCGCACCGTTCACCTCGTTCTCGGCCGAGCGTAGCATCGCGAGGGGTGGCGACGAAAAATCTCTGCTCACCACTCTTACCGCTCGAAGCGGCGCTCCTATCCGGCGAGAATGTAAGGCGGCGTGGGCGCGGAAAAACGCGGCGCGAGCGAGTCTCAGGGCCCCTTCGGGGCGGTGGGGCCGCGGCCGCCGCCGGGGCCACGACCGCCGCCCGGACCACGGCCGCCGCCGGGCCCGCGACCGCCGCCAGGTCCGCGTCCTCCGCCCGGGCCGCCGCGGCCGCCGCCGGGACGGCGCCCCGCACCGGGGCCGCGCTCGTTCCTGCGGTCCTGCGCTAGCGACTCCATCGAGAAGGACCCTTCCAGCGTGTCGCCCTTCTGCTTGCCGCCGCCCGAGGGACGGCGCGGGCCGCGCGGACCGCGACCCTTCTCGTCCTTGCGGAACTCCTGCTTCATCGACTGGGGCATGAGGTCCACGATGTACTGGAACTCGCCGATCTTCTTCGCCGCGGGCACCGGCTCTTCGGCCGGGAAGACGCGCACCAGCCGGACGCGCTCGGCCTGGTTCCCGACTGCCTTGAGCGCCTCGCGCAGCCGTTCGAGCCGCTCGCCGGTGGTGCCCGTCGCCTTCGCCACGGCGTCGTCGAGAAGCTTCTTCGCTTCCTCGGTCTCCGCCTCCTGCGGGTCCGCGCGGGGCGGCGGCCGCTGCTCCGCCTCCGGATCCTGGGCGGGCGACCCGTCCTGCGCCTGCCCTTCGAGATCCTTGCCGACGACCTCCTCCTCCTTGCGGAACGCGATGTCGGGATCCTCGTGCGTGTCCCGGTCGCTGGGCGTCTCGGCCTCGCCCGGGCGGAACTCGTGCGGCTTGGGCTGCGCGCTCGCCGGGATGTGGCTCACGGCGTCCTTGGCGAGCTCGTCGTCCGCGGCGTCGGTGGCGCTGTCGAGGCCTTCCTCCGGGAGCGCCTCGTTCTTGTTGTCGTGCGGCTCGACGTCCGCGTGCGTTTCGGGCGAGGGCGGCGGCACGCGCATCCGGAGCGCGTCCTTGGGCAGCTGCTTGCGCGCCTCGGCCACCGCCTTGGCGGCCATGCGGATGAGCGTGCCGGAGAACTCGGTGAGCGTCTTCATGGGAACAGGTCCTTCCGCGGGACGGGGCGCGCTGAATACCACAGTTCGATCGCCTGTGGAGCACAGGGCAAGACCTGTGCGCGCAGGCGCGAAAACGCCCTCGCGACGGACCCTTGTACGTCCGGCCCGACCCTCCACAACCTGTGGGCCTCCCACTATTGATTGCGCATGACGCGACGCATGCATACAATCCCTGGTAGGATCCGTTTGACTTGTACGGTGGCGCTGTGGCATCGTCCTGCGCACGAAAGCTCGCCGATCCGGCGGGCGCGTCCCACCACCCTGCGACTGGTCGACGAGGAGGGGTACGGATGGCGAAGAGCGGGAACAAGGAGCAGACCGGGTTGCAGGCAGCGCCTGCCGCAGGTCCCGCCACGCACGGGAACGGCCACCATCCGTCGCCGCGCAGTTCCCGGCGCGCCAAGGGGCTGTCGATCGAGCGGCGCGTCACGCGCGAGGGCGCGACGGCGCAGGACGTCCTCGACGAAGTCGAGTGGACCCGGCGGCCCGCCAAGATCTCCGGCGCCGACGGCGAAGTGGTCTTCAAGATGGACGACGCGGAGGTGCCGGCGGAATGGTCGCAGCTCGCCACCGACGTCGCGGTGAGCAAGTACTTCCGCAAGGCCGGGGTGCCAACCAAGAGCGGTGCCGAGGAGTCGGTGCGGCAGCTCGTGCGGCGGGTGGCCCACACGCTCCGCCGCGCCGGCGAGGCCCAGGGCGGCTACTTCGCCACGCCTGCCGACGCGGAGGCCTTCGAGGCCGAGCTGAGCTACTACCTCGTGCACCAGGTCGGCGCCTTCAACAGCCCGGTATGGTTCAACTGCGGGCTCTGGCACGAGTACGAGATCAAGGGCTCGGGGGGCAACTGGGCGGTGGACTTCGCCACCGGCACCGCCTACCAGACCGGCGACGCCTACAGCCGGCCGCAGGTGTCGGCCTGCTTCATCCAGAGCTGCAACGACGATCTCGAGTCCATCTTCAATCTGGTCCACGACGAGGCGCGCGTCTTCAAGTATGGCTCGGGCAGCGGCACCAACTTCTCCAAGCTGCGCGGGAAGATGGAGCGGCTCTCCGGCGGTGGCACCTCCAGCGGCCTGATGAGCTTCCTCGAGGTGCTCGACCGCGCCGCCGGCGCCACCAAGTCGGGCGGCATCACGCGAAGGGCGGCCAAGATGGTGGTGGTCGACGCCGACCATCCCGAGATCCGCGACTTCGTGCAGTGGAAGGCGCGCGAGGAGAAGAAGGTCCAGGCGCTCATCGCCGGCGGGTATCCCTCCGACTTCAACGGCGATGCCTACCGCACCGTCTCCGGCCAGAACGCGAACAACTCGGTGCGCATCAAGGACGCCTTCATGGCGGCGGTCGACAAGAACGCCGCCTGGGAGACCACCCAGCGCACCTCCGGAGAAGTGGTCGACCGTCTCAACGCGCGCGAGCTGTGGATGGAGATGGCCGAGGCGGCCTGGAAGTGCGCCGACCCGGGCTTGCAGTTCGACGACACGATCAACAAGTGGCACACCTGCAAGGCGACCGACCGCATCTACGCCTCGAACCCCTGCAGCGAGTTCGTCTTCCTCGACGACACGGCCTGCAACCTGGCCTCGCTGAACCTGTTGAAGTTCTTGCGAGAAGAGGGCGGCTCCGCCGACCGACGGGCCGGAGCGGAAGCGGAGGCATCCGGAGGCAAGACGGGGAAGTTCGACGTCGAGGCGTACAAGCATGCCTGCCGGATCTTCTTCCTTGCGCAGGAGATCGCGGTCGACCTGGCCTCCTACCCCACCAAGCGCATCGCGGAGCGCAGCCACCAGTTCCGCCCGCTGGGCCTGGGCTACGCGAACCTGGGCACGCTGCTCATGGTGGAGGGGCTTCCCTACGACTCCGACGCCGGACGCGCCTACGCCGGGGCGATCACCGCAGTGATGACGGGCGAGGCGTACGCGCTCTCCGCCGAGATGGCCGCCAGCAAGGGACCGTTCCAGGGCTACTCGCACAACCGCGAGTCGATGCTGGAGGTCATGCGGATGCACCGCGATTCGGTGCAGAACATCAATCGCGACCTGGCTCCCGCCGCGCTTCTCGGCGCAGCGCACGAGGTGTGGAACCGCGCCGTCGCGCTGGGCGAGCAGCACGGGTACCGGAACGCCCAGGCCACGGTCCTGGCGCCCACGGGCACCATCGGGCTCCTGATGGACTGCGACACGACCGGCGTGGAGCCGGACTTCGCGCTCATCAAGTTCAAGAAGCTGGCGGGCGGCGGATCGTTCAAGATCGTGAACCAGAGCGTCCCGCGGGCGTTGAAGAAGCTCGGGTACAAGCCCGACGAGGTCCAGGCCATCGTCGACTACGTGCGCGGCACGGCCACGCTCAAGTCGATCGCCGAGTTCGCGCCCAAGGAGCTCCTCGCGCGCGGCCTCCTCGAGTCGGAGATCGGCAAGGTCGAGAAGAGCCTGGAGTCGGTATTCGACCTGCGGGCGGCGTTCGCGCCGCACGTGCTCGGCGCCGCGTGCCTTTCGCGGCTCGGCCTTGCGGCCACGGCCAAGGGCGAGGTGGTGCTGAAGAAGCTCGGCTACACGACCGAGCAGATCGACGCCGCGTCGCTCACGGTGTGCGGACGCCAGACGGTCGAAGGTGCGCCGTTCCTGCGGCCCGAGCACTACGGCGTCTTCGATTGCGCCAACCGCTGCGGCCCGCTGGGCACCCGGTACATCGAGCCGATGGGCCACGTGCGCATGATGGCGGCGACGCAGCCGTTCCTCTCCGGCGCCATCTCCAAGACCATCAACATGCCGCACGACGCGACGGTCGCCGACGTGGAGGGGATCCACCGCGAGTCATGGCGGCTGGGCCTCAAGGCCATCGCGATCTACCGCGACGGCTGCAAGCAGTCGCAGCCGCTCTCGGCGGGCGACGCGCAGCCGGTGAAGAAGGTCCCCGCGCCCAAGGACGCAAAGGGCATGGCGGAGGCCCTGCTTGCGCTCCTGCCCGAGCTGACGCCTGAGAAGGCGCAGCGGATGGCGGAGGCATGCTTTGCCTCGGTGAGCACGGCAGCGGGCACCGCGCCCTACCGGCTCCTGGCGAGCTCCCGGCGCCGGCTGCCGGCCAAGCGCCACGGGCTCACCCAGGAGGCGAAGGTGGGCGGGAACAAGATCTTCCTGCGCACCGGCGAGTACGAGGACGGGACGCTGGGCGAGATCTTCATCGACATGCACAAGGAGGGCGCCGCTCTTCGCAGCGTGATGAACTGCTTCGCCATGTTGGTCTCCATCGCGCTCCAGTACGGGGTGCCGCTGGAGACCCTGGTCGAGCAGTTCGTCTTCACGCGGTTCGAGCCGCAGGGCCCGGTGCAGGGCCACGACCGGGTGAAGTTCGCGACCAGCGTGATCGACTACGTCTTCCGCGCGCTGGGGGTCGAGTACCTGAGCCGCGACGATTTGGCGCACGTGACGCCCGAGGAAGCGGCGGCGACTCCTACCTCCTCGATGGGAGCGGAGCCGGGCTCGCAGTCGGCCAGCCCCGCGGCGGCGGCCAAGGCCTTGCAGAAGCCGAACGGCGGCGAGACGCCGGGGCGGAAGGCCGCCTCTCCGCAGGACGAGCTTCTGGGCAAGCTCTCGGGCGATGCGCCGTTCTGCGACGCCTGCGGCCACATCACCGTGCGGAACGGCACCTGCTACAAGTGCCTGAACTGCGGCAATTCGATGGGCTGCTCCTAGCGGGCCCCAGGGACGCCGGTACGGACCACCCCTTCCGGACCGGCCCGCCGCTTCCCCCCAAAGCGGCGAACCGAAGGGCGGCCAGGCATCCTGCCCGGCCGCCCTTCGCATTTCCGGCGAGCGCAGAGGCCGGGCGAGCATGCGCATGCTGCCCGTCGGCCCCTCATGGCGTCCGGCCCGGACTGTGCAGATCGTATGTCGGGCAGGAGGGGCGGGCATGGCGAAGGGCTGGCAGGGCGAGTGCGGAATCTCCGACGAGGGAGTGGAGATTCTCGGCTGGGTGGAGGCGCTCCCGCGGGAGGCCCGCCGCGAGCTGGCCGCGACGGTCGAGATGCTCTGCCGGGCGCAGGGATACATCTCGTTGAACGACGAGGTGGTCGTGCTCGACGAGGAGAGACGCGCCCGCCAGCCGCGGCGCGCCCGCCGCGCGCGCCGCGACGGTCAGCTGGCGCAGATCATCCGCCACCCCCGCTGGAGCACTCCGGACGAGTGAGCGCAGCCGCGCCCACGGCTCACCGCTGATCGCTTCGCCACTCGTCACGCACGTCCGTCCCGCTACGCGAAAGCTGATTGCCGAGATCGAACGGCCGCCCACACTCCTCCACAGGGCGGTCATCACAGGCGGCGAGGTGGCTGTGGACCGCGGAGAAAAGCTCCCCGTTTCCGCGGTCCGCAGGACTTGGCGGCTGTGGACAACCTGTGGTGCGCCGGTGGGGAATTCCTCAGTGTTGACGAGGGGTTGCATGCTCTGCTAGACCGCACCTCTACCACGGGCGAGCAGGCGCTTTCTTCCTCTTCCTCGCGGAGTCAGACCCCGCAATTACGATGGAGCGCTCGACGTGACGGCGCGGGAGTACATCGAGGGAATCGCCGCTGAGCTGTCGCGGCTGCGCGGGCGGGGGCTCTTGCTCTCGCCGGCCGATGCGCAGCTCGCGCT
>VBKO01000123.1 GCA_005888115.1 Deltaproteobacteria bacterium
CGGCACCACCGTCTCTCTCGCGGCGACCAGCCCGGTGGGCTCCAAGTTCGCCGGGTGGGGCGTCGGCTGCAGCGGTCCTGGCGCGTGCAACATCACGATCCGCGGCGACGTGCAGGTGTTCGCGCACTTCGACGGCGGGCCGCCCGCGCAAGTGACGGTCTCCGCGGCGGTCTCCGGTCCAGGAAAGATCACGGGTGCCGGGATCAACTGCGGGGACGGTGCGACGCCTTGCAGCACCAGCGTGGTGGCGGGGACCCCCGTGACTCTCACCGCGGTCGCGTCGCCGCAGGCGCGGTTCATGAGCTGGGGCGGAGCCTGCAGCGGGAACGGGCAGACGTGCCAGCTGACCGCGCAGACCGATACGTCGGTGACGGCCACCTTCGAGTTCGAGCTCCAGACCCTGGCAGCGAACGACGGCACGAACCAGTTCGCCCTTGCGCTGAACTCGACGAACGTCTTCTTTGTCCGGCGCACCTCCGACGGACCCGCGGTCTGGTCCATTCCCAAGTCCGGCGGAACGCCCGTCCGCGTGGCTTCCGGGACGGCCGGTTTCATCGTCGCCGACGACGCATTCGTGTACTGGACCGATGGGGCTGGCATCTACTCGGCTCCGGTCGCCGGAGGCACCGGGTCGCTGCTGGCGACGGGAATGATCGGGCGCCTGGCGCTCGACGAGTTCGGCGCGCTCTATTGGATCCTGATGCGCGATTTCCAGGGCGGGAAGGGTTCGCTTCATCGCATGCAGAACCGGGTCGATGCCGTGATTGCCTCGGGGCAGAACGAGAACTTCGGCGTCGCGGTCGACGCCACCCACGCCTACTTCACCTGCTCCTCGACGGACGGCACCGATCAGGCCATCCGGCGGGTGCCGAAGGCCGGCGGAGCGGTCGAGACGGTACTGACGACGTCGTCTCAGCCGCTCGCCCTGCGGGTCGATCCCCAGAACGTCTATTTCCGGGACCTGAACGGAGCGGTGTGGTCCCGGAGCAAGTCGGGCGGCACGCTGCGCCAGCTCTCCACGCCGAATGGATCGACCAGCTTCGTCTCCATGCTCGAGCTGGACGTGAACGCCTCGGTCGTGTGGTGGATGTGGGGCGACGTGACCAACCGGCCGAAGGGACTGTTCCGCGCCATGGCGGACGGCACTGGCTGGACGGGGGTCGACACAGGCGCCGATTCCAACTGGGTCGGGCCGCGCGTGGACGACACTGCGGTCTACTACTTCCACGCGGGAGCGCTGCTGAAGAGGCTGAAATAGACGCTCAGTCCTCGTCCGCCTCGGCAGCGTCGTCTTCCTCCTCGGTCTCGGCTTCCTCGTCGTCCGCGGCGGGGGCCTCCTCCGCCTCCACCTCGCGAGGAGGCGCGGCGCGCGAGCGGCCGCCCGAGGGCTTCCCGGACGGCGCCTCGCGCTGGTCCGCGCCGCATTTCGGGCACGCGGGCACGGGCTTCTTCAGGTCATAGAACTTCGTGCCGCATTTGAAGCAGACGTACTTGGTGCCCAGGTCGCGCGCCATCGTCCCCCTCAGAGGTCCGAGCGGGGCGGCACATAGACCACGGAATCTCGGAAGTCAACGTGAGACGAAGGTTTCGCTCCGCCTCATCTGGTAGGCTGCCCTCCTACATCAAGGGGTCCGAGAGGGAGGTTCGCAGGGGCCTTACTCCGTATCCTGCTCCGGATCGGCGGGCGTCTCGCCGGGGGACGGCTCGGGCTCGTGCTCGCCCGGGAACGCCTCGGGCCCGCGCGCCAGCTGCGCCCACTCGGCGTCCTCGTCCGTCTCCGTCTCGACGGCGGCTGCCACCTCGGTCGCGAGCGCCAGATCGTCTCCCCCGACCGACTCGGGGAACTGGCGCGCGGCCGCCGCCACGTCGCGATCGAGCTCGCTGAGCTCCTCGGTGGGGAGCGCCGGCCCCGCGATGTGCCTCGGCTGGTGCGCGCGCACGGGCGTCCGGCGCTCGATGGCGCGCGGCTCGCGCCCGGGCAGCACGAAGGGCGGTCCTTTGATCCGCTCGGGTTCGGGGCCCGTCCGCTCCGGTTCCGGTGCAGTCCGTTCGGGCGCCGGTGCCGCGGTCGCAACGGGTCGGCCAGCGCTCCCGTCCGCCGACGGCGGGACCGCGAGGCGCCCGGTCCGCTCCGGTTCCCGGGGAGTCGCAAGGCGCTTGGTAGGCTCCCGCGGCGGCGGCGCGGCGGCTTCGGTTGCCGCAGGCAGTCCTTGGACGGGCGTCCGCTCGTCGATCGGCGGCGGCGTGTCGTCGACGCGTCGCAGAGGCGCCTCCTCCACCACCACCTCTTCCGCGAGCAGCTCGACTTCCTCCGCGTCGGCGGCGGCCTCCGGCACCTCCGCTGCGCGCGCCTCCGGCGACACCTCCACGCGCGCACGGCAGAGGATGGAGCCGTCCCTGCGCCGCACGCCTGGCGCCGCGACGCGGGCCACGCAGTCTCCGCCCGAATCGACCGCGACGTGGAGTTGCCCCGAGAGCGGCTCGCCCGCCGCAGGATCGATCAGCTCCCACGCGCACAGCGCGGCGGCCCGAGCGAGCCACGCGCGAAGCTCCGCGCTTTCGCCTCGCGCGGCGCGCACGAGCGACTGCGCCTGCCGTTCCAGCGAGCCGGCGGGATCCGGCGCCGGAGGACCTTCCACGAGTCGCGCGACCAGCCCTTCGGCGAGGGGAAGGTCGGACGCCGCGTACAGGTCGACCTCCGCGTGGACGCGCTGTAGCGCCTGCTCGCGGGCGGCCGCTTGCGCGGAAGTGGCGCGGAGATGCTGCGAGATGCCCTCCGGCGGCGCTCCCAGGACGCGCTCCGCCTCGACGGCCAGCGCGGCCGCCCTGTCGCACCGCACCGCGGCCTGCTCGGCCTGCGCGCGCTGCGAGGCGACGCGGTCGCGCAGCTCGGCGCGCAACCCGTCGGCGAACGCCTCGATGGCGGTGCCGCGGCCCTTCAGCACGCCTCGGGCCGGCTCGCCGACCCCCGGCGCCTGCGGGCGCGCCTCCAGCGCGACGAGCCGTTTCTCCAGGCTGGAGACGCGGTCCCCGCCGGCGGGCGTCACCCGGCCCTCGATGTGGTCCACGCGGCGCTCCAAGGAAGCCAGCCGGTCGGCCAAGGTGGAGGATGCCGGCCGCGATCCGTCGGGCGGCGTGGAGGCCGCGGGAGTGGGCGGAAGTGGGAGGGACTCGCTCACCTCGATCTTCCCCCGGCCGTTCGATTCGACGGTCAGGGTGGCGCCGTCCTGCCGGCGCTCGCGCACCGAACGGACGAAGTTCCGCGCGGCGAGCTGCACCTTCTCCACGTCGATCGGCGAACCGCGCAGCGCCGTCTTCACCAGGTCGGCCATGAGCTGGTCGGCTCGATACGCCGTCGAGAGCTTGAGCGCGTCGCGCTGCGCCTTGAGCCGCACCTTGCGCGGCAGGCCGCTCGAAGAGAGCAGGGCTGCGCCCTCGAATTCGCGCGGCAGCTCCGCCTCGATCTCGAGCGGCACCTCGACCATCCGCGCGTCGGGGCGCGCGATCATCCTCACAGTGAACACCCTGCAATCTTACGACGATGGGTCACGTCAGGAACAGTGACGCGTCCGGCGAGCGTGTGCTACCTAAGCCCACTCCATGTCGATGCCGGCCACCGCGCCCGAGTCCAAGCACCCGCACACCGCCACCGTCGATCGCGCCCCCGTCGCCGAGGCGGAAGACGTCCACCAGCCGTTCATCCCGGCCTCGCAGGACATCCCAGAGCTGACGCCCGTCCCGCTCATCGTGGGCGCGCTGCTCGGCATCCTGTTCGGCGCCAGCTCGACGTACCTGGTGCTCAAGGTCGGCCTCACCGTGAGCGCCAGCATTCCGGTGGCGGTGCTGTCCATCACCATCTTCCGCGCCTTCACCAAGGTGTTCGGCGTCCGGCGCGCCACCATCCTGGAGAACAACATCACGCAGACGACGGGAAGCGCGGGCGAGAGCATCGCCTTCGGCCTGGGCGTCACCATGCCGGCGCTGTTGATCCTCGGCTACAACATGGAGTTCAGCCAGCTGATCGTGGTGGCGGTGCTGGGCGGCCTGCTCGGAATCCTCTTGATGATCCCGCTGCGGCGGGCGCTGATCGTCAAGGAAGCGAAGACGCTCGTCTATCCGGAAGGCACCGCCTGCGCCGAGGTGCTCATCGCGGGCGAAAAAGGCGGCACCACCGCCAAGACGGTGTTCGCCGGCTTGGGCATCGGGTCAGTGTTCGCGCTCTGCACGAAAGCCTTCGGGTTCTTCAAGGACACTCCCGCGAAGGTGTTCGGCAAACCGTACGAAGGTGGGAACATCTCGCTCGAGGCCGGGCCGGAGCTGCTCGGGGTGGGCTACATCATCGGAACGCGCATCGCGTGCACGATGGGCGCGGGCGGCATCCTCGCCGCGCTGGTCCTGGCGCCGATGATCAAGCTGTTCGGCGGCTTCACCGCGCAGGCCATCTACCCAGCCACCACCCTGATCCGCGACATGAGCCCCAAGCAGATCCGGGACGATTATATTCTGTATATCGGGGCCGGAGCGGTGGCGGCCGGCGGCATCATCTCCCTGTTCAAGTCGCTGCCCACCATCGTCGGCGGCGCGATGCGCGGGATGAAGAGCCTCTCCGGCGGCGTGGGAGGCGCGCGGGTGCAGATCCCACGGACCGACCGCGACATTCCGCTCTGGGTCGTCGGCGCTGGCTCTCTGGTCCTGGTCGTCACTTGCGCGCTGGTGCCCTCGCTCAAGATCAACATCCTGGGGTCGGTGTTGATCCTGGTGCTGGGCTTTCTGTTCGTCACCGTCAGCTCGCGCCTCACCGGCGAGGTAGGCAGCTCCTCGAACCCGATCTCTGGGATGACCGTAGCGACGCTCCTCATCACGTCGCTCATTTTCTTCGCGCTGGGCTGGGTGAGCGCGCCCTACAAGATCGCGGCTCTCTCCGTCGCCGCCATCGCGTGCATCGCCATCTCCAACGGCGGCACCACCTCGCAGGACCTGAAAACGGGTTACATCGTGGGCGCCACGCCGGCGCGGCAGCAGATCGCGATCCTGGTCGGCTCCCTCTCCAGCGCGCTGTGCCTCGGCCTGGTCATCCTGATGCTCAACGACGCGGGCACGGTGTTCGCCCGGCGCGACTACCCGCAGGTGCAGTTCTCCGGGGCCGAGTACGCGGGCCGCGAGCACCTGCGCGGCCCCGACGCCGATCGCGATCGCGGCGAATACAACGTGGTCCGGTTGCGCGAACCGCGTGGCGCCGTTCCCGCGGGCAAGTACCTGGTCGACGAGACCGGGCACATCAAGTATCTCGAGGATCCGGGGATCAACGGGCAGTTGGAACGGCGGGACAACGGCGAGGAAGTCAAGAACAAGTTCACCGCGCCGAAGCCGGTGCTGATGTCCTTCATCATCGAGGGCATCATGTCGCAGAGGCTGCCCTGGGGGCTGGTGCTCCTCGGCGTGTTCATCAGCATCGTGCTGGAGCTCTGCGGGCTGTCCTCGCTCGCCTTCGCGGTGGGGGTCTACCTGCCGGTCTCGACGTCGACGCCGATCATGGTGGGCGGCCTGGTGCGGTGGTTGGTCGACCGCGTGCGGACACGGAAGCTGAGCGGAGCGGACGCCGACAGCGGTCCGGGTGTGCTCTTCAGCTCGGGGCTCATCGCAGGCGCCACGGTGACGGGCACAGTGCTCGCGATGTTGGAGCTCTCCAAGACGACGCGGGACGCCCTGCACGGCATCAACCTGGCGGAGAAGCTGGGCCGATTCGCGGCGAGCGACCTGGTCTCGTTCCTCCTCTTCCTGGGACTCGCCGCGGTGCTGTTCCTCGTCGCCAGCGAGCGCCTGCTCGGGAGCCCGCGCGATGATCGAAGTCCGGCTGGCTGAGAAGGAGGCCGAGCGGCGCACTTGTCTGCGCCTGCGCTGGACGGTGTTCGTCGAGGAGCAGCGCGTGCCGCCTTCGCTGGAGGTGGACGAGCACGACTCGTCCGGCGCAGTGCACGCCCTCGCGCTCCTCGACGGCGTCCCCGCCGGGACGGGTCGGTTCGTCTTCGTCGAGCCCCGCATCGCGCGAATCGGCCGGATGGCGGTGGTCGACGACGCGCGCGGCAAGGGCCTGGGCCTGGCGCTGCTCCGCTTCCTCGAGGCCGAGGCGCACAAGCGGGGTGCGACGCGCTTCACCTTGAACGCGCAGGTCTCCGCCCGCCGCTTCTACGAGAGGGCCGGATACGAGGCGTCCGGCCCCATCTTTGACGACGCGGGCATCCCGCATGTGCGGATGGACCGGACGCCTCCTTGATCGTTGTGCTTGACCGAAGGAACGCCAGAGGTTACTTGCGCAACATCTGCCGGGAGGCTCGATGGTCCGCATCTGCACCACGCTTGCGCTGGCTGCGCTGCTCTGCGGGGCCGCCGCGCGGGCGCATGACAAAGAGGAATTCGGCAGCCTGACGGTCGATCAGGTCGCCGAGCACGTCGCCAAGGGCGACGCGTCCATCTTCGACAACAACCCGAAGGACATGTGGCAGAAGGGCCACGTTCCGACGGCGAAGTGGGTCGACTTCAAGGACGTGCAGGCGTCCGACCTGCCGAAGGACAAGGACCGGACGCTGATCTTCTATTGCGCGAACGAGAAGTGACACGCGTGCCACCAGGGCGCCCGGGCGGCGCTCCAGATGGGCTACAAGAAGGTGAACATCATGCCGGCCGGGATCATGGGCTGGGAAAAGGCCGGCAAGCCCGTCGAAAAGGGCTGACCTCAGGGCGTGTGGAAGGTGCGGTCGGTGCGGTTGAGCGTGCCGGGCACTTTCAGCGCCCTGCGGTCCAGTAGATCGATCGCGATGTGATGCCTGCCGGGGCGCAGGCGCGGAAGGCGCCTGGGCTCCCACGCCTTGACCAGCTGCAGCTCGGCGCGGTCGAGGACGATCCGCACCTTGTACGAGCGCCGGCCGAGCTTCGCGTGCGAGAGATAGAAGTCCAGCGCGGGCGGGCGCGCGCGGCGGACCGGCGCAGGCGCGGCCGGCGGCAGGGGAGGTGGCGGAGGAGGCGGAGCGGGAGCGACGCCGTTGCTGCCGCCGAGGTTCGGGTCGTTGCTCGCCGGCGCCGCCACCGAAACGGTCGTCGTCGGCGCGATCTCTTCGAGGAGGACGCGAGCATCGTCTGCGCGCGGCTCGCCCAGGGGGAGCACGTACGTGAGCAGCGGCCGCCTCGGGTCCGGCCAGGCTTGATGCTCGGCGACGGCGCCCGTGCGGCCGGGAGCGCGCGGACCCGACCAGAAGCGGACCAGCGCGAACGCGTGCGGTGCCTTCACCACCTCGTGCCACGGGCGGCAGAGGACCGCGCGCAACAGGTGCGGGCCCGGCGGCACGTTCGTGAGCGTGAGCGGATGCGAGACGTCGTCGACCTGCAGCGCGGGTTGGTTGTCCACGATCAGGTGCGCGTGCGCCCCGCCCAGGAACGCGTACCCCGCGATCGCCAGGCGCACGGTCACCTCGTCCGGCGGAACCTCCGCGCGGTCGGCGGGCGCCTCGAACCGCACGCGCGCCTTGGAGAACGCCTTCGCGGCGCCGCCGAGCCTCGGATTCTCCTCGGGCGCGAGCTTTTTCCGGGGCGCGGCCGCCGGCTTCCGCGCGGACGCCGGGCGAGCCTTCGCCGAGCCTGGCGGGGCGGCGATGGCGACCGAGGGAATGAGCAGCGCGACCGCGAGCGCGTTCAACCGCGCTCCTCGGTCTCGGCGAGCAGCCTCTCGCGCTTCACCCGCGCGCGCTCGAGCCGCACCGCGCGCCGGCGCTTCGCGTCGTGCTCGCGGCGGCGGTCCTCGTCGGTCTCCAGGACCAGCGCGGGCACCGGAACCGGGCGGCCCTTCTCGTCCTGCGCCACGAAGGTCAGGTACGCGGTGCAGACGTGCGCGCGCTCGCCGGTGAGCGGGTTCTCGCTCTCGATCCGCACCCCCGACTCCATCGAGGTGCGGAAGGTCGCGTTCACCTGCGCACGCAGCTCGACGGTCATCCCCACCCGGATTGGCTTGAGGAAGTGCAGGTCGTCCATCGAAGCGGTCACCACGCGCTGCCGGCAGTGGCGCTGGCAGGCGATCGCCGCGGCCACGTCGATCCACTGCGCGATGCGTCCGCCGAACGCGGTTCCCAGCGGGTTGCCGTCGCCGGGCAGCACCGACTCGGTCATGACCACCCGCGAGGCGCGCGGGGTCTTCGCTCCGGTCGTACCCCCCTGGGTCATGCCCTCACCTCGAACCGCTGCAGCAGGCGCGCCTGGTTGGACAGATCTCGCAGCGTAGCGATCACCTTGCCACGATCCGGCGCGTCCAGCCGGAAGACGGGCAGGATCGCCTCCACCGGGCCTGCCGCATCGGAGGCGCGCGCCGCCCAGGTACCCAGGTTGACGTACAGCCTCTCCACGCCGGGGCGGCCCTCCTGCACCGCCCAGTCGATGACGTGGGTGTGTCCGAGGACGAGGATGTCCGGCGGTGGAGGTTTCCCCGGGATGTTGCGCGCTCCCTCCAGGGCGCCGAGCGCGGCGTGCCCGGCGCGCTCCCAGAGATCGTCGTCGTCCTTGAGCCGGCCGCGGATCCGGTCCGGCGTGGCTAGCCAGGAGACCGCTCGCGACATGTAGCCGTTCTCGACCAGGATCTCGATGAAGGCGTCGATGAACCGCTCGAACATGCCCGGCTTGAGCCAGCGCTCGAGCACCGGCACCACCCGCTCCTCGGGGCGCAGCGCGATGACGCGGTCGGGATCGATCGCCACGTTGCTCCGGGGCAGCTGGTGCCGCAGGAACGGCACGACGGCGTGGTGGATGATCGAGGTCATCACCTCGCCGCCGCCGGTCGGCGTGGCGTTCGACGGGTCCCAGCCGTGCCCGTGCTGCAGCACCACCGTGCGCTCGCCGGTCTTGCGCACCGCCATCGTCTCCACGCGCATGCCGGAGAGCCCGGCGAAGTCGAGCGCGCCGCGGCCCTCGGGCGTGGCGAGATGGCGATCGTGGTTGCCAGCCACCAGCGTGACGGCGGCTTCCTCGCAGAGCGCCTCCAGAGCGTCGAGGGCGACCGGGTTGTTCTCGCGGATCGACGCGCAGATGCTGGTGAGCGGCGGAGCGGGGCGATCCTCGAACGGCAGGTCGAGAGCGCGCGCGAACGTGCCCAGGCCGCGGGCCGGCGGGAGCGACGCCGTCACGTCGAAGATGTCTCCGAGGAGCACCAGCTCGCTGTCGGGGGTCCGCGCGACGACCGAGCACAGGTCGGCGAGGCGCATCCCCTGCGACTGATCGTGGAACATCCTCGCCAGGCCCGTCTGGCCCAGGTGCAGATCGCTGACGACGAAGAGGGTAGGCATCGCGGCGGGCGAGTCTACCGCGCTCTCCGCCGCGCGCTCCTTCCCGGCCGCGCCTCATGGCCTTCGGCGGCGAGGAGCTGCCCCTGCTCCCGGGCGACTTGCGGGGCGAGCGTGCCGTCGGCCCGCAACACCCGCCACCACGGCACGTCATCGAGCTGATGCAGCGCGCGGACCACGGCGCGCGCTCCGCCCGGCCGGCCGGCTCGCAGCGCGACCTCGCCATAGGAGAGCACCCTCCCGCGCGGGATGCTTCGCACGATGCGCCGCACGGCGCGGGCAAACGGGCCGAGCGTAGTACGCGGTGGCATGCCTCGAGCTTATCGTTCGGAGCGTCCAGAGCGCATACGAAAGGATGGTCCAGTCCCGAGCAGGCCTCATCGCGAGAATGTACCCAGGGCCTCGAACCGCTGCATCTCGCCGCCGTCGTCGTCGAGGTCCGACAGACGTGCGCGCAGCCGGCCGTCCTCTTCCCACACCTCGAGGAGGGGCAGCGTGGTGTCCGGAGCGCTGTTCGCGTCGGCGGCGCGGTCGGTCCAGGTGCCCAGGTTGACGTACAGCTTCTCGGACGGGACTTCGCCGTCCTGGGGTGCCCAGTCGAGGACGTGGGTATGTCCCATCACCAGGACATCGGGTCGCGGCTCCGCGAGCGGTCCCCGGCCGCGCAGGGCCCGAAACGCCGTGCGCGCCGTGCGATACCAGAGCTGGTCCTGGTCCTGGATCCGCCTGCGCATGCGCTCGGACGAGAGGAAGGGCGCGAACCACGCCGCCGGGCGGGGCAGGCCGCCGTTCGCGGAGAGGAGACGGAGGAAGGCCCGGAAGAAGGCGCGGAAGGTGTCCGGCGCGAGCCAGCGTTCCAGCACGGGCACGGCGAACTCTTCGGGACGCAGCGCCACCAGCCGATCGGGATCGATGCGCACGTGCCTGCGCCCCCCGTGCTGCCGGAGGAACGGGATCGCGCCCTGGTGCAGCGACGCGGTGAGCACCTCTCCGGGGCCGCCCGGCCTCGCGTTGCCGGCGTCGAGCTCGTGCCCGTGCCGCAGGACCACGCGGCGGCCGGCGATCTCGCGGACCACGAGCGGCTCGATGCGCACCGCGCCGAGGCCGATCGCCGCGAGCGCCTCCTTTCCGCCCGGCCCGCCGAGGTGGTGATCGTGGTTGCCGGGAACCAGCGTCACGGGCAGGCGGCGCGAAAGGTGGGAGAGCGCGCTGATCGCGCGCGGATTGCTTTCCCGTACCGCTTCGAGCAGCCGGCGGACGCCGCGCGCGGGCTTCGGTTCGGCCGCGACTCCCAGCTCGGCGAAGAAGCGGTCCAGCCCGCGCGCCGGGGGATTCATAGCGGTGAGGTCGAACACGTCGCCGAGAAGGACCACCTCGGCGTCGTCGCGCACCACCCGCTCGCACAGCGAGGCCAGCTTCGCGCCTTGGCGGTCGTCCCGGAACAGCCGCGCCTGGCCCTCCTCGTCGAGGTGGAGGTCGCTCAGGACGAACAGCGCCACGGCCGGACAAGCTAGCTCGCCGCGCGGCGATGTTCCATCCGCCATTCAGCGCAAGCGAGGCCGTGGGCTGTTCCGTTCACACCCCCAGCGCGTGCTACAAAGCGCGCATGGACGTCGTGCTCATCGACATCGCCAACGACCCGCTCACCAAGCTCTACGGCGCCTACCGCACCTGCTACACGCCGAAGACGCCGCGCGAGGTCTGGGAGGACATCGCCAAGGGCGAGGTCAGCCGCGAGAAGATCGCCCAGTTCGTCGAGGAGCGCCTCAAGACCGGCCACGTCTCGCCGCTCGAGCAGGTGGTCTTCTGGTTCGGCATCAGCGGCGTCTCGCGCTCGCTCTCCCACCAGTTCGTGCGCCACCGCATCGGCATCTCCTTCGAGCAGCAGTCCCAGCGCTACGTCCGCTTCACCGGAAAGAACGAGGAGCGGCTCGAGTTCGTCATGCCCGATTCCTGGCGCGACGCCGGCCGCGAGAAGGAGTTCGAGGGGCTGATGGCGGAGATCACCCGCGTGTATCGCGAAGCCGTCGCCGCGGGCATCCCGGCCGAGGACGCCCGGTTCGTGCTTCCCAACGCCGCGCCGACCAACTTCCAGATCATGGTGAACTTCGCCGAGCTGCTGCACATCGGCGACCTGCGGCTCTGCACCCGCGCCCAGTGGGAGATCCGGCAGATGATCGCGAAGATGCGCGCCGAGCTGATGCGGCAGGTGCCGGAGCTCGCCCGCTACATGCAGCCCAAGTGCGGCGAGCGACGCATGGGCTACTGCGACGAGGACCTCAAAGCCTACGAGGCGTGCCCTCTCTCGGCTGCCCGCCCGCACAAGCTGCAGGTCATCGAGGTATTCAAACGTGTGCGGGCGGAGACCGGGAAGCCGATGCGCGACCTGTCCGAGTCCGACCTGCACGCGGCCGAGTCATTTCGCGAGCCTGCATCTCCGAAGACCTGAACGGGTGTTGCTGCCGGTGGCCGATTGGACGTGTCCGCAAGTCCACGGTAGGGACCGTGTGTCCTTGCCCGGTCAGGGAGCAGACACACCGCGATGAAAGCCCAGCTCGCTCGCGTTCTTCCCTCAGAGGCGCCGCACCTCCATCTCGAACCGCCGCCTGCTCCGCTGCCGCTGCAGTGGCTGCGCGATCTGCCGCTCGCCTGGCTGCTCGTTCCGCTCGCCCTCGCCAAGCTGTCGGCGGTGGCGTTCGGCATCCTCGACATCGACGAATCGGACTGGTCAATCGCGGGGCGGCTGCTCGGCCAGGGCGCCCTGCCGTACGTCGGCTTCGTCGAGAAGAAGCCGATCCTGTCCTTCGTGTTCTACCTGCCGGCCGCCATCGCCGGCTACCGCCAGTGGGTCATGCAACTGGTGGCGCTGGCGTGGATCTTCGCCACCGCGCTGCTCGCCGGACGGGCCGCGAAGGAGTGGACGCGGGACGACGATGCCGGCCGTGCCGCGGCCTGGCTGTACGCGCTCGCGGCCTGCGGGGGCATCCCGGCGGTGAACGCCGAGACGATGATGAACCTGCCGGCGGCCGCCGCGCTGTGGTGGTTCGTGCGCGCCGAGCGGTCGCGCAGGTTGCGAGACGCGGCGCTGGTGGGAGCGCTGGTCGCCGCGGCGTCGCTGTTCAAGCACCAGGCCGGGATTCTCCTGATTGCCTTCGCGTTGACCCTGGCGTGGGAGTGGCTGCGCCGGCGCTCGCGCGAGGCGGCGCGCATGGCCGCTCTGGTGTGCGGGTTCACGCTGCCGTGGCTGGCAGTCGCGGCGATCTACTGGCGGCTGGGACACCTCGCCGAGTTCTTCGAGTGGAACGTGCTGCGCAACCTCGGGTATGCAGCGCACGCCGCCGGGTCGCCGTGGCCGCGGCTGCTCAAGGGGCTCGTCGCGGGCGCGTTCGGTGCTGCTCCGCTTCTCTGGTGGCTGGCCGCTCGTGAAGCGCGCCTCCCCACCGCCGATCCAGCGCGCAAAGGCCTGGCGCTCGCGTTCGGGCTCACCTGGATCCCGGTGTCCCTCGGCGGCCGCTTCTACGAGCACTACTTCCTGCAGTTCCTGCCGGTGCTGGCCATCCTCGCCGCGCCGGCGGCGCTCGGACTGCTCGAGCGCTGGGACGATCTGCGGCCCTGGCGGCGTCGCGCGCTGGCGTTCTTCGCGCTCTTCCCGGTGATTTTCTGGGCGGGCCACGGATTCGTGCGCGGCATGGTCGGCCAGTGTCCCCTTCAGGAAAACCGCGCCCGCGAGATCGCGGGGTGGCTGCGGCGCAACACCGAGCCCACCGACCGTCTCTTCGTCTGGGGACACTACAGCCCGCTCTACTACCTGGCGGACCGCCTGCCCGGCACGCGGTATTACGCGGCAAGCGTCCACGTCGGGGACTTCGACCCATCGCATCTCCCTGACGGGTTCGACCCGCGCCCGTACGTCTCCGAGCGCGACGTCCGGCAGACCATCGAGGACCTCTCCCGCAGCGGGACGCGCTGGTTCGTGGATACCGCGCCGTCCGGCCTGCACGACTGGAACCGCATGCCGCTCTCCGCGGTGGCCGAGCTCGACGGGTACGTGCGCGAACACTACCAGCTGGTGGCACAGCCCGCCGGCGCCCGTGTATACCGCCGCAGATGACCGAGGCGGCCGAGGAGCCCCTCTCCGCACAGGAGCTGCGCGAAGCCTGGCCGGTCCTCTCGCGTGAGGACCGGGTCCAGGGCCTGCGGCTGTTGCCGCGCGACTCGGCCGAGGACCTCTTCTTCGAGCTGCCCTCCTCGGAGCAGGCGGCGGTGGTGCTGGCCTTGCCCCCGTCCGAGCGGCGCTCCTGGCTGCGACTCTTGCCTCCGGACGACGCCGCCGACTTGATCCAGGCCGCGCCTCACGGGGAGCGCGATTCACTGCTGCAGCTGCTCGACGACGCCACCCGCAAGGAGGTCAGCGCGCTCCTCGCCTACGAGGAGGATCGCGCCGGCGGGCTCATGCACCCGCGCTTCGCGCGGCTTCGGCCCGACATGACGGTCGACGAGGCGATCACGTACCTGCGGGCGCAGCCCCGTTCGAGCCTCGCGACGCTGTACTACGCCTACGTGCTGGATCAGGAGCAGCGCCTCCTCGGAGTGGTGGCCGTCCACGAGCTGCTCGCGTCGCCGCGCGGGGCGCGGGTGCGCGAGGTGATGAAGACCGACGTGGTCACCGTCGGCGAGGACCTGGACCAGGAAGCGGTCTCGCGCGTGTTCCGCAAGAGCGGCCTCATCGCCATCCCGGTCGTCGACGCGCAGCGGAGGATGAAGGGCGTCGTCACCGTCGACGACGTGGTGGAGGTGGTGAGCGAGGAGGCGACCGAGGACATCCAGAAATTGGGCGGCACCGAGGCCCTCGGGGAACCGTACCTCAGCATCGCCTTCTCACGCATGCTGCGGAAGCGCGCCGGCTGGCTCTCCGCGCTCTTCCTCGGCGAGATGCTCACCGCCACGGCGATGGGCTTCTTCGAGCACGAGATCGCCAAGGCGGTGGTGCTGGCGCTGTTCGTCCCGCTCATCATCTCCAGCGGCGGCAACTCCGGATCGCAGGCGACCTCGCTGGTCATTCGCGCCATGGCGCTGGGCGAGGTCCGGCTGCGCGATTGGTACCGCGTCATCCGGCGCGAGCTGGCCAGCGGGCTCGCCCTGGGGTCGATCCTGGGCGCGATCGGCTTCTTGCGCATCGAGATCTGGCAGCGCTTCCTGCACAGCTACGGCGAGCACCACCTGCTGGTCGCCTCGACGGTGGCCTCCGCGCTCATCGGCGTGGTGACCTTCGGGACGATTGCCGGATCGCTCTTGCCGTTCTTGCTGCGGCGGCTGGGGTTCGACCCCGCCAGCGCATCGGCGCCCTTCGTGGCCACCCTGGTCGACGTCACAGGGCTCATCATCTACTTCACGGCGGCCAGCGTGATCCTCCGCGGTACGCTGCTCTAGGCGTCGGGCGGCTTCACGTACTCGAAGTCGACGGGCATCCCGTTGATGCCCTTGCCGGGCGGGGCGATCCAGCTGGCCACCTTCGCGCGCTCGTGGACCGGGTGCATCAGCGCCCGGACGTACGCGCGGTCCGCCTCGGAGATGAGCCAGTCGCCCTTTCGCGCTTCATAGTCGGCCTCGGAGATGAGCCGTCCCTCGGGATCGAAGGTCGCCGTCGCGCACGGACCCACGCCCCGGTGGAAGCGCCGGCTGGGCAGCCGCAGCGACACCCCGTTGACGCCGCTGCGCTGCAGCGTCTTGTTCCAGCGGTCGACCGCCCGCTGGCAATCCTTGACGTACTCGTCGCGGAGCACCTCGTTCATCGCGTTGCGCAGGGGGACTTCCTGCTCGACCAGCGCGCCGTTCTCCGGCACCTCCAAGCGGTACGTCACGGAGAGCGCCTTGTGCTCCGGCTGGTCGTCCTCGCGGAAGCGGCCCTTGAGCCCCGCCGCGAAGAAGTCGGCTGCGTTGCTGGAGACCTCGCCGCCGAACAGATCGAGCGAGAGGGTGAACCACTGGTTCAAGTAGCGCTGGATGACGTCCAGCGGGACGGCGCCTTCCTTGCGCGGATCCTTGCCCTGGGCCATCAGCTCCGCGGTGCGCTGCACGACGCGGTCGACGCCCATCTCGCCGACGAACAGGTGGTGCGCCTCCTCGGTGAGCATGAAGCGGGTGGTGCGCGCCAGCGGGTCGAAGCCGCTCTCCGCCAGCGCGGAGAGCTGGTACTTGCCGTCGCGGTCGGTGAACATCGCGAACATGAAGAAGCTGAGCCAGTCTTCGATCGGCTCGTTGAACGCGTTGAGGATGCGCGGCTTGTCGGACGAGCCGCTGCGGCGGGCGAGAAGCTCCTCCGCTTCCTCGCGCCCGTCGCGCCCGAAGTGGCGGTGGAGCAAGTAGACCATCGCCCACAGGTGCCGGCCTTCCTCGACGTTCACCTGGAAGAGGTTGCGCAAGTCGTAGAGCGACGGCGCCACCTTGCCCAGGAGCCGCTGCTGCTCGACCGAGGCCGGCTCGGTGTCGGCCTGCGTGACGATGATGCGGCGGAGCGCGTTCCGATGCTCGCCCGGGACCTCGTCCCAGGCGGCCTCGCCCAGGTTGTCCCCGAACCCGATCTTCCGCTCGCCGCTCTTGGGCGCGAGGAAGATGCCCCAGCGGTACTCGGGCATGCGCACGTAGTCGAACATGGCCCATCCGTCGGGCTCCACGCTCACCGCCGTCCGCAGGTAGATCTGGTGGCCCTGGAACCCCTCGGGCCCGACCTCGCGCCACCAGGAGAGGAAGTTCGGTTGCCACTGCTCGAGCGCGCGCTGCAGGCGCCGGTCGCTCGAGAGATCGACGTTGTTGGGGATCGACTCCAGCGCCTGTGCCACTACGTCCTCCTCCAGTCGAAGCGCGGGCGCTCCGGCTTGCCGTACAGGCTCAGCGCGCCGGTCTCACCCGTTGCGTTGGGACGGATGAAGATCCAGTTCTGCCAGGCGGAGAGACGGCCGAAGATCTTGGTGGCCATCGTCTCGGGCCCGGGGAAGCGGTAGCTGGCCTCCATGCCGGTGAGCGCGTCGGGGC
>VBKO01000356.1 GCA_005888115.1 Deltaproteobacteria bacterium
TTAATGATCCGTCGGTGGGCCAGACCCTCCCACGCTCGCGCTGTCACCCCACGCCTGTTGATGTGGCGCAGCGGCGCGCGCGGTGGTAAGCCCCGCGCATGGCCGAATCAGCGCTCACGCTCTCCGTGGACTCGTTCTGGATCAGCCCGTACGCGTTCTCCTGCTACGTCGCGCTCAAGGAGAAGGGCTTGCCCTTCGAGGTGCGACCGGTCTCGTTGCCGGACAGGGACCATCACCGTCCCGACTACCAGCGGCAGTCGCTCACCGGGCGCATTCCGATGCTGCAGCACGGGGACTTCACGCTGTCCGAGTCGAGCGCGATCGTCGAGTACCTGGACGACGCGTTGCCCGGGACACCGCGCGCGCTCCCCACGTCGGTGCGCGACCGCGCCCGCGCCCGCCAGATCATGGCCTGGGTACGCAGCGACCTGATGCCCATCCGCGAGGAGCGCGCGACGACCACGATGTTTTACGAGCGCGCGACCAAGCCGCTCTCTGCGGCGGCGCAGGAGGCAGCGCGACGGCTCATGGCGTTTGCTCTGGGCGTCGTCCCCGAAGGGCGCACTTCGCTCTTCGGCGCGCCGTGGACCGCCGCCGACACCGACCTCGCGTTCATGCTGCAGCGCCTGAACCTGAACGGGTACGAGTTGCCGCCTGCGGTCCGCCGCTTCGCCGAGACGCAATGGCAGCGGCCGTCGGTGCAGGAATGGGTGAAGCAGAAGCGGCTGCCGTACCGGCCGTACTGAGCGTTGCGGCTAGCACTCCAACCTCACCCCCGGCGACGCGATCGCGTCCTGCACCCGCTCCCCCGCCGCGACGTGGGTGCCCGCCCAGCAGACCGCCCGCACCACGGAGCCTCCCGCGTCCACGCGCACGCCCGTGCCGATCACCGCGTTGGGGCCGATCTGCGCGCGTGGGCCAATCACCGCGCCGGCATGGACGAGCGCCGGCCCTGTGAGGGTAGCGCTGGGATCGATGACGGCTTTCGGGTCCGCGTGTACCCCGGGCGCTACTTCGAGCGTGCCGGCGAACGGATCCGCCAGCGGCCGGAAGCGCTGCAGGGGGACGTTCCCGCCCAGCACGTCGAGGTTTGCCCGCAGCAGGGAGCGCGGGGCTCCGAGGTCGCCCCAGTAGCCGTTCTGCAGCCATCCCAGCACCTTGGCGCCCTCGTGGATGAGCCGCACGTAAGCGGTGCGGTTGATGTCGCTCTCCCCCTCCGAGGGGAGCCGGGACAGCACCTCGCTCTCGAGCACGTGCACCCCCGTGAAGTGCATCTTGGTGAGCCCCGGCTCTGCGGGCGCGCCCCGCCCGGCGATGCGGCGCACGCTGAACGAAGCGTCCACTTCCACGGCGCCGTACGAGGCGCCGCGGGGATAGGGAGCGAGCACCATGGTGGCCATCGCGCCGGCGGTGCGATGCGCGACGATGGCCGCCTCGAGATCCACGTCGAACAGCATGTCCCCGTTGAGAAGAAGGAACGTGCCGGGCCCGAGCAGCTGCGCGGCTCGGCGCACGCCACCCCCGGTGCCGAGGATGTGCCCCACCTCGCGGGAGATGGTCACCGCCAGGCCGACCTGCTGGCCCACCTCGAGCGCACCCTTCTCCATCTCGGCGGCCAGATGGTGCGTGTTCACGACTACTTCGCGCACGCCGGCGTTGTGCAGCAGCGCGAAGTTGTACCGGAGGAGCGGGATGCCGCAGAGCGGGACGAGCGGTTTGGGCACGCGGTCGGTGAGCGGGCGGAGCCGGGTGCCGAATCCGGCGCAAAGGACCATCGCCTTCATCGACGCCCACCCTACCAGAGCATCGGCGGCGCGCTACTCCACGGCCGGGGCCGCTTCCCGAGGGGGTCGGCGCAGGAGCCGCCAGAGGGCAGCGACCCGGCCCTGCAGCAGGCTCATCAGGCCGACGTAGATGAACCCCCACTGGAAGAGCAGCAGGAACGGGAGGGAGAAGTACACTCCCTTGTCGAGCGCGAAGTAGATGGCGCTCGTCAAGTAGGCGCCCAGCGCCAGCTCGAGCAGCGGCTGCAGGCTGGTCATGGCGCGGTACTTCTTGCTCAGCCAGCTGCGATCCTTGCCCGAGATCCCCATCTTCGGCGTCCGGGTGAACCCCGTCTCGTAGCCGACCAGCGCCTCGATGACCGCCTTGGCCTGGTTCACGCACAGGCCGATGCCCAGCGCCATGATGAACGGCAGGTACTTGATGCGCTGCCAGACCGGCATCCCGATCTCGCGCTGCGAGGCGACGTAGAAGAGCACCACGCTCATGGTGGCGGTCCAGAAGAACGGCAGGTCGAGCAGCAGCACCTCGTACCAGCCGTGCTTGAACCGGATCACCATGCTCACGGGCATGAGCACGGTGAGCAGGATCATCAGCGGATACGTGAGATTCGCGGTGAGATGGAAGAACGCCTCCACCTTCACGGCGCGCGGCAGGTCGCTCTTCAAGATGCGGGGCAAGAGCTTGCGGGCGGTCTGGATGCTTCCCTTCGCCCAGCGGTGCTGCTGCGACTTGAACGCGTTCATCTCGACCGGCACCTCGGCGGGCGAGACTACCTCGGGCAAGTAGACGAAACGCCAGCCCGCGAGCTGGGCACGGTAGGAGAGGTCCAGGTCCTCGGTCAGCGTATCGTGCTGCCAGCCGCCCGCGTCCTCGATGGTCGCGCGGCGCCAGACGCCGGCGGTGCCGTTGAAGTTGAAGAAGCGTCCGCTCCGGTTGCGCGCCGCATGCTCGATGACGAAATGGCCGTCGAGGAAGATGGCTTGGGCCTGCGTGAGGTGAGAGGAGTCGCGATTCAAGTGGTCCCAGCGGACCTGCACCATCCCCACCCGCGGATCGGTGAAGAACTGCACGCTGCGCAAGAGGAAATCCCGCGCGGGCACGAAGTCGGCGTCGAACACGGCGACGTACTCGCCGCGCGCGCGGCGCAGCCCTTCCTGCAGGGCTCCGGCCTTGAAGCCGTCCCGGTGGTCGCGGCGCAGATAGGCGATGTCGTGTCCGGCCCGGCGCGATCGTTCGACGGCGGCGCGGGCGATCCCCTGCGTCTCGTCCGTCGAGTCGTCCAGCACCTGGATCTCGAGCCGGTCGCGCGGGTAGTCGATGCGGCACACCGCATCGATCAGCCGCTCGACGACGTACATCTCGTTGAAAATGGGGAGCTGGATGGTGACGCGCGGGAGCTGCGTGAACCGCCCGAGCGGCATGGGCAGGTTCCCCTTGTACTTGTAGAAGAGGTACGCCATCACGTAGCGGTGGGAGCCGTACAGCGAGAGGACGAGGAGAACGCAGAAGTACGTCCCCAGGAACAGCCCCTCCACCAGCGTCATCGTCCGCGCTCCCAAGTCCCGCGAAACATTACGTAAATCGCCGCGGAGGCGGCGAAGCGCGCGCAATGTACGGGAGAGTGTGAGCAAAGTCAAAGCTCGACGTCATGCGGTGTCGAGGAGCGCCGGCGCTCCTGCTGCTCGGCTGACGGCGGGCGGCGGGCGGCTGGCGGTGCTGTCGCCGCCGGCTGATCCGTCAGCGCAGACGCGAAGCGCTGACCGCGGGCGGCGGTGGCGGCATGCCGGCCGTGGGCGCTGCCGGCTCGGGCGGCGGTGGAGGCGCGGCGCGCTCCCTCTCGAGATGCGCGCGGAAGGCTTGCTCGCTCCGGTCGAGGTAGGCGCCGCACGCCGCCGGATCGACGAAGGGATTCGGCGCGCCGTCCCTCATGCGCGCGCGCCTCTCGTCCTGCTGGAAGAAGCTCGCATGTGGCCCGAGCAGGACGTCGCAGGGCAGCGCGCGCAGGGTGCGGAAGCTGCGCTCGTAGTCGTCCACCGCCCGGGGGTATCGGGGGTTGCCCAGCAGCCGGTAGTCCTCGGGCACGCTCATGCTGCAATTGAAGACGACGTGCAGCGGCTGCTCGTCCTCCCGCTGCACGGTGGTCCACGTGGTGCAGCCCTGCGTGTGCCCCGGCGTCACGTGCGCGACGAGCTCGGTCGGCCCGACGCGCACCACGCCGCCGTCCTGCACGATGCGATCCGCGTACACGGGCGCGAACGGGATCGAGTCGCCGAACTGCGGGTCGCCCTTCCCGCCCCTCGCCATGGCCTCGGCGTCCGCCCGGCTGGCCACCACCTGAGCTCCGGTGCGGCGCTTGAGCTCCGCGAGGCCGCCCGCGTGATCGATGTGCGCGTGGCTCACCAGGAGGACCTTCACGTCCTCGAGCTTGAACCCCAGCTTGTCGATGTTCCGCGCGATCTGCGGGCCGGACTCGGGGAACCCGCCGTCGATGAGCACGTGCCCCTTGGGCGTGGCGATGAGGAACGAGGTCACCTCGGCGGAGCCCACCGAGTACACGTTCCCGACCACGTGGAAAGGCTCGCGCGCATCCGCCCAGCCGCGCGGATGGACCGCCACCGCGGAGAGGAGGAGTAGCGCGAGCGTCATGGTGCCGCGCTCGCGGCCTTGGTGCCGCCGCTGGTGTGGCCAAGCAGCGCGGCGCGGAAGATCTGCCAGCTGCGCAGCGTGTCGAGCGCCGACTTGAGCTGGAAATCGTCGCTGGGATCGCCGGGCTGCTGGGGCAGCTTGGGAAGCGACGAGACGGACGCGGGGACCAGCGAGGCCACCGCGTCCTCCGCCTTGAAGTGGTTGGGCAGGTTCCGCTCGCGCGGCGAGTCGTCCTCGACGCCCGCCGCCGGTCCGGGCTGCTGCCGCACGTAGAGGTCCGGTGTGATGCCCTTCTCCTGGATGCTGCGCCCGCTCGGCGTGTAGTACCGCGCGATGGTGAG
>VBKO01000357.1 GCA_005888115.1 Deltaproteobacteria bacterium
CGGCCCGCGCGCAGGGGACGCGCGAGCGCGCGCAAGAGCTTCGTCGCGATCGCCGCCTGCGCGCCCGCGCCGCCGATAGCGAAAGTGATCAAGGCCGGCGACTCGTCGCGCGGGACCGCGCCCAGCTCCGCTGCTGCGAGGTGAGCCACGGTTCGACCGGGATCGAGACGTCCGAGCCGCGCGGCGAGATTCGCCTTGAGCGGCGTCATTTTCCGCCCGCCCACCAGCTCGTGCGGCAACGGGAAGCCCGTCAGGCGGATCCGCTCCGGCGCCACGCCGTAGGACTCGATGCGCCGCAGCGCGGGTTCGCTCGGGACGTAGTAGCGGATGCGGCTCCGCGCAGGGTCCGGCGGCGCCCACACCCGGTTCACGTCCGCGTCGGTCACCACGCAGTGCAGCCGCTCCGCGCCGTGCAGCTCCGCGAGGATGGGCGCCGCGTAGAACGTCGACAGGAGGGGCGCGCGGGTCCTGCGCAGGTGCTCGGCGAGCGCCCGCCCTGCTCCGCCGCGCGCGGCTCGCTCCATCCAGCGCGTGCCCGCCGTGGGCGCGGAGAGGTCTACCCCGCCCTCGGGGATCGCGGTGATGCGCCCGAGCAAGGCGCGCAGCGGGGCGCCGACGAGCCCGATCTGCGACCAGCGCGTGAGCGGCTCGTACACGGCGCGCGTCCGCCGCCAGAACCAGGCGTCCCGCGCGTCGCCGAGCGGCGGCAGGTCCATGCGCAACATCGGCACGCCGAGCGCGTCCGCCAGGGGCGCCGCGGCGCGCAGGTGGCCGTATCCCATGTCGATGGCCGCGACGATGGGGCGCGACGGGTCCGGAGGCATCGGGGCCGCGCACCTTCACCGCGCGCGCTACCGGTGTCAAGCCGGCGGAGAGCGGTCCGCGGCGCGGCGCCGCGCGAGCAGCGCCCATGCGCCATACGCCAGCAGCGCCACGCAGAAGTACTGCGCCGGCGTGAGGCCCAGGTAGCGCGCGTCGACGTATGGCAGGTCTCGCGCGCGCAGGAAGTCGAGCACGAAGCGACCCGCGCCGTAGAGGAGCGCGAGCACCGCCAGGAGCGACCCGCGGAGCGCGCCCCGCCGCCGCAGCCCGTACAGCAGGAGTGTGATGGCTGCGAGCAGCAGGGCGTCGTAGAACCCCAGATCGTGCCGCGGGCCGTCGGGGAAGAGCACCGCGAGAGGGAAGCTGGTCCGCACCCCGGGATGATCGTGCACCGCGAAGCAACCCAGCCGTGCCACCGCCCAGCCCGGGGCGACCGACAGCGCGATCACGTCGCCGTAGCGCGCGAAGGAAAGTCGATGGCGCCGGAAGAACAGCGCTCCAGCCGCGAGCCCGCCCAGGACGCCCCCCGTCGAGGAGAGCCCGTCCCAGACCTTGAGCACCTGCAGGATGCCGCCGGAGCGGAGCTCCTCTGGATGGTAGAGGAGCACGTGGACCAGGTGGCCACCGACGAGGCCTCCGATCAGGGCCCAGGTCGCGAAGGAGGTGAGAGGCGCCGGGTCCAGGCCCTCCTCGCGTGCGCATCGGGAAAGGAACACCGAGGCGAGATACACGCCGGCCGCGGCGAGCACTCCGAAGGGCTCGATGGAAATGGGCCCCAAGCGCAGCGGTGGGATCTGGAACCAGGGGATGAAAGCCGGAAGCAAAGCGCCCTACCCCCGCTCGAGATAGCGCGGGCTCGCCACGCGCAGCTTCAGCTCGGCGATCCGCCGCAGCGCCTCCAGGGTCCCGGACGGGACCTCGCCGCGGCGGATGCGGCGCGCCAGAGCCGCGGAGAGCGCCAGCGCCTGCTCCCGAGGCGTCCCCGGCGGAGGCGCTTCGCCCAGGGGACGGAGCAGAGCGATCTCCTCGCGCAGCAGATCGTCTCCCATCTCCAGGTCGCGCTTCGCGATGGAGAGCGCGTTCGCTGCCACCAGCAGCCGGAAGCGCAGCCGCGCGTCCTGCACGGAAGGCAGTACCTCCGCCTCGAGAAATTCGCGCACCGCGTCCGCCAGCTCGGACGCCGAAGGACGGTCCGGCATCAGGCGCCTCCCTCGTGGAGCAGCGAGAGCAGCTCGTGCTCCACCTCGGCCGCCAGACGGCCGAGGACGGCCAGCTCGACGCTGCGCTCTTCGCCGGACAGATGCCGGCGCGCCTGCGTGAGCGCGCCGATGGCCCAGCGGAGGTTGCCCAGCAGCTCGAAAACGCACAGCTCCTCGGGGGCGACGCGGAGCCCGGTCAGCTGCCCGTAGCGTTCCAGGAAGACGCCGGGCTGCGCGATCCCGCCCAGCCGCAGCTGCTCCCTTCCGAAGCGCCAGGCGCGCACCATCGGCCAGGCGAGGTCCTCGCGCGGGTCGCCGACGTGCGCGAACTCCCAGTCGAGCACGCCGGTCAGGCCCCCCGCGCAAACCATCAGGTTCCCGAGGCGGAAGTCGCCGTGGCAGACGCGTCGCGGCCCGCCGCGGGGCAGGTCGCGGCGGAGGCGCAACAGTGCGAGCTCGATGGCGGGATGCGGCTCGCCCACTTCGTCGAGCTGCGCCTCCAGGACGTCCAGCGATCTCCGCAGCGGCTCCTCGTCCCGCGCGCCGGGCAGGAAGTCGAGCCGGGCCGCATCGAGCCCATGGATCCGCGCCAGCTGCTCGGCCATCTGGCCGGGAAGCGCGGCGCGGGCGGCTTCCAGCTCCGGTCTCTGCACGATGCGCCGGCCCACCGTCTCGCCGGGCAAGCGCTCCATCGCGAACGCCTCTCGCCCGGCCACGTCCGGGAAATGGCGGTACGGCCGCGGCACCCGCACGCCTGCTTCCCACGCGGCCTCGAGGACGCGGAACTCCTGGGCGAGAGAGAGCGCGTCGCGGTAGATGCGGCCTCCCGCGGCGCGGCGCACGAGCAGCGCAACCGGTCCGCGCGGCGTTTCTGCGTCCACCGCCCAGGCCTCCATGGACGCGCCGCCGCCGAGGAGGGACGCCCGCGCGAGCTTGGTTCCGGCGCCGAACAGCTCCTCGACACACGCACCCAGCGCAACCTGGACTGCCTCGCCGGGCGCCGCGGTACCCAGCGGCGCTGCGCTTTTCATTTCGCGGACCATCACCCGGACCATCGCGCCGTTCCTTTCGTCCGTCCAGCCGGCCAGGTCCGGCGACGGTCCTTTGAGCGTCGACTGCATCGCTGCTACAGAGCCGGACGTGGAGCCCGGCGCGGAAAACCCGCAGCAGCCTTCCGTCCGCGGGTTCGGGCGGCTGCTCCAGCGAGCGCGCGAGCCGATCCGCTTGCCGCTGCCGACCATTCCCTGGGAACGCGCGCTGTTCCTCGGGGTTGCCGCGGTGATCGGCATCTATGCCGGGATGGCGGCCGGCCTGTTCGCGCAGAGCATCCGCTTCGTCCAGATCGTCCTCTTCCGCGGCGGCGAGGTCGCCGCCGCCCTGTTCGGCTCGGGACGGAACGCCTGGGCGGCAGGGTTCCGCGAGCATCTCTACCGCGCGCACTGGCACGTGGAATTCGCTGCTCTGGCGGTGCTCGCGCTCGCCTTCGCCTTCGCGGTGGAGGCCCTCGCCGCGCGCAAGCCGGACTGGCTGCCGCGCTTCGAGGTGCACCGCGTGCGCGCCGTGGCGCTCGCCGGCGCCCTCGGTCTCTGGCTCTACTATCCGCTGGTCCTGCTCACCGTCTTCAACGCGACCTTCCACGAGACGAGCGGTGGCCTGTACGCGATCGCGATCCATGCGCCGGTCTGGGTCCGCGTGCTCGCGCCGGCTTTCGGTGCGCTCGCGGCCGGCCTGCTCGTCCGGTACGTCAGCCCGGAGAGCGGCGGCCACGGGGTCGTGGAAGTCATGGAGGCCATCCACCTGCGCGGCCGGCAGCTGCGCGGGCGCATCGCCGTGTGGAAGTCGCTCGCGGCCGGACTGGTGATCGGGTCCGGCGGAAGCGCCGGCCGCGAGGGCCCGGTGGTCCACCTCGGCGGCGCGGTGGCCGCCTCGCTCGGCCGTTTCCTCGCGCTTCCGCGCAGGGAGGCAGCGGTCCTGCTCGCCTGCGGAGCGGGGGCGGGAATCGCGGCCTCGTTCCAGGCGCCGCTCGCGGGAGCCATGTTCGCGCTGGAGATCGTCCTCGGCGATTTCGGCGTCGGCCGCTTCGCTCCGATCGTGCTCTCCTGCGTCACGGCCACCGCCACCTCGCGCGCCCTGCTGGGCGGAGGGACCGAGCTGCGGCCCGTCTCCTGGACGCTGCAGCACTCGGGAGAGATCGCCATCTACCTGGCGCTGGGGATCGCGGCCGGCGGTGCGGGGATCCTCTACATCCGCTCGATCTACGCGGCCGAGAAGGTCTTTTCCGGCCACTCGGGCGGCCGGATCGGGCGGGGCCTTTCGCGGTTGCGCCCCGAATTCCGCGCAGCGGCCGGCGGGTTGATCGTGGGGCTGCTCGCGCTCTCGACGCCGCGCGTGCTCGGCACCGGCATCGAGAGCATGAACGTTGCCCTGGCCGGAGAGCTGACCTTCGGCGCGCTGGCGCTCACCTTCGCGCTGAAGCTCGCCGCGACCGCCGCGACCCTCGGATCGGGCTCGCCCGGCGGGAGCTTCTTTCCGGCCGTGTTCCTGGGCGCGATGTTCGGCGGCGCGTTCGGGCGGGCCGTCAACTGGGCGCTGCCGGCGCTGAGCTCGGCGCCGGGCGCGTACGCGGCGGTGGGGATGGGCGCGGTGGTCGCCGGCGCGACCGCTGCTCCGCTCACCGGCGTGATGATGATGTTCGAGCTGACCGGCAGCTACCAGATCGTGCTGCCGCTCCTTGTCGCGTGCGGCGCGGCCGCCGCCCTGGTCAACGGCGTCCTGGGAGGGTCCATCTACACGCTGGGCGCGCGCCGCCGCGGAGTCCGGGCGCGCGTCGAGGAGCCGCTGCGGGACCTGTCCGTCGCGCAGGCCTGTCAGACCTCCCCGGCGGTCGCCGCGGAATCGTCCGGCCCGGAGCTGCTCCAGGCGCTGGATGGAGCGCGCTCGGCCCTGCCGGTGATCGACGCCCGCGGTTTCACCATCGGCGTGCTGCCGGTGGGCGCAAGGGAGGCGCTCGCCGGGCCCACCCCGCGGACCGCGGCGGAGCTTGCGCGGACGGCGGACCTGATACTGCTCCTGCCGGATGATGACCTGCAGCATGCGCTACACGCGCTCTCCGAATCCCGGACCTCCGAGGCCGTGGTGGTCGAGAGCCCG
>VBKO01000358.1 GCA_005888115.1 Deltaproteobacteria bacterium
GCTTCCACCTGCTCAGCCTGGTGCACTACCTGCAGCACCACACCGGGGTCTACCTGTCGTTCGCCCTCGTCTGGGGGCTCGGGCTCGCGCCCGCGGCATCGAGCCCCGCGCCGGAGCTCGGGCTGCCCCGACCCCCGGGCTGAGGCGCGAGCGCGAGCACGGTCGCGAGCAACGCCGACGGCCAGAGCTGTATGAGCACGCGATCGATGGACGCCCGGAAGAACCAGAGCAGCGGGTGCGGCTGCAGCACGTACA
>VBKO01000359.1 GCA_005888115.1 Deltaproteobacteria bacterium
GCCAGGACAGGCAAGGCGCCGAGGCCGAATCGGAGCAGCCCGCGCACGCGCTGCCGCGGCGGGCCCCAGCGCGTCGCGAGCAGCGCGGCGGCGAGGCAGGTGAGGTAGAGCGCCCCTTCGTTCTTCGTCCAGGCGGCGAGCGACGCCGCGAAGCCCGCCGGCAGCAGCGCACGCGCCTGCCCCGATTCCAGGGCGATCGCGGTGAGCGCGCAGGCGGCGAGCAGCAACGCCCCGAGGGCCACGTCGGCCTGCTGGTTGGACGCAAATCCCACGAAGCACGGCGTCGAGAGCAGCGCCAGCGCGGCGAGCGCGCCCCATCCTGCGCCGCGCAGCTCCCGGGCCGCTGCGCCCAGGAGCGCGACTGCGGCAGCCGCGAAGGCGTACGAGACGGCCGCCGGGACCCAGGGAGATTCGGAGCGCGCGAGCAGAAAGGCTTGGGCGACCGCTCCGGGGACCAGCAGCGGATAATCCTGGTGCGCCCAGAAGAGGATCTCGGGCGAGAACGCCGCGCGGAACCCGTCACCGCCTCGCGCGAGGAAGCGGGCGCGCAGGTTCCAGATGGCCCACGCGTCCCATCCGCCATCGGGATGCCGCAGGGTGTGCTCGACGAAGAAGGCCGTGGCGAGCACCGCCGCCGCGGCCACGGCGTACGCCGGCCAACGTGGCACCTCACTCGACGACCGCGGAGCGCCAGGATCGGCGGCCAAGGGGGCCCTGCCAGGCCGCCGGACGAGGACCACGGTTCCCGCGACGACGAGCAGCGCGTCCTTCGCCAGACGCACCCGCGGGTCGGCCCCGAAGGCGAACAGAGCCACGGCGTACGCGACCGACCAGATGCCCAGGCCGAAGAGCAGCGCGAGCGCGGCGCGGAACGCTCCTCGGACGGGAGCGAACGAGGACAGGGCGCCCCCGGAAATCGCCACCGCGGCGGCGGCCAGGATGGCGATCATCGGCGCAGCAGCGCCACGCGCCCTCCCTCGAATCGGCGCTCGACGCGCAGGCCGTGTGCGCGGGCCACGACCTCGAGACGATCCGGCTCCTTCACGTTCGCCAGCACCACGTCGGTGCGCGCCTCGCCGATCACCAGCACGATGGGCGCGAGCGCGTACTGCGCGGATTGGTATAGCCAGGTGCCCCACTCGTCGGACTCGAGGGCGCCCGGACGGGCGCTGACCGGCTCGTCCGAGACGTACCCGACGCGCCCTGCTGCCGGCAGGACGGCCCGGACGGCCCGGTAGCGCTCCTCCGCGCGCGGCTCGCGGCGATCGAAGAGGTGCCACACCGGCTCGGAGACGAGATGGAAATACGCCTCGCGCGCGACCCCCACTGCGGCGAGCAGCGCGACCGCCCGCGCAGCCGTGCGCAGCGGCACGCCGGTCATTCGGCGGCGCGGACCTCGCCCGGGGCGGGCAGCTCCTTCGGCCAGGGCGGCAAGACCAGGCCGTACCGCAAGATGCAGTAGACGGCGCGGAAGGCGTCCTTGAGCCGGATCTTCTTGCCCTCGGCGACGGAGCGCGGACGGTAGGAGATCGGCTCCTCGGCCACGCGGACCCGGCGCCGGCGCGAGAGGTGGGCGATGAGCGCGGTGACCTCGGGCTCGAACCCGAACCGGTCTTCGCGCAGCGGCAGCTCGCGGACCACGTCGGCGCGCATCATCTTGTAGCAGGTCTCCATGTCGCTCACGCGCAGGCCGGTGACCAGGTTGCTGAGACCCGTCAGCATCCGGTTGGCCATCGTGTGCCAGACCGGGAACCCCGCGTGCCCTCGCGCGTATCGGGTGCCGTACACCACGTCGGCCTCGCCGCGGGCGATCGGCGCCACGAGCCTGGGCAGCTCGTGCGGGTCGTACTCGAGATCGGCGTCCTGCACGACCACCACGTCCCCCAGAGCTTCCGCGAACCCCCGGCGCAGCGCGGCGCCTTTGCCGCGATTCACGGGCTGGTGGAAGATCCGCACCTGGGTCCGGCCGGACGGATCCGCCGAGGTGACCAGGTCGGGCTCCTGCTCGATCCGCTCCAGGACCGCCCGCGTGCCGTCGCGCGAGCAGTCGTTCACGACCACCAGCTCCTTCTCGACGGGTACGGCGGCCACCCGGCGCAGCACCCCCAGGACGAGTCGCTCCTCGTTGTAGACAGGGATGACGATCGAGAGCTTCAGGGGCTGCCTCCGCGGGCCGGTGGCACGCTCGTCCGACGGGCCGCCGGTTGTCAAGAGAGCGTTGACTTGCCCGGGTCCTTCGGCTATCCATTCCCGCCCTTTCCCGGCCGGTCCCCGCCTCGTTGGCGAGCAAGGCCCGGAACCAACGAGACATTCCGATGCGCGAGAACATCCATCCCGCCTATCCGACTTCGAAGGTCCACTGCGCCTGCGGCGCCACGTGGGAGACCCGCTCGACCGGCGGAGACCTTCACCTGGACATCTGCTCGAACTGCCACCCCTTCTTCACCGGCAAGCAGAAGCTGATCGACACCCAGGGCCGCATCGACCGGTTCCAGAAGAAGTACGCCAACGCGCCGAAGGCGCCGCCGAAGAAGGCCAAGGCCGCGGCCGAGAAGAAGCCGACGCCCAAGTCGGAGAAGAAGTCCGACAAGAAGCCCAAGAAGCCCAAGGCCGAAGCCTAGCCCGCAGTCGTCGACAAAAAGCACACCGCGGAGTCGCTGAGGGCGCGGAGATTTTTTTCTGCCCCGATCGGACGCGCGTGCACGATCCGCTACCCCAAGAACTGAACTCCGCGCTCTCCGCGACTCCGCGGTGATCTTTTTGCCCAGGAAAGAGCGGCAGCGTGGGAAGGTGCGAGTGGGGGGGCTCGCATCCTGCCGCCACGCTGCCGCTGGGAAGGCCTCGGGGGGCCGTCCTTCCTGTGCCCTACTTCTCCCGGGCAGCGACCTTGTTGAGACCTTCCTCGTCCTTGAGCACCAGGAGCCGGCCCTGGTTCGCGAGGAGCCCGTCGCGCTTCATCTTGTTGATCGATGCGCTCGCCATGCGCCTGCGCCAGCGAGATGAGCATCTCCGCCAGGCGCGCCGGCACGTCCTTGCGGGTCAGCCCGAGCACCCGCTGGCGCATCTGGCGCACGCGCTCGTTCAGCGCGCGGATGACGTCCACCGCCAGCGCCGGACGCGCCTCGAGCAGGGCGCGGAAGTCGCGGCCCTCGATGCTCCACACCTCGCACTTGCCAGAGGCGACGGCCAGCTCCTCCATCAGCGAGCCTTCCGGACGGAGCACCTCGCCGAAGAGGTCGCCGGGCTTCAAGATGGCGAGGACGCTGCGGCCCTTCCCTTTGCCCTGGCGGAGCAGCCGCACCCGCCCGCTCCTCAGCAGGAACACCTTGTCCGCCGGCATGCCCGGCCGGTAGATGACCGAGGAGTGGGCGAACGTCTCGACCTTGAAGTAGCCGCGGAAGTCGACGACGTCGGCTGCCGGGAGACTGGGGGAGGCGAGCGGCTGGGCGAACTGGTACCGGGTATCGACCTGCTGGCGTGGAATCATCTGGGGACTCCCAAGGAAGGGGACGCACCCACTAGAGAGCACCAGGCGTGCCAACGGGTGGCTGGTGCTCGGTACTCGTCATTTCAAGTACTTGACTGAACGTCCTGCCGGCAGGCAGGCGCTGGGTTGAACGATCCATGGAGTCGATTAGTACGAGACGATTCAACGAAACGTTCAGCCCGCACCCGGTTCCAAGCCGTATTTCCGCAGTTTCCGCTCCAGGGTAGGGCGCGAAATGCCGAGGATCTGACAGGTCCGGCCCTTGTGCCCTTTCGTCATCGCGAAGACGCGCTCGATATGGGCGCGCTCCACTTCGTCGAGCGTCGGCATCCGCCCGTCGACGGTCGGCGGCGGAGCAGCGAACCGCGGCTCGGGCCGCGACGCTTCGACCAGGTGCTCCTCGAGGAGCAGGTCGCCCTGGCTGAGCACCGCGGCGCGGGTGAGCACGTTCTCCAGCTCGCGCACGTTTCCCGGCCAGGAGCGTGCCATGAGCTTTTCCAGCGTCTCCCGAGGCACGCGGCGCAGGTTCTTGTGCAGGCGCTGGTTGATCTTGACGAGCAGGTGCTCCACCAGGAGCGGGATGTCCTCGCGCCTGTCGCGCAGCGGCGGGATGGACAGCGTCACCACCTTGAGCCGCTGATAGAGGTCCTCGCGGAAACGCCCCGCCTGTACCTCGCCGGCCAGGTCCCGATTGGTGGCCGCCAGGATCCGAGCGCGCACCGGGATGCGCTTCACCCCGCCGACGCGCTCCAGCTCGCGCTCCTGCAGCACGCGCAGCAGTTTCGCCTGCAGGTTCTGCGACAGCTCGCCGATCTCGTCGAGGAAGATGGACCCGTCCTCCGCCAGCTCGAACTTGCCGATTTTCGAGGCCACGGCGCCGGTGAAGGAGCCTTTCTCGTGACCGAACAGCTCGCTTTCCAGCAGCGTGTCGACGATCGCCGAGCAGTTGATCCCGATGAACGGCTTGCCGCCCGCGGTGTAGCTGTGGATGATCCGCGCGATCAGCTCCTTCCCGGTGCCGCTCTCTCCCTGGATGAGCACGGTGGCGCGGCTGGCGGCGACGCGCCCCACGTCCTTGAACAGCTGCTGCATCGGGGGCGACGCGCCGACGATGTCGTCCAGCTTCACCGCCCCCTGCGCCTCGACCGAGAGGAAGTCGGTGCCGCGGGAGAGGCGCCGCACTTCGAGCGCGCGGTCGAGCGCGACGTCCAGCGCCCGGATGTCGATGGGCTTGTGGATGTAGTCGAACGCGCCTGCCTTCATCGCCAGGATGGTGGTGGCCATGTCGTGGTGGGCGGTGATCATCAGGACGGGCGTCTCGCCAGCGCGCTTCCTCAGCTCGGGGATCAGATCGATGCCCGACGCGTCGGGCAGGCGCATGTCGAGGATGATCACGGACGGCGAGGTCTCCTCCGCGAGCTTGAATCCCTCCGCGCCGGTGCCCGCGCTGACGACGCCATAGCCGCGCTCCTCGAGATGCATCGAGAGGAGCTCGCGGATGGAGCGGTCGTCGTCGACGATGAGGATTCGTTCCATCTCGGCTTGGGGCTTGCGGCTGGCGACTTGCGGAGGTGGCTCGCGCCGCCTGTCCCCCGCGAGCCGTAAGCCGCAAACCGCAAACCGATCTTTAACGGATCATCCACCGAACGTCACGGAGATGACATTGCCGCGCCGGTGCGTCTCGACGAAACGAGCATCCCCGCGGTGCTCCCGCGCGACGCGCGCCACCACGGCCAGTCCCAGACCCGTCCCCCGCGCCCGGTTGGGCGTGAACGGCACGAATGCCTTCTCGCGCAGCTCGGGCGGGACCGCGTGGCCAGGGTCGTGCACGGTGAGCTGCCATCCCGGCGGCGCTTCCCGCACCGCGACCTCGATGCGCCCTCCACCCGCCTCCTCGGCGGCGACGGCGGCCTGACGGCAGAGGATCTTCACCGCGGTGCGGACGCGGACCGGGTCCAGGGGGAACGGCGGCATCCGCTCCGGGACGTCCACCGCGAACGTCACGCCGCGGGACGACCATTCCGCCTCGACGCCCTCGACCGCCTCGCGCACCGGGGAGCGGGGATCGCCCGGGACCAGCGCGAGCGACGGAGGACGCGCGAACTCCAGCACCTCGTTGAGGAGCAGCTCGATGTTCAGCACCTCGCGGAGCGCGATGCTGGTGCGGCGCAGGTCGTTGGAGCCGAGCGTGCCGTGGCGCTCGAGGGTCTGCAGGGCGATCTTCACCGCCGACAGCGGGTTGCGGATCTCGTGGGCGACGAGCGAGGCGAACCGGGCCAGGTCCTCGGCGCGCACCGCCGCGTCGGCGACCTGCTGCGAGACCGCGACGTCGCGCACGAGCGCCACCACGCCCCCCGGCGCCGGGCCGAGGAGCAGCTGGGCCGGGAATGGCTGGCCGGCGCGCAGCAGCGTCCGGTGCTCCTCGAACGCTCCGCTGCTCGCTCCCTGCGCCAGATCGCGCGCGGCCCGTTCGCCGCCCGGGAACAAGACGCCCGCGGGCTTGCCCACGAGCTCGGTCGTCCCGAGCACCGGCTGCACGGCGCCCGCGACGCACGCGATGCGCGGCTCGGCCGAGTCGTCCCAGGCGACCGCGCACATGTCGTGCGCGCCCGAAAGGATGCGCCCCAGCTCTTCGCACGAGTTGGCTAGCGCGCGGGCGGACTTGGTCGCCATGTGGGTGCACATCGCACGGATGCGCGTGCGGTGCCACATCCTGTCACCGGCGCTGTTCAGAATCTGGTCGGGCGTGCGCACACGCGCAATTCCACTCGATCCGGTGCTCGCCTTCGCCCATGCTGGGCGCCCGCTTGCGACGGTACGACCAGGATCCATGGAACAGCGACGACCTCCTCCCCGAAGTCCGATCTCGAGCAGGGGAAGCGTGACGGCCATCATCCTCGCGCTCGCGGCAGTCGGGCTCGGCCGGATGGCATGGTTCCACCTCGCCGTCGAACCGCGCTTTCCGCATCCGCCGCCGATCGATGACCGCTATCGCGCGGCGCGCGGGCTCCTGCCGCGCTCCGGAACGATCGGCTACGTCTCGGATCGCCGGGTCGCCCGGACACCCGCGGAGTACGAGACCTCCACGGGTACGCGCAGGTACATCGAGGCGCAGTACTCGCTCGCTCCGCTCATCCTGAGAGTCGAGGACGACCGGGCGGCGGTCGTGCTCGCCGACGCCGCCGAGCCGGCCGCGCTGCCCGCGCTGCTCGAGCAGCGAAAGCTGTGCGCCGTCGCCGATACCGGGCGCGGAGTGGTGGTCTCGCGACCGAGGGCACCGTGAGCCTCGCGCTCGCCGCGGCCGCGGCCGCGCTCACCGGCGCCGGGCTGGTCGCTTTCGCTTTTCCGGAGAGGGCTTCCTCCCCTGCGGAGCGGTGGCTGCGCGGCGCAATCGGCGTCGCGCTGGGACTCGGCTCGTGGTCGGCCGCATACGCGGCGTCCCTGTTGCTGTTCGGGCCCGCCGGACGGATCCCGAAGGATGCGCTGCTGGCAGCCGCGGGCGCCGCGCTGCTCCTCGCCGCGCGCAACCGAGCAGCAGGTGCCGACGGCCGCCGCGAGCCGGCGCCGCGGTGGCTGTGGGCCGCGTTTGCGTTGGCCGGCGCCGCGGCGGCGGCGATCTTCGTCCACGACACGTTGCGCGGGCCGGACGGCGGCTACGACGCGTTCATGATCTGGAACCTGCGCGCGCGGTTCCTCGCCCGCGCCGGAACGGGATTCCGCGCGGCGTTCTCGCCCGAGATGGAGTTCTGGGCCCACCAGGACTATCCGTGGCTCGTGCCCGGGCTCGTGGCCCAGGGCTTCCTGCTCAGCGGCCGCGAGCCGCGGCTGGTCCCGGCGCTGTTCGCCGCTACGTTCGCCGCGCTCGCCGTCGCGATCCCCGCCCTGTCACTTGCTCGGGCGCGCGGAGCGCGATGGGGACTCCTCGGCGCGATCGCGCTGCTCACCACCCCGTGCTTCGTCGTCTTCGCCGTGCACCAGGAATCGGACCTGCCGCTCGCCGTGTACCTGGCGAGCACCGCCGCGCTGCTGCTGCTCGCGGCGGAGCGCGGGAACGCGCCGCGGCTGCTGCTCCTCGCCGGATTCTCGGCGGGCCTGGGCGCCTGGACCAAGAACGAGGGCACCCTGTACGCGGGCTGCTTCGCTTTGGCGCTGCTGGTCAGGACGCGCGATGTCCGCGCGCTGGGCTGGTTCCTGGTGGGCTGCGCCCCGGCTGGAGCGTTGGTCGCCGCATTCAAGCTGGGCTTCGCCCCACCGACGGACCTTTGGCAGTTCTCGACCGCCCGGAGCCTGTTCTCGCACGCGACCGACCCGCTGCGCTGGGGCCGCCTGGTGCTGCTGACCCTGCGGCGCATCTTCTTCTTCCAGGACCACGCGCTTTGGGTCGCCGCGGAGCTTGCGGTGCTGCTCGCCTGGGTTCGCAAGCTGCCGGGGACCGTTCCGGGCACGGCGCTCTTCCTCGCTTGCGCCGTGTACGCGCCGCTTTACGTCCTCCAGCCGCATCCGCTCGAATGGCTGTACCGCTACTCCGTCGAGCGCATCTTCATCCAGCTCTGGCCAGCCGCCATCCTCGCCACGCTGCTCCCGCTGGCGCGAGCGGCCGCTGAGCCACCGCCGGAAACGTCCTCGGGCAGCTGGCCGATGGAACCGGCACGGCGTGTCCCATAGGGTGGCATGCCACGCGCGGCGGGTCCGCGCGGGAGGGGAGCCGGGTCCGATGCGCCACCTGCTGAAGCTGCTCCGGTCCGACAAGGGCCAGGGCATGTCCGAGTACCTCATCATCGTGGCGCTGGTGGCGATCGCGGCCATCGGCGTGGTCACCGTGTTCGGCCGCGACGTCCGCGAGCTGTTCAGCGGGACGACCGATTCGCTGGCCGGTAACCAGGCGACGAACACGGCGGTGAAGGCCAACGTCCGCCAGAGCAAGAACCTCAAGACGTTCGGGACCTACAACGCCACCCGCGGGGACTGAGTTCCTGCCCGGCCCGCTGCCGCCATGTTAGAAAAAGGGCCCATGAGCCGCGACAGGGACCGCACGGTCCGCTCCGACGAGCACAACTCCCGCGGCATCGAGCTGGCCGACCGGGGCTGGCTGGACGAGGCGATCAAGGAGTTCAAGAAGGCCATCGAGCTCGACCCGGAATCGGCCCACGCCCACGACAACCTCGCGACCGTCTACAGCGAAAAGAAGCTGTATCGCGAAGCCCTCAAGGAGTACCTGACCGCCCTGGAGCTGGAGCCGGACAGCGCCACGGCCCACTACAACCTGGCCTGCTTCCTCGCTACCCACGGCCCCGACATGGCCGTGGACGAGTACAAGGAGGCGATCGAGCTGGATCCGGACTACCCCGACGCCCACCTCAACCTGGGCATGACCTACGCCGACCAGGATCGGCGCGAGGAGGCCAAGGAGGAGTTCAAGGCGGCCATCGAGCTGGACCCGGACGACCCGGTGGCTCGCCACGAGCTGGCGGCCCTGCTGATGGACGAGGCGGACTACCGCGGCGCGATCGCGCAGCTGAACGAGGCCGTGCGGCTCGACCCCGAGAACTACGAGGCACACCTCGACCTGGGCATCTGCTACGCGCAGAAGGGCTTCTACGCGGAGGCGGAGCGCTGCTACGGGCGCGCGCGAGAGCTGAATCCGGACGACGTCCTGCTCAACTACAACGTGGCGGCCCTCTACTCGCTCTGGGAGAAGCCGGCGCAGGCGTTCGAGGCGTTGAAGAAGGCCATGGAGAAGGATCCGGCGAAAGTGCGCGGGTGGATCGCCGCCGACCCGATGTTCGACACGCTCAAGAGCGACCCGCAGTTCGAGCAACTGCTGGCGGTACAGTAGCGCGGGTAGTCGTTCCTTTCAGATCTGAAATCGCCATTGCAAGACTGCAACGTTTTTTCGCGCTCCTGGACGTGCGGTAGAGCCGACAAATCGCCGAAACACTGTGAAAGACGAGGTGTCCAGTCTCTGGCATGCCGACTGCACATCAATGGGACGGAGCGCATCGCACGTCGTGGTCAGGTACCCCCCCGCCACCTCGATGCGTGATTGCGCTTCATGTTTCGGCCCCCGGGCAATCTTGCCCGGGGGCTTTTTCATGTCGTCGCTGCGTTGTACAAGCGCGCCATGTCGCACCCGCGCGCAGGCCTGTCGACCCTAGCCGTGCATGCCGGGACGCCCCAGGGGCCGAACGCGCCCTTGACCGTCCCCATCGTGCAGTCCACCACCTTCCGCTTCGAGAGCGCCGCGCAAGTGCAGGAGTACGCGCGCGGCTCGAGCGGCCTGTTCATGTACTCGCGCGACGAGAACCCGACCGTGCGCGCCGCGGAGGAGGCAGTGGCGCTCCTGGAGGGAGCCGAGTCAGCAGTGGTCTTCGGCAGCGGTATGGGCGCGATGACCGCCGCGCTGATGGGCCTCGTCTCGGCAGGCGACGAGGTGATCGCGGCCACCGCGCTCTACGGCGGAACGTACAAGCTGCTGCGCGACGTGCTGAGCCGATTCGGCGTGAAGCTGCGGCCGGTCGAGCCGGAGCGGCTCGCGGCGGAGGTGGCGGGGCGCCCTGCCAAGGCGTGCGTGTTCGAGTCGCCCACCAACCCCACGCTGCGCATCGTCGACGTGGCCGCGGTCGCCGCGGCATGCAGGAAGGCCGGGACGGTCAGCGTGATGGATTCCACCTTCGGCCCGCCGGCGCTGCAGCGGCCGCTGGAGCTGGGCGTCGACGTGGTGATGCACAGCGCGACCAAGTACCTGAACGGCCATTCGGACCACCTGGCCGGTGTGCTGGCGGGGTCGCGCGCGCGCCTGGAGCCGTTGCGGCTGCTGTCGCACAAGCTGGGCGCCTCCCTCGACGCGCAGGTGGCCTACGATCTGCTGCGCGGCCTGAAGACCTTCGCGCTGCGGATGGAGCGGCACTGCGCCACGGCGCTCCGGGTCGCGCGCTGGCTCTCGGAGCACCGCGCCGTGCAGCGGGTCTGGTATCCCGGGCTGCCCTCGCATCCCGACCACGAGTTGGCCAAGCGGCAGATGAGCGGCTTCGGCGGGATGGTCACCTTCACGCTTGGCACCAAGGAACGCGCGTTCGCCTTCTGGGACCGCCTGCGCCTGGTGGCGCGGGCGGCCAGCCTGGGCGGCACCGAGACGCTCTCCTCGCTTCCCATCCTCTTCAGCCACACCGGGTACTCCGCGCAGGAGCTTTTGCGGGCGGGCGTCGACGAGGGCATGGTCCGGCTGTCGATCGGCCTCGAGGACGCGGACGATCTCATCGCCGATCTCGCGCAGGCGCTGGAGACGTGATTGAGGGAGGCCTCTCTCCCTTGCCCCGCTCGTTCTTCGCGCGGAACGCGCTCTCGGTTGCGCCCGACCTGATCGGCTGCGTGCTCGTGCGGCGCGATCCCGGCGGGCTGCGCGCCGGCCGGATCGTGGAGACCGAGGCGTATGTGGGCGAGCAAGATCTGGCCTGCCACGCCCGGGCGGGGCGGACCGCGCGCACCGACGTGATGTACGGAGAGCCGGGACACGCGTACGTGTACCTCATCTACGGCGTGCACCCGATGCTGAATGCGGTCACCAGTCCGGAGGGCGAGGCGAGCGCCGTGCTGATCCGCGCCGCCGAGCCGCTGCCCGAGGCGCCCGGCCTGTTGCCGCTTTTGCACAGCGCGACCGGGCCGGGAAACCTGTGCAAGGCGTTCGACGTGCGGCTGCGGCACAACCGCGACGACCTGTGCGACCCGGAGGCGGAGCTGTTCATCGCGCCGCGCACCGGCGCTCCTCCCCGCCTCTCGAAGGGCCCGCGCGTCGGCGTCGACTACAGCGGGAAGTGGGCGCGCCGCAAGCTCCGCTTCTGCGACAAGGACAGCGCCGCCGTCTCCCGCCCGCGCCCCCCGCGATGACGACAAAAAGCGTTACACCACGGAGCACACGGAGCACACGGAGTTGTTTTTTCGGAAGCCGACTCCGTGTGCTCCGTGTGCTCCGTGGTGCAATGTTTTTGGCTCTTGCAGGGCCCGCATGTTTCGTGGCTCACTCCCCTGCGAAATGAAGATCCGCCGCGTGGACATCTCCGGCTTCAAGTCGTTCGCCGACCGGGTCGTCTTCTCCTTCGACGACGGGGTCACCGGGGTGGTGGGGCCGAACGGCTGCGGCAAGAGCAACGTGGTCGACGCCATCCGCTGGGCCATGGGCGAGCAGAGCGCGAAGCACCTG
>VBKO01000360.1:0-1171 GCA_005888115.1 Deltaproteobacteria bacterium
CATCCTCGAACCGGCCCGGCACGCCAGGGCTGGCGGGCGGCGCGCCCATGTTCCACCCCGTGTACGTGCCAAGCGGCGCCTGGATGGTCACGTCGCGGATGCCGCCCAGGTCGTTCCCGTCCGCATCGACCTGGGGCACCCGGACGCCGTACGCGTCCTTCCCTTCCTTCGGCGGCTCCGTGGTGATCACGCCGGTCTCGTCCAGGCCGTTGAAGAGCGGGCCGTAGTCGAGGACGTGGAGCGGCGTCGCCACGTGCTGCCAGCGCACCGCCGGCCGCTTCGTCGTCGCGGCGGGGCCGTCGGGGGATAGATTCGCGTAGTTGTTCGCCGGAATGGTCGGGAACTTCACGTTCTCGGGCGCCACGAAGGTGCCGTCGTCGAGGCGCGGCTTGGTGCTGGCCGGCGGCTCCTTTCCGTCCTTCACCCCGTCGATGAACGCGACCCACAGGGCGCGCATGGTCTCGGCCTGCGGGTTGGGGTTCGTCTGCTGCTCGCAGTCGCCAAACGAAGGGCCTTTCGGCAAGTTCGGAGGCACCTCATTGGTCGGGTTGAAGCTCGCCGATCCGTGCTGCGTGCTGGCCATGATGTAGGAGCGCGTGTTCTTCGCGTCGGGCAGGTCGCGCTTGCCCAGCGGATCGGTGAAGCCGAGCGACTGACGGCCTTCCCAGATCTCCAGCGCGGTCGCCACGTGGAAGATCTTCGGGCAGGTGTCCGAACCGCGGCAGCGGTCCAGGATGCCTTCCCGCTGGTGCGTGAGCGGGTCGAGCACCCTCTGGTAGGTGAACGGGAACTCGTACGCCGGGTACAGGTGGTCCACCGTGTAGCCCCAAGCGCGGCCGGGAGCCGAGAACCGGGTGTTCATCGGCAACCGTCCGCCGCCGATGTGCGGGAACGCGCCCTCGAACACGATGCGTCCCTGCTCGTCCTCGTTGAACCCCAGGTGCAGGAAGGTGCGCATGCTGCGGCCGCTCTGCGAGCTCCCCTCGAAGACCGCGAGCGTGCCGGCGCGGTCCGGCGCGTCATCGCCGTCGTCCTCGCTGTCGTCGTGCCGATCGCCCTCCTGCGGCTCGAGGAAGAGCGGGTTCGGGGTGCCGGCGTCATCCTGCCGCGCGTACTTGAAAAATGAGATCAGGTCGCGCATCCCTGCCCACCCGAGGGCGAGGACCGTCGG
>VBKO01000360.1:1254-10975 GCA_005888115.1 Deltaproteobacteria bacterium
GGCGCTTGGTGAGCGTGGGCATGAAGCCATCGGCGAGCGCCTTGCGGTTGTCGGTACTCACGGTCGCGTACGGAGCATGCGTCAAGCCGGTGAAATGACCCGAGCTCAGGTTGAGCACGAACGTCGGGGGTGTTCCCCTGGCGGTCGGACCGAGCTTCAGCTCGGACCGCACGATCCCTGTGATGCTGGAGCCGTCGCGGTTGCGGGCGACCGGCACCTTCGCGGTCATGCGGCAGCTTCCGGGCAGGACGTCGGGCTGCCAGCCGCTCCAGATGATGGTGAACCCCGCGTTCTGCAGGAATCCGTCGCCGGCGCTGACGGGATCGTTCTGCCCGCACCCGTTGCCCACAGGCGCATCCGGGTTCCCCTGCACGCCCAGGTTGAAGGTGTTGAGCCCGCCTTTGTTGCCGCGGTTGTGCACGTTGTAGAAGAGGATGCGATTCCCCTTCGTCATGTCGTGGGGCTTGATGAGGTAGAGGTCGGCCGAGTACTCGACCATCCCGCGCGCGTTGCGGGGCGCGAGCTCGATGTCCTGGATGATGGCGTTGCGCGGATCGCGCGGGTCGACCTCGCCGAAGGCGGTCCCGACCAGCTTGTCGAAGGCGCCCACGTTTCCGAAGACCTTGCCTTCGAACGCGGGCGTCGTGGTGGTGACGACGATGCGTGTGATGCGGGCCTGCGCGCGCGGCGCGAGCGCGAGCGTGACGGCGACCAGCAGGAGGGGAATGCGACGGGTCATGGCGCCTCCTTGGGGCGGAAGGGCCGACATCCCTGCCAGACGACCGGGGGGCGGGTCTTTCCCGTTTTCGGCGGGCTTTTCGAAATTTGGACGCGATTTCGCAAGTGCCGATAGAGAAAACGTCGCCTGCGCTATGGGTGCCCGCGCGCCTGCCGGTACGCGCCCGGAGTGAGCCGCGCGATGCGCCGGAACGCCGTGGTGAAGTTGCTCTGGTTGGCGAACCCGCTCCGCAGCGCCACCTCGGCGAGCGAGAGCGAGGTTTGATCGAGCAGTGCCTTGGCGCGCGCGATCCGCTGGCGCATCACGTACTGGTGCGGCGGCAAACCGGTGCTCCGCCGGAACGAGCGCAGGAACGAGTGCACGTTCATGCGCAGCAGGTCGGCGAGCGCAGGCAGAAGTAGCTCGTCCTCCAGGTGCGCGTGGATGTAGCGGATCACCGACCGCAGCTTGCCGGCCGGAAGGCCCCCCGGCCGCGGAAGCCCGCCCCCGTGCGCGCGGTAGTTTCGCGCCAGGCGCGCCGCGACGGCGCCTCCGAGATGTTCCGCATACGGTTTTCCGCCGCGTCCGCCATCGCGCACCTCGTCGCGCAGCGCCAGCAGCAATTGCCGGAGAAGCGCGTCGTCCACTCCGAACCGGGCCCGCAGATCCACCGTTCCGTCGCCAGCGATGGCTTGGAGAAAGGCCGGTTCGACGAGCAAACCGATCCACTCGGCCGGCGCCGACCAGCGGACGCGGTGCACCAGGAACGCAGGGATCACCTGCACCGATCCAGCCTCGACTCGGTAGGTGACCCACCCGCCGCCGGCGGGCATGAGCTGCAGCATCTGTGGCCCGCTCAGTAGAAGGGCGACCAGGTGGGCGCTGAGATAGCCCTCGCCGAGCTCGCCGGGCGGAGTGTGGAGGTGCTCGAGCCGGATCGCCGTCCAGCGCTCGCCGCTCGAGAGCAAACTGACCGGCGGCTCGGACACGCGCGGGGCCGACAGCGGAATGCGCGCCAGCGTCGATTCGAGGCTCACGGGCGCCGGAACGATGGATCTGGGCGATCGCCGGGACATCAGACGAAAGCCTCGTCAGCGGGGCCTGGAGTGCGGCTCGACGCGTCGTCGTGCCTGGCGTAGATGAACGCCATGCAACTCGAACGGATCGGCGAGGCGGTGCTCTTGCGGATGCGGGCCGGCAAGGCCAACGCCATGGGACCCGCATGGCTCGAGCGCATGGAAGCGCTGCTCGACGAGGCGCTCACCGCGCGCGCGAGGGCGCTGGTGATCACCGGCTACGAGGGGTTCTTCTCCGCGGGGCTCGACCTGCCGACGCTGGACGGGCTCGACGACCGGGCGATGGGATCCTTCATGTCCGGATTCTCGCGCACCATGCTGCGCATCTTCGAGCTGCCCATGCCGGTGGTGGCGGCAGTGAACGGGCACGCGATCGCCGGCGGATGCGTTCTGGCCCTGCAAGCCGACGTGCGCATCGGAGCGGCGTCCGACTTCCGCATCGGGCTGAACGAGGTGCAGCTCGGGATCGGGCTGCCCGCCGTGGTCCTCGAGGCGCTCCGTGCGCAGGTGCCCGCGGCGTCGCTGCTGCCCATCGCGCTGGAGGGGCGCCTCTTCTCGCCGGAGGAGGCCGTGTCCGTCGGGCTGTTGCACGAGGTCGTGCCCGCGGATCGCCTCGAGCAGCGCGCCGTCGCGCGGGCAATGGAGCTGGGAGCGCTGCCGGGCGCGGCGTACGCGTCGGTCAAGCATGGGCTCCGCGCGCCGGTCGCCCAGCGGGTGCGGGAGCTCGCGGGACAGGACGCGGCGCGGTGGGCGGAGACCTGGTCCGGCGAAGAGGCCCGGGAGCGGCGCCGCCGGGCGATCGAGCGTTTGTCGCGAAAGAAGTAGCAAAACTCCAGTCCCGTTGAGCTTTTTGTGCGGGAGCGCTACAAGGGCGCGCCTCGGAGGACTCATGCTCAATCGCGCGATCCCTTCGTTGCTGCTCTGCGCTTCTCTCGCGGCACAGGCGCAGGCGCCGCAGGCGCAGCCCAAACCCGCCGGAAAGGTCGAGGTGCTCTGGCTCGGCCAGGCGGCGATCCGGCTGACCACGCCGGGCGGCAAGGTCATCGTCATCGACCCGTGGCTGACGAAGAACCCGAAGACGCCGGCGCAGTACAAGGACCTCGACGCGCTGGGCAAGGTCGATCTGCTGCTCGTGACGCACGCGCACGGAGATCACCTGGGCGACGCCGCGGCGCTCTCCAAGAAGAACAACGCGCCGCTCTATGGGCCGGCGGGGCTCTGCCAGTCGCTCATCACCCTCGGAGAGCTCCCGGCGAATCTCGCCATCCGCATGAACAAGAGCGGCACGGTGACGCCGCTCGGCCCCGGAATCCGCATCACCCAGGTGCACGCCGAGCACAGCTCGGAGCTGGTCTGGCACAACCCGGCGACGGACAAGGACGAGACGCACGTGGGCGGCGAGCCGGTCGGGTTCATCCTCGAGCTGGAGAACGGTTTCCGGCTCTACCACATGGGCGACACCGGGCTGTTCGGGGACATGAAGATGATCGGCGAGCGCTACCACCCGGATCTGCTGCTCATCCCCATCGGCGGCCATTTCGTGATGGACCCGAAGGACGCGGCTTATGCCACGCGCGAGCTGCTCAAGCCGAAGTTCGCGCTGCCCATCCACTACGGGACGATTCCGCAGCTCGCGGGCACGCCGGCCGAGTACCAGCAGGCGCTGGGCGACTCGAAGGTCAAGGTGTTCGCCATCCAGCCGGGCGAGAAGGTCACGTTCTGAGGGAGCCGACGATGACGACGCGTCTGCAGCGTCCAGCCTGCCTGTCCGCTTTGATCTTCTTCGCCGTCGCGCTGCCGGCGCGCGCGCAGCAGCCCAGCGCGCCGGCGCCGCCTGCGGCCGGACAGGCGGCGCTCTCGCCCGAGCAAGCGCGAGCGAAGGCGGTCGAGGACCTGGTGGTCGCGAATAAAGTCCTCGTCGATCTGGGCGTGCTGGACGCGTACGGGCACGTGAGCACCCGGGTGCCCGGCGACCCCAAGCACTTCCTCATGTCGCGCTCCCTCGCGCCCGAGCTCGTCACGCCCGCGGACATCCTCGAGCACGATCTGGAGGGCAACGCGACCGCCCCGCCGGGTGCCACGCTCTTCAATGAACGGTTCATCCACGCCGCGGTGTACGCGGCGCGGCCCGACGTGCAGGCGGTGGTGCACAACCACGCGCCGTCGCTGATTCCGTTCGGTGTGAGCGGCGTGCCGCTCCGGCCGCTGTACCACATGAGCGCGTTCCTCGGCGCCGGCGTGCCCGTGTTCGACATCCGCGCGGCGGGCGGCGAGACGGACATGCTGGTGAGGACGCTGCCGCTCGGGCAGGCGCTCGCGAAGACGCTCGGCGCGAACAACGTGGCGCTGATGCGCGGCCACGGCGCGGTGGTGGTAGCGCCCGACATGCCGCGGGCAGTTTTCCGCAGCGTCTACACGGAGCAGAACGCGCGCCTGCAGGCGCAGGCGATGCAGCTCTCCCAGAAGGTCACCTACCTCGATGCGGAGGAGGCCAAGAAGGCGCAGACCACCATGGAAGGGACCGTCGCGCGCCCGTGGGAGCTGTGGCGCAAGAAGGTGCAAGGCAAGTAAGCGTCCAGTGCACGGATCCGCCCGGTAGGACTGGCACCCCGGGTGAAAACGAGCGACAAGGGTCGGATGAAGCCGACCATCTTCGTCGTCGAGGACCAGAAGGACTTGCGCGAGTCCATCTGCGAAGAGCTCGACCGCTCCGGGTTCAACACCGTCGGCGCGCCGCATGGCGAGAAGGCGCTTTCGCTCTTGCACCGGAGCGGCGCGCGACCGGCGCTGATGCTCCTCGACCTCCTCCTGCCTCACAAGGACGGCTGGGAAGTGGTCGCCTCGATGAAGGCCGACGCGAAGCTGCGCAACGTGCCGATCGTGGTGATGAGCGCCGTCCCGCCGCAGGCCACTTCGCTCCAGGCGCAGGGAGTGGCGGCCACCTTGTCCAAGCCCTTCACGATGGAGGAGCTGCTCTTCGTCGTGACTCGTTTCGTGAAGCCGGAGAAAGCGCGGCGGACGTAGCCGGCGCCTGGCTCAGGGGTTCGCCGAATACTCGATCGATGGCTCTTGATCGACGCCGCGCAGCGTGAAGCGATCGGCGGCGGTCTGGACGAGCTGATAGCAGCCCGAGCCCGGATACGACACGCGCGTCCAGCGGAAACAGACGCGATCCGCTTCGATCTTCATCTCCCCGACCGCGCGAGATACCCGGCAGCCCGAACAGATCCGTTCCACGCCGTTGTCCGGCTGCATGAGAAGCCTGAAGAGTGGCCGGTGGGCCTGCCTCGCCTCGAGGGTCGGATTGCGCGCAAAGTGCGCGGAGATCTCGGCGCCGGAGAGCACTCGGGGAAAACCCCCCGCGCCGCCCTCGCCCGCCTGCGGCGCCGGGGTGGCCGCCGCAGAAGGACCGGGCACCGGCACGGCGGCCGCGAGCTGGCCGGGAGGAGCCTCGATGAGCGAGCAGGTCGCGACCAGACGACCACGTGCGGCCCCGCGACGACCGGGACCAGCAGGAACGTGTGCGGCGCGGTGTCTCCGACGTGCCGCCCGTCGACCAGCACCGGCAGCTTGATCGCGGCCCCGAAGGTCTCGTCGCGATAGACGTACAGATGCGCCTCGTCGGGCGGGACCTCGAACTTCTTGGCGGCTAGATCGCGCTCCGCGGATGCCATCGGAACCGAAGCGCAAGCACAGAGCACCAGCAGCGCGCCCGAGAAGGCGGTTCGAGCGAGTCCCATGGGTCCCCTCCAGACCGACCTTTACGGCGGGTTCGCTTCGCGTGCCAGTTCCTCGAGCGATGACAGACGAAAGTCGGGCCTCTCCGCGGGAGGCTTACCGCGGCGGTCGACGTAAGCCACCGTCCGACCCGTTCGCTTGCAGCCGTCCACATCCCAGCCGTTGGAGCTGACGAAGAGCGTGCGATCGCGCGGCGCCATCTGGTCGAGCAAGGCGTAGACGCGAGCGTCCGGCTTGTAGACCCGCACCTCGTCGACGCTGCGGACCTCCTCGATGGGAAGGCCGGCGGCTTCGATCGCGGACCGGATCATCGGCGCTGTCCCGTTGGAGAGCACGGCGCAGCGGACACCCTGCGCGCGCAACCGCTGAAGCGCGGGCGCTGCGTCGGAATGAGCGGGCACGGTCAGCCAGGCCTTGCAGGCGCGCTCCATCACTTGCGGGCCCAGATGCGGGGCCACCTGCGCCAGCGCGCGGGCGGTGACGTCGTCGAATGGCTCGTACTCTCCGCGCTCGTTCAGCTCCCAGGTCCGGGCGAGCTGCGCCTTGCGCCAGTCGGCGAGAAGCTTGCGCGCGTCGGCGCCGACGATGCCTGCCAGCGCGGCTTCCAGCTTCTCGATGGCGAGGAGCGTGCCGTACAAGTCGAAGGCGATCAGGTCGAAGCGCATCGGCCCTCCACCTTCTCCCTCACCACGGAATCGGCTTGCCGTCCCTGAACCACGCGCCGGTCGGTCCGTCCGGCGGCACGCGCGCGGCCCACAGCACGGACGCGGCGCCTTGCTCGACGGACCGCGGAGCACCCTGCCCACCCATTTCGGTGCGCACCCATCCGGGATCCACCGAGTTGACTCGCGCGTCCGGGAGCTCCCGCGCAAACAGCCTCGTCAGCGCATTCAGCGCCGCCTTGCTCGCGCCGTATCCATCCGGCGCCGCCTCCGACAGGCGAAGGACGTCGTCGACCGTCAACGCCGGATCACGCAACCGCCGCGCAACAGTCTCAGGCTGCCCGGACAGCGAGCCGAGCCCGCTGGACACCATGACCACGCGCGCGCCCGGGGCGAGCAGCGGAGCCAGCTCGCGCGTCAGGAGGAGCGGACCGCGCACATTGACGTCCCATGTCTCCCGCGGCGGAGAGCGGTACACGCCCGCGTTGTTCACCAGGACGTCGAGCCTTTCGCCGCGCCCGGCAAGCCGCTTGCCGAGGGCGGCGATCGACTCCGGCGCGCCGACGTCCAGCTGCTCGACCCGGCTGCGCGGCAGCGAGGGCGCCCGGCGGGGATCACGCACGCCGAGCAGCACGTCGTATCCGTCGCGCGCCAGCTCCCGCGCCACCTCCAGGCCGATGCCGCGCCCCCCTCCGGTGATCAGGGCAGTGGCCATCAGTGCGCCATGGCGGGGCCGCGCGCGGCCCGGCGGGTGAAGAGGACGAGCGGGACCATGACCGCGGTGAAGCACGCCAGCACGAAGAGCACGTCGAGGTAAGCGAGCGTCTGCGCCTGGACGATGACCTGCCGGTAGACGGCCGCGGTGGCGAGCTTGGTGGACTGGGCAGCCGAGATGCCCGCATGCTGCAGGAACTGCGCAATGCCCTGAAGTCGTTCGACCAGGAGCGGGTCGCCCGGGCGGACGTTCGCCACCAGGTTCGCCTGGTGCCATTGCGACCGCCGCGCGATCAGCGTGGTGACCATGGCGATGCCGATGTCCCCGCCCATGTTGCGCGACAGGTTGAGGATGCCCGAGACCTGGTTGCTCTTCGACGGCGGGATTCCGGTATACGCGACCGTGTTGATGGGCACGAAGAGGAACGCGAGCCCGATCGACTGGTAGATGCGCAGCATCATCGCCGTGTGGAAATCCATCCCGGGATAGATGGTGCGCGACATGTGGTAGAGCGCGACCGAGAGCGCGGTGAAGCCGAAGGCGATGAGGTAGCGCGCGTCGACCCTGGAGACCAGCCGGCCGACGAGCGGTAACAGGCAGATCACCGTCAGCCCGCCGGGCGAGAGCGCCATGCCGGCGTCTTGCGCCGACCAGCCCATCCATACCTGCACGTACTGCGGGAGCAGCACCGTGGAACCGTACAGCGCCATGCCGAGGACCAGCATCATCAGATTCGAGACGGCGAAGTTGCGGTCGCGGAACATCCGGACCTCGACCACGGGGTGCTCGTTCTTCCATTCCCAGATGACGAAGAAGATCAATGCGGCGGCGGCGACGACCGCGTACAGCGTGATGGTCCGGGAGGCGAACCAGTCCTTCTGCTGGCCGGTGTCGAGCACGACTTCCAGGCAGCCGAGCCCGACGGCGATGAGCCCCAGGCCGACGTAATCGATCGGACCGACCCGCTTGCGCATCTCGGCGAGGTGCGGCGGGTCCTGCACCACGCGGCTGGAGAGGACGAGCGAGATGAGGCCGACCGGGACGTTGATGAAGAACACCCACCGCCAGGAATACGTGTCGGTGATGAAGCCGCCCAGCGTCGGTCCGATCGCCGGGGCGAGCACCACCGCCATCCCGTACACCGCGAAGGCCATGCCGCGCTTCGCCGGAGGAAAAGTGTCGGCCAGGATGGCCTGCTCGCTGGGTGCGAGCCCGCCGCCGCCCAGCCCCTGCAGGACGCGGAAGAAGATCAGCGACGCGAGGTTGGGGGCGATGCCGCAAAGGAACGAGCTGATGGTGAACAGCGCCACGCAGATCATGTAGAAGCGCTTGCGTCCGATCCGCGTCGCCAGCCAGCCGCTCACCGGCAGGATGACGGCGTTGGACATCAGGTACGAAGTGAGCACCCAGGTGCTCTCGTCCTGCCCGACCGAGAGGCTGCCGGCGATATGCGGCAACGAGACGTTGGCGATGCTCGTGTCGAGCACCTCCATGAAGGTCGCCAGGGTGACGGTGAGGGCGACGACCCACGGGTTGAAGCCGCCGGTGAATCCTTCCTCGTGGGTGCGCCGCTCGGACTCCGCGGCGGACCACTCGCTCATCGCACCCTCACCTTGGGCTCAACGCTCATGCCGGGGCGCAGCCGCTCCAGCTCGGGCTGCCCGGGATCGAGCGAGATGCGCACGGGGAGACGCTGCACGACCTTCACGTAATTGCCGCTCGCGTTCTCCGGCGGCAGCAGGCTGTAGCGCGAGCCGGTGGCGCCGGCGAAGCTCTCCACCGCGCCGTTGTAGTCGCGGTCGATCGCGTCGACGTGCACGGACGCCTTCTGGCCCGGCTTCATCAGCTGGATCTGCGTCTCGCGGAAGTTGGCGGTCACCCACAGCCTGCCCGTGTGCGTCAGCGGGACCAGCTGCTGCCCGGGCTGCACGCGCTCGCCCACGTTCACCGACTTCTTGCCCAGGACGCCCGTGGCGGGCGCGGTGATCCTGGCGTACCCGAGGTTCAGCTCGGCCTGCTTGAGCTGCGCCTGGGCCAGGTCCAGGTTGGCCTTGCGCATCTGCAGCGATGCCTCGCGCGAGACGAGCTGCCGGGGAGCGTTCTGGCGCGTCTCGCGCAGGCGCGTCTCGGCGGTGTCGAGCTTGGCTTGCTTCTGCGCGATACGCTGGCGCGCGGCCTCGACGTTGGCGCGGGCCACCTCGGCCGTGCTCACGCGCTGATCGTAGTCCGCCTGGCTGATGGTGTTGCTCGCCAGCAGTTGCTTGCCGCGCTGGAGCTGCAGCTGAGCGAGCCGGTCCTGCGCCTCGGCCTGGTCGAGGTCGTGCTTCGCCGCCGACAGCTCGGCGCGCGCGTTCTGCACGTCGTCCTCGGCCGTGGAGACCGAGGCGCGGTTGGAGGTCTCGGTGATTGCCACGTTCGGGTTCTCGGCCTGGTACGCCGCCTCGGCCTGGGCCACGGCGGCGCGGGCCTGGGCGACGGCGACTTCCAGGTCGGTGGGATCGAGCTCGACCAGCAGGTCGCCCTGCTTCACCTCCTGGTGGTCCACCACGTGGACGGCCGTCACCGTGCCCGGAACCCTCGGGCTCACGGCGCTGATGTCGCCGTCGACCTGCGCGTCGTCGGTCTTCTCGAAGTGGCGGGCGTAGAGCCACCAACCGAAGGCGGCCAGCGCGACCACCAGGAGCGCCACCGCGACGGGCAGGCGGAGGCTGCGTTTCTTGCCTGCCCGGGACGCTCCCTCGCCGGCGTCGCCCCCCGGTCGCCTGTCCTCCTGCTCCCTGGCATGGGCGCGTGCGCGACGTTCGTCGGCGAC
>VBKO01000361.1 GCA_005888115.1 Deltaproteobacteria bacterium
CCTGCGCCGCGCGGAAGTTCCTGCACAGCTCGGCGGCGGCGCGCTTCGGGTCCTCCTTCAGGCCGGACGCGGTGGCGCTCTCGGAAACGCTCTTCGGGGCGACCACGAGGAGCACCGCGACTGCGCCGTGGGTGAGGCCGCGTTCGGTCACCTCGCCCGCCGTCGTGCAACCGATGATCTGCTGCGTGCCCGCCGCGGAGCGCGCCGAGCGCAGCGCGTCGCCCAGGGGCAGGTCCGGTGAAGCGAACAGGAACCCGAACGATGCCGCCGCTCCGCCCAGCGCCTCGCGCGCCTGACGCGTCGCCTCGCGCCCGCAGACTGCCGCGTCCGATCCGACGTGCTGCCCCGATCCAACCCGATTGGCCATTCGCATCCCCCCGAAGTGCGGTTTGAGCGGACGCTAACCCACCGGAAGCATGGAGAAAAAGGCGCGCGTGTCGGCGGGTGCGGGACAGTGTCGGGCGAGGAGTGTGCATCGGCTCGAATACCGGGTACCATGCGACACCTTCCAGGGGGCTTGGCCATGCAGGATGGGCGCGTGCTCGAGGTCGATGCGATTCCCGCGCTCGGCGCGTTGCCTGCCATCGCCTCGCCGGAGGGCGTCCTCGGTTCCCGCCCTGTCGAGTCGCCCGTTGCGCCCGATCCTCTCCTGCTCGCCGACGCGCGCCCGTTCCGGATCGATCTGGGTCACGGCCCCGCGCTTGCGGCGGACGAGCCGGCGCTCGAGCAAGGAAAGCGGCGCGGGTAGCGCTGCACCAGGGTCCGCAGGCGTTTTTTCCTTCCCGCCCATTGCGGGAGCGCCCTTTCCCGGATAGACGAGGCGCTCTCCGGATGCCTCGCGAATGATCAACCTGCTTCTCTCCCTGGCGGCGGCGCTCGTCACGTTCTGCGCCTTCTTCTTCAGCGGCCTCGCCCACGCGCTGGGGAGCATCTTTCCGGCGGTGGTGGCGGGCATCGTCGCCTACATCTTGCTGGCGCGCCGGACGGTGAAGCAGCTCGAGGCGCTGATGGCCCAGGTGCAGAAGGAGCTGGCAGGCCGGCGTATCGAGAAGGCGATTGCGCTGCTCGAGGCTTCGTTCCCGCTGGCGCGCTGGCAGTTCCTGGTCGCCTCGCAGCTGCACGGGCAGATCGGCTCGCTGCTCTACATCCAGAAGAAGTTCGACGAGGCGGAGCCGCACCTCAAGAAGTCCTTCGTGAAAATCTGGCCGGCCCGCGCGATGCTCGCCGCGCAACACTTCCGGCGCAAGGAGTGGAAGGAGATGGAGGACGTCTTCGACGCCGCCATCCGCGCCAACAAGGGCGAATCGCTCCTGTACGCGGTGTACGCCTGGTGCGAGGACAAGCGGGGCGAGCGCAAGAAGGCCATCGAGGTGCTGCAGCGAGGCGCCGCGCAGGTGAAGTCAGACGACCGCCTCAAGACGCTGCTGACCCGGCTGCAGAACGACAAGCGGCTCAAGCTCGAGTCGTTTGGCGAGCAGTGGTGGCAGTTCTGGCTCGAGACGCCCCCGATGATGCAGGGCCCGGGCGGCTCGTTCGGTGCACTACAGGTGAAATGGGGGCGCAGGTAGGCGCTCGCCTGACGTTCTTGGAAAGCTTGCACTTTTCCGCGGAACTTCCCATTGCTACCTTGCCTGGGGGTCGTCTGGCCGGTACGGGTCTGTCGAGGGAGCGGTGGCGTGAACGTCCGGGTGGTGGGGGCGGGGGAGATCGCAGACGCCTTGCGCGACGCGCTCGCGCGGGCCGGTCTGCACGAGCGCACAGGCACGCCCGCGGCGTTCGTTTGCACGGCGGACGACCTGCCTCGTGCCATCGCCATGCGCGAGCTCGCCCAGGCGACCGGACCCTTGGTCGTCATGACCACCGATCCGGCCGGGGCAATCGAGGCGGGCGCGGACGACGCGGGAGGCAATCCGGACGAAGTCGCGCGGCGCGTGGCTGCGCGCCTGCGTGCGCCGCGCACTGCCCCCGCCAAGAGCGGTCTGGTGGACCCTCCAGCAGGCGAGGAGGCGCCCGAGCCCCCGCTGACGGGGTCAGGCAGGCGACAGCGGCCGCTGGTGCTGGTGGTGGAGGACGACGAGGACGCGCGCGACGTGCTGCAGGAGCTCTTGCGCGACCAGTACGACGTGGAGGCGGTCGGGGACGGCGAGAGCGCGGTGAAGCGTGCCAAGGAGCTGCAGCCGGACCTCGTGCTCCTCGACCTGTTCCTTCCCGGACTCGACGGCTTCGGCGCGCTCACCGGGCTGCGGCGCGACCCGAAGACGGCCGAGGTGCCGGTCATCTTCCTCTCGGCGCAGGGCGATGCGGAGACGAAGAGCCAGGGCCTGTCGCTCGGCGCAGCCGACTACCTGGCGAAGCCGTTCAGCGCCCAGGAGCTGATGGCGCGCGTCGACCGCACGCTCAAGCTGACGGCGCAGAAGGAGCACTTCCGCGCGCTCGCGCAGACGGACGGGCTCACCGGGCTGCCCAACTTCCGCAGCTTCCACGCGCGCCTCGAGGAGGAAGTCGCGCGCGCCGACCGCTACGCGCACCCACTCTCGTGCGCGATGGTCGACCTCGACGGCCTCAAGGAAATCAACGACCGCCTCGGCCACGCCGCCGGCAACCGGGCCATCCTCGCCCTGGCGGACGCGGTCCGCGAAGAACTGCGCGATACGGACTTCGCGGCGCGCTATGGCGGCGACGAATTCGTCGTGCTCCTCCCGCAGACCAGCGCCACCGCGGCCGGACTCTTCGCCGAGCGCCTCCGCCGCAGGCTGCTCGAGGTCTCGCAGGCGGCAGGCCTTCCGGTGCGCGCGTCGATTGGCGTGGCGGCGCTGTCTCCGGACGAAGTGGGGGCCAACGACGCCGCCGAGGATCTGCTGCGGCGCGCCGACGAGGCGCTCTACAAGGCGAAGCGGTCCGGCCGCGACCGGGTGGAAGTGGCGCACGTGCACCACTGAGGGGGCCGTGCGCGCCGCTACGCCGCGCCGGTAGCCTTCGCTTCGGGCGGCTGGTCCTCGCCTTCTTCTTCGTCGTAGTCCTTCGGCCGCGGACCCTTGCCGGAATAGCGGTAGAGCTTGTTGTAGAGCGTCTTCTCGCTGATCCCCAGCGCCTGCGCCGTCCGCGCCTTGTTGTTCTGCATCCGCCCCAGGCTGGAAAGGATGTACTCCTTCTCCACCTCGCGCAGGGGAAGGCCGAAGGGGAGCTTGAGATACGCGCTCTCCCCTCCTCCCACGGCCATCTCGGCAGGAAGATGCTCGATGTCGATCGCGGCGCTCCCGCAGAGGATGACCGCGCGCTCCAGGCTGTTGCGCAGCTCGCGGATGTTGCCGGGCCACGCGTACTCGGAGAGCACCTTCATCGCCTGCGGCGTGAGGCCGGCGAGCTTCTTGCCGCCCTCGCGGCCGAAGCGATCGATGAAGTGCTGCACCAGCAGCGGGATGTCGTCGCGCCTCTCTTTGAGCGGCGCGAGCGGGATGTGGAACACGTTGAGGCGGAAGTAGAGGTCCTCGCGGAAGCGGCCCCCCTTGATCTCCTCCTTGAGGTCGCGATTGGTGGCGCTGATCACGCGCACGTCGACGCTGATCTCGCTCTTGCCGCCCAGCCTGCGCAGCCGCTCCTCCTCCACGACGCGCAGGAACTTGGCCTGCAGCTCGATGGGGATCTCTCCCACCTCGTCGAGGAACAGCGTGCCGCCGTCGGCGAGCTCCCAGGCGCCCAGCCGGCGCTGGTCGGCGCCAGTGAACGCGCCGCGCTCGTGGCCGAACATCTCGCTCTCCATCAGCCCGGCGGGGATCGCGGAGCAGTTGATGGCGATGAACGGCTTCTCGCGGCGCGGCGAGAGCTGGTGGATGGCGCGCGCGATCATCTCCTTGCCCGTGCCGGACTGCCCGGTGATGACGACGCTCGCCTTGCTCGGCGCGACCTTCTCGACCAGGTCCATCGCCTTGCGCATCGCGGGCGATTGGCCGACGAGACCCACGCCGGCGTCGACCTGGCCCAGGCGGCGCCGCAGCACCTGCATCTCGTGCTCGGTCTGCCGCTTCTCCAGCGCGCGCTGGAGGATCACCTTGAGGCGGGCGGGATCGAGCGGCTTCTCGACGAAGTCAAAGACGCCCTCGCGCACCGCCTCCACGGCCGCGTCGATGGTGCCCTTTCCCGTGATGATGATCACGGGCGTATCCGGCGATTCCTCGCGCAGCGCGCGGGTGAGCGCCAGGCCGTCGAGCTTCGGCATCACCAGGTCGCTGATGATGACGTCGGGGTGCCGCTCGGCAGTGATCTTCAGGGCGTCGTGGCCGTCGCCCGTCTGCTCCACGTCGTAGCCCCAGCGCTGGAGCAGCTCGGCAAAGACTTCGCGCGTCGAAGCGTCGTCGTCCACGACGAGGACGCGGGCCTTGAGGCTGCGGATGGGGGTCGTCTCGATGGGCATGGGGCGGTGGGTGCCTTACCTCGGATGCGCGAAGGAGAGCGAGAGGCGGGCGGGCGCCGCCGGTGCAAGGTCGGCCGACAGCTCGGCCGCAGCCTCGGACGCCAGGCGGCGCACCGCTTCCAGGTGAGGTGCCGCGTCGTCCCGGCGGGGTGCGCCACCCTCGGAGCGGAACTCGAGACGGGCCCGCGGACCATCGGCTCCGATCGCGATGTGCAGCGCGCCGTCGCGCGCCAGCGCCACTGCCGCGAGGAAAGCGTGGCAGACCAGATCGGAGAGGAACGCGGGATCCGCCTGCACCGGGACCGAGGCCGGACCGCGCTGCATCACGGCCACGGTCCCGCGCCGCGCCTCGTAACCGAAAAGGAGCTGCGCGCGCGAGATCGCGGCGCCGAGGTCGGGAGGCAGATGCGCGGGCGAGGCGAGATCGGAGAACGCCTTGAGAAGCGCGTCGACCCTGCCGATTCCGTCGCGCAGCGCCTGCAGGTG
>VBKO01000362.1 GCA_005888115.1 Deltaproteobacteria bacterium
TGCTATTTTTCTCGTATGGAGAGCGGCATATCGGAGAGAGAGCCGCGACGGCTACGGCGGGTCGATCGAAGTGCAGTCGAATGACGGAGATGGAACAACTGTTCGCGTTCGGTGGCCGAGGCGAGACTCGCCGCCATGACCACACCAACCTGACTACGCAGTGCCAGTTGGCCGATCGGCGAAATCCCGCTCGTACATGCGGAGCAACGCGAGCAGGAACGCGATCACGAGCGGACCGGCGATGATGCCCAGCAGCCCGAACATGGTGATGCCGCCGAGCAGGGCGAGGAACACGAGCCCGGTGTGCATCTCCACCTTGCCTCGCATCGCCAACGGTTTGACGACGTTGTCGGCGGCGGTCAAGAGCACCCCGCACCATGCGCCGATGAAGATGGCAGCGGTCACGTGCCCGGTGAGCACGAGCAACGCCGTGACCGGGATCCAGATGAGCGCGGTACCTATCACCGGCACGAACGAGGCGACCAGCGTGGCGATCCCGAGAAAGACGGGGCGGGGCACGTGGCCAAGCGCAAATCCGATCGTCGCGAGGACGGCCTGCACCACCGCGGTGAGCGCGGCGCCGACGAGCGTGGCGCTCGAGACGTTGGCGAACTCCTGCAGCAGCTCCTCCGTCTGGGCTGCCTGCAAGGGTGAGATCCGGCCGAGCAGGCGGATGAGGTGCCGCCCGTCCACCAGCAGGAAGAAGAAGGCCGCGAGCATGATGAACGCGCTCGCCAGCGCACCGACCGAGGCGCCGAGCAGCGCCGGTCCGGCGACCTGGGCGTAGTCCAGCGCCTTGCCCGCGAAGGTCTGGACCTGCTCCCGCGAGAGATGCAGCGTCGAGAGGATCCGATCTATGGCGTGCTGCGCCTGGGGCGGCACGCGCGACAACGAGATATCCCCCACCGACTGGACCCCCAGCGAGTCTCGCACCCAGGTCAAGCCCGCCGTGATTTCCTGCGCGGCGAAGGCGAGGATGCTCGCAATGGGAGCGACGATCGCCCCGAAAACGAGCAGGGTGACGAGCGCGCCGGCGAGGCGCCGGCGTCCTTTGAGCAGCCGCTCGGTGCGGGCAAGCAGCGGCTGAAAGGCCGCCGCCAGGACGGCGGCGAGGAACAGGGGCGCCCGGAAAGGCCAGACGACGTAGATGGTGAGGGCGACGGCCAAGGCGAGCAACGCCCAGAAAGTGCGCCGGCCCCGCGAGGTCGGAGCCCGCGGGCCCAGCGGGGGACGGGCGGGCGGGAAGCGTTCGAGCGGCGTCGGGACGGAAGTCTCGGACATGAGTAGATGTTACGTACGACCGAGCGCTCCGGGCAGGGCGTGTCAGTTCCTCGAGGCCGAGCGGGGCAGCTCGACCGAGAACGTGCAGCCGGCGCCTGCCTGGCTCATCACGGAGATGCTGCCTCCATGCGCTTCGACGATCTTGCGGCTGATCCACAACCCCAGCCCGAATCCGCCGAACTGCTTGCGCGACACTGCCCGTTCGAAGCGCTCGAACACGCGCGCGTGGTCGGCGGGGTCGATTCCGATCCCGTGGTCGCGCACTTCGAGCAGCACGTCCTCCGCCCGACCCTGCAGCCGCACCTCGATGGGCTTGCCGGCGCCGTACTTGGCCGCATTGCCGATCAGGTTGTCGATGACCTGGTCGAGCCGTCCGCGGTCCCAGTGTCCCTGCACCGTGCCCTTCACCTCGAGGCGCACCAGGCAGCGCGCCTGCTGGAGCTGCTGTTCCTGGCGCGCCAGGCTCTCCTGCACGAGCGCCGCCAGATCGACCTCCTCGCGCTCCGGCTGGAACCGGCCCCAGACGATGCGCGAGACCTCCAGCAGCTCGCCGATGAGCTTGGCGAGCCGCAACGCGAAGCGCTGGGTCGACTCGAGGTGGCGCAGCGCTTCGTCGCGTTCCCGGACCGGACCGCCGCGCCGGAGGCTGCGCAGCTCGGCCTGGATGTGCACGAGGAGCGCGGTCAGCGGAGTGCGCAGCTCGTGCGAGGCCATGGCGAGGAACTCGTCGCGTGCATCCGCCGCCCGGCTCCGCTCCGCGATGGCCGCGGCGACCGTCAGCGCGGTCACCGCGGCGACGCCGAGGAAGGCTTGCACGTGGAGCAGGCTCTCCGCGAGCGTCTGCCGGACGAACGGGCCGAGACCCATCGCGGTGCCCGCGATGGCGATGGCGCAAACGAGGAACGTGCCGTTCACCGCACCGTACTGCGCGAACCGCAGCGCGGCCCAGAGGAGGAGCGGAAAGATCACGTACGACTGGCGCAGCAGGCCGCCTTCGTCTCGCGCGCCGAAAACGAGCAGGCTGCAGCCGACCAGCGATGCGGCCACCGCGACCGCCTCGGCCGCCATGAAGCGGCGACGCGCGAGCCGAGGCCGCGAAAGCCAGACGAAGAGCAGGGGCGCGACGACCAGGTCGCCCAGCATGTCGCCCAGCCACCACGCGCGGAAGGTGGCCCAGGACAGCGCGGGTGCGATCGTGCCGCCGAGCCACAGGCTGGCGACTCCGACGGCGGCGCTGATCGCCGTGCTGCAGATCGCCGCGAGCAGGACGAGCGAGATCACGTCGTGGATCCGCTCGAGCCGCGGGTCGAGGCGGGCCACGCGCCGGAGAAGGAACGACCCCGCCAGCGCCTCCAACGTGTTCCCGATCCCGATCGCCGCCGCCTCCGGGAGCGTGGCGCCGGCGACCAGGTTCACGCCTAGCGCGCCGACCAGGACGCCGGGCCACAGGCGCGCCCCGAAGAGGAACAGCGCCGCGAGCGCGATGCCCGTGGGCGGCCAGACCAGCGTGGCGAACCCCGCCACGGCGTCCATCAGCAGCCCGAGCCGCGCCGTCGCGAAGTACGCGACGAAGAGCAGGACGGTCCCGAGTGCGTCCTTCGCCCAGCGGCGCATCTTCTGCGGCGCCATGGCTGCACTTACGCGCCGGCCGGCGAGAGATCAAGGCCCGATCTTGCTTTCCATTGCCGCCGCTGCCCTCGCCGACCTTGCCGTCGATCAGCGCATACACTGCGGCCGGTCGGCGAGGGTCCGGTTCCGGCTCAGTGGGGCGGCGGCAGGCCGCCCGTCAGAACCGGAGCCGCAGTGACCGTCACCGCCGCGGATGAAGTGGCGGAGCCGGTCGAACCGGTCGCGGTCAGGGTGTAGGTCGTCGTCACCAGAGGCTTGACCACGACCGAGCCCGAGGCCGACACCGTCCCGGGCCCGGGCAAGAGAGTGACCACGGAGGCGCCCGTGGTCGACCAGGTCAGCGTGGCCGATCCGCCGGCCGCGATCGTGGTGGGGGCGGCGGTCAGGGTCGCGGTTGGCGGGGTCGGGGTTGGCGCGGGCGCGGTTGGCAGCGCCACCTTCACCAGCACGGACCGGGTCACCGGCCCGGCGCGATTGGTGGCCGTCAGCGTGAACGTCGTCGGCGACAGAGGTTTGACCACCATCGAGCCCGCGAATGAGACCGGCCCGATCCCCGGGTCGAGCGTCACCTGGTCGGCACCGTGGGTCGACCAGGTCAGCGTGATCGGTCCGCCCGGCGCGGTCACTCCGGCGGAAGCGGTCAGGTTCGCGTCCGGGTCCGGGGGCAAGGGGGGCTGCGCCCCGCTTCCTTCACCGACCTTGCCCTGGATCAGCTGGACGCGCAGGAAATTGACCACGTCCGCCTGCGAGGACGAAGACAGGGCCGCGTACGCGTTGGCGGCCGCGAGCCCCTCGCCCCCGTGGGCGCGGATCGCGCCGTCGATGCTCGAGCCGAGGCTGCCGTTGCGCAGCAGCGGGGCGTCGCTGCCCACGTCCCACAGCTCCGCCGTCTTCATGACCGTACCGCCATTGGCGAACATCGCGGGCCCCATGTCGTGCTTCTTGAAGTCGCCGTAGACCCGCAGGCCCGGTTGGCCCACGGATGTGGCCAGGCCGTCGTCGACGTCCTGCTGAATGGCGAGGTGATGCGGCATGTCCAGCGGCAGCCCGAACGGCGTCTGGGGATTCTTCAGCACGAACCGGGTGCTGGTCATCGGGTGGAACGGCGTATGGCAGGACGCGCATCCAATCCCGCCCGCCGCCAGCGGCCGGCGGAACAGGTCCCGGCCCTGTTGCACCGATTGCTGGCTGATGCCCATCCTCGCCATGACGTCCCGGTCCGCATGGTCCGGAACAGGGGTGGTCATGAGGAAGGCGGTTTCGGCCGTGACCTCGCCGACCGTCATCTCGTTCACGACCCCGTCCCCGTCGAGATCCAGGGTGGCGGCGGTGGCGAGGTCGACATGCGCGACGCCGGCGATGCGCTCGACCGACTCGATTCCGATGTGGGCGAAGTTGGCGCCGACGACGACCCCGCGGATGTCGGAGATCTGACCCTGCGTCCCGTGCGCGAACGTGATGTTCGCGCCGCCGGCCTTCATCTGCGACACGAGCAGCTCGGCGGCGCCGGAGCCGAACATCGAGCCGGCGTTGGTCTGAGTGCCGATCTCGGGACGCTCGGGAATCGGGCGCTCCAGGGTGTAGAGGCCGCGGGAGGACGCGCCGTCGCTCGGCTGCGAATGGCAGGCCCGGCAGGTCGTGACGTCCTTCTGGTTGGCCCCTTGCTCCGGGGTCCACTGCAGCTTGAACAGCGCCTTGCCCACCAGGCCCAGACGCTCCTGGTAGGGCCGGCCCCCTGGCGCCCACTCCGGCTCGAGGAGCCCTTCGTTGATCAGCGCGGTAAAGTTCGCCTCGATCGGCGCCGGCAGCTGGGGAGGATTGTTGTTGGCGAAGGCGGCGTCGAGCTCGGCCTGGTCGATGCGGATGATCTCGCCGCTGCTGTTGCTCGGCCCGAACGGGTCGCGCAGGATCAGCGGAATGACGTTCCCCTGGGCGTCGGGATCGATGGCCGGAAATGCCGACGCGGATCCGATGGGGAATGGCTCCAGAACGAGGATCAGCTGGGCCGGGATGA
>VBKO01000124.1 GCA_005888115.1 Deltaproteobacteria bacterium
ACCACGTTCCGACCGACTCCCGGCCGGCGGTGCGCATCCGTTCGACGATGAGGTCCAGGGCTTCGTCCCAGCTCGCCTTCCGCCAGGCACCGTCTCCTCGCCGTTCCCGGACGAGCGGGTGCAGGACCCGATTCGGATTGCCGATGATCTCGCGCGAAGCATGCCCACGGATGCAGAGGAAGCCGCGGCTGTCCGGATTCTCCTCGTCACCCGTGATCTTCACCACGCGGCCTTCCTCGACCTCGACGAGCATCCCGCACAAGGTCGGGTGGCAATTCATCGGACACATGGTCCGGATCACGCGTGTCCCGCTGCCAGTCACGGGAGAGAGGATATCCCGATACGACCCGCTTCAGAACGCGACGTGGGCGCGGGCGGTGAAGATGTGGATGGGGCCGCGGTCGCGGTTGAATGCCGGATGGATGACCGGCTGGTAGTTTCCCCCGAGCGAGACCGCCCTGCTCAGCGCGAGGCGATAGTAGACCTCGCCCAGGACTTCGGGCCCGTAATCGAGCGCGCCGTCGCCGATCAGGAAGCCGTAACCACCGCCGGCAAGATAACGGCGGTGCAGCGAGGACAACCCGCTGACGACGATGGCTGCTCCGGCCTCGTCGTCCGGCCTTCCCCAGCGTCCGCCCGACTGCACGGCGCCCAGGGCCAGCGATCGGTCGATCTCGGTGAACGCCCAGGTCTCGTTGGCGCCGTCGTTGTAGCTCACGCGCAGGAAGGTCCCGAGCCCGGACCCGAAGTCCTGGTTGGCGCTCGCGGCGAATCCGGCCTTGGTGCGCCCGAACGCCCGGGTGGCGGTTACGTCGTTGCCGGCGCTCGGTTCCTCGATCGCCTGCCGGTAGCTGCCCATCCGGGCATCGTTCAGGAACCCGAGCACGCGGGCCGCGCCGTCGCGTCCGCCGAGGGAGAAGCGGGCCTCGAATTCCGCCGCCAGGCCTCGCGCGCGCCGTACGTCCCATTCCATCGGAAGCCCGTTCGCGGACTTCGGCTCCAGGAAGATGCCCGCGCGCGCCGACCACCAGTCGATGGAGAGGTCGGCGGCTGCTCCCCAGGTGTAACCCCGCGTGTCGGCGGGATAGTCGTAGGCAGCCGAAGCCCAGAGACCCCAGCTCATGAACCGTGTGTGCGGGTCATTCGCGAGCGGGACGCCGTCCATGAAGTCGGGTACGGCCAGCTTGCCGGCGGTGATGGTCAGCGCGTCGCGGTCGCGTTCCCCCGCGAGCTGGTTCATGGCCGGCGCGACCGGGACGCGCCCACCACCGAGCCCGATGACCTGCCGCAGGAAGATGCGCGCAGCGACGATCGTCGGCTCGGGGTTCCCGACGCGGTACACCTCGCCGCTCGGGAACGCCGCGATACCCAAGGTGGAGGACAGCCCGCGGCCCCCGGCCAGCTCGGGCTGGAACCAGGCTTCCGCGCCGCGCCAGAGGCGTACCCCGCCCGAGAGGTCCATCACCACCGACGTGGCGGACTCCGCGTCGGACTGCATGCTGTTCTGCCCCGAGTAGCGCGCCGCAAACGACGGGTGCGCCTGGACGGCGACCGTCGCCTGGAAGCGCAGGGCGGCGTCCTCGGCGCTCGCCCGGAAGGCGCTCAGCGCGCAGATCAAGAATATCCAACGGTGCGATCCGGTGGCGCCTCGCGCCGAAGGTATGCTTTCGTTGCCCACCGTGCCCTCCGACCGGATCGGCAATCCAGCTCTGGCCTCGCGCCTGCGGAAGGCGCTTCGCGGCGAGGTCCTCTTCGACCCCTTCACGCGCGGGCGCTACTCGACCGACGCGTCCATCTACCAGATCGAGCCCATCGGAGTAGCCCTGCCGATGGGAACCGAGGACGTCGAGGCGGCGATCGCGATCGCGCGCGACCAAGGATTCCCCGTGATCCCCCGGGGCGGCGGTAGCTCGCAGAACGGGCAGACGCTCGGCGAGGCCGTGGTGATGGACACCAGCCGGCACATGAACCGGGTCCTCGAGGTCGACGCCCTCGCCGGCACGGCCGTCGTTCAGCCCGGCATCGTGCTCGACGAGCTGAACCGGCAGCTCAAGGCGACGGGCTGGTACTTTCCGGTGGACGTCTCCACCTCGGCGAACGCGACGATCGGCGGGATGACCGGCAACAACTCGGCCGGCACGCGATCGATCAAGTACGGGATCATGGTGCACAACGTGCTCGAGGTGGAGGCCGTGCTGGCCGACGGCACGCGCATCGCCTTCGGCGAGGTCCCGGCCGACCTGGGCAGCTCGCCGCCGCGGCTGGCGGAGATCGCGCGGTCCATGCGGGCGCTGTACGCGAACAACGCCGAGGAGATCGCGCTGCGGATCCCGAAGCTGCTGCGCAAGGTGGGCGGCTACAACCTGGAGACCCTGGGCGAGCCGCGCCAGAACCTCGCCAAGCTGATGGTCGGCTCGGAGGGCACGCTCGGCTTCTTCACGCGGATCAAGCTCAAGCTGCACCGCGTCCCGAAGCACAAGGTGGGCGCGATCTGCCACTTCGCCCGCTTCCACGACGCGATGGAGGTGACGCGCTTCATCGTCGAGCTGGGGCCTTCCGCGGTGGAGCTGGTCGACCGCACCATGCTGGACCTGGCCCGGCAGCTGCCGGTCTTCCGCGCGACGTTGGACCGCCACGTGAAAGGCGCGCCCGAGGCGCTGCTCCTGGTCGAGTTCGCCGGCGACGAGCAGGCCCCGCTCATCGAGTCGCTCGGCCGTCTCGAAGAGACGCTCGCCGACCACGGCCATCCCGGCTCGGTGGTGCGGACCATCGAGCCGCAGTCGCAGGCCGACATGACCGCCGTACGCAAGGCCGGGTTGAACATCATGATGTCGATGAAAGGCGACGGGAAGCCCGTCTCCTTCATCGAGGACTGCGCCGTGCCGCTGCACGACCTGGCGGAGTTCACCGACCGCCTCACCCGGCTGTTCCACAAGCACGGCACGGAGGGGACCTGGTACGCGCACGCCTCGGTCGGATGCCTGCACGTGCGGCCGATCCTCAACATGAAGGACGAGTCGGGCGCGCGGAAGATGCGCGCCATCGCCGAGGAAGCATTCGCCATCGTCAAGGAATACAAGGGTTCGCATTCCGGTGAGCACGGCGACGGGATCAGCCGCTCCGAGTTCCACGAGCGGATGTTCGGCGAGCGCCTGGTGCGCGCCTTCGAGACGGTGAAGGGCGCATTCGATCCGGGCTCGTTGTTCAACCCGGGGAAGATCGTGCGCGCGCCGAAGATGGATGACCGATCCCTGTTCCGCTACAAGCCCGGCTACTCGCCGCTGCCGATCCGCACCGCGCTCGACTGGACGGGCGCGGGCGGTCTGCTGGCCGCCACCGAGATGTGCAACAACAACGGGAACTGCCGCAAGTTCGCATGAAAGAGACCATGGACCTGTGCGTCGGCTGCAAGGCCTGCCGCCGGGAATGTCCCACCGGCGTCGACATGGCGCGCATGAAGATCGAGTTCCTCCACCATTGGAACGCGCGCCACGGCGTGCCGGCGGCGGAGCGGCTCACCGCCTACCTGCCGCGGTATGCCAGGCTCGCGAGCAGGCTGGCTCCGCTGATCAACTTGCGCAACTCGGTCCGCGCCCTCGCCGTCCTCGGCGAGAAGCTCACTGGCTTGAGCGCGAGACGCAAGCTGCCCGCCTGGCGGCGCGACTTCTACCGGCCGGCGCCGGCGAAGAAGGCGGGCAAGGAAGTCCTCCTCTTCGTCGATTGCTTCTCCCGGTACTTCGAGCCGGAGAACGCCCGCGCGGCGAGGGCGGTGCTGGAGGCAGGCGGATACACGGTGCTCGAGGACACCTCGTCACGTCCGCTCTGCTGCGGGCGCACCTTCCTCAGCGCGGGGCTGGTGGACCAGGCACGGGAAGAGATGTCGCGGCTCCTGGCGGCGGTGGAGGGCAGGGACGCGCCGATCGTCGGGATCGAGCCTTCCTGCCTGCTGACGCTCCGCGATGAGCTGGGCGTGGTGATGAAGGACGATCGGACGAAGCCCGTGACCGACCGATCGGTCCTGTTCGAGGAATTCCTCGCCGGCGAGGCGAGGCGCGGCGAGCTCCGGCTGCCGCTCCGGAAGGACGGAAAGCAGCAGGCCTATCTGCACGGCCACTGCCACCAGAAGGCGCTGGGCACGATGCCGGACGTGGTCGCCGCGCTGCAGCTGGTGCCCGGGCTTTCCGTCAAGACGATCGAGTCCAGCTGCTGCGGCATGGCCGGCGCCTTCGGGTACGAGAAGGACCACTACGACGTGTCCATGCGCATGGCCGAGCGCAGCCTGCTGCCGGCCGTGCGCGGCGCTCCGGCCGACGCGTTGATCGTCGCGGATGGCACGAGCTGCCGCCACCAGATCGAGGACGGCGCGGGACGGCGCGCCTTGCACGTCGCGCGAGTGCTCCAGTCGGCTTTGGAGGCCCGATGAGCGAACCAGCCCCACAGGAGGAGTGGCCGCCGCTGCCGTTCGACGAGTGGAAGGACACGCTCGCCACGCTGCACCGGTGGACGCAGATGGTCGGGAAGACGCGGCTCGCGCTGGCGCCGATGACGAACCACTGGTGGCAGGTGACCCTCTACCTCACGGCGCGGGGGCTCACCACCTCGCCGATGCCCGTCGGGCAGAGGACGGTGGAGATCGAGTTCGACTTCCTCGATCACGTGCTGGCGGCGCGCACGAGCGACGGCGCGAGCCGGAGGATGCGTCTCGCCCCGCGCTCGGTGGCGGATTTCCACCGGGAGTACCGGACCCTTCTCCGGTCGCTCGACGTGGAGGCGAAAATCTGGCCGGTTCCGGTGGAGATGCCAGAGGCGGTGCCGTTCACCGACGACGTGGTGCACGCGTCCTACGACGCGGGCGCGGCGCATCGCTGCTTCCGTGTGCTGGCGCAGGCCGATCGCGTGCTGAAGGAGTTTCGCGGCGGCTTCCTCGGCAAGTGCAGCCCGGTGCACTTCTGGTGGGGAGGGTTCGACCTGTCCTGTACGCGGTTCTCGGGCCGCCGCGCGCCCCTGCATCCCGCGGGCCTCCCGAACCTCGCCGATCGGGTGACGCGCGAGGCGTACTCCCACGAATGCGTCAGCGCAGGTTGGTGGCCGGGGGGCGGCGTCCTTCGCGAACCTGCCTTCTACGCCTACGCGTACGCGGAGCCTGCCGGGCTGTCCGCGGCGGCGATCCGTCCGCGCGAGGCGTACTATCACCGCGAGCTGCGCGAGTTCATCCTGCCGTACGACGCCCTGAGAACGGCCGCGCGTCCCGACGAGATGCTCCTCGCCTTCTTGCAGAGCACGTACGAGGCAGGCGCGGATCTCCTGGGCTGGGATCGGGCAGCGCTCGAAAGAGGCCTCGCGAGCTCGAGCTGAGCGCGCCGCAAATTCGGACCGGTCCCCGTCCGCATGTAACATGCCTCTGGCGCGCCCCTGCGCCGGAGGACCCGTTGATCCGCGTCGCGTGCCGGCTAGCCATCGTCCTGCTGGCCGCCGCCTCGACCCGCGGCTTCTCCGCGTCCGGCCCGCCCGACGCCGACGCGGAGTGGCGAGAAGGCCGCCTGCCCGCGAGCCTCACGCAGGGCGAGCCCGTCAAGGGAGGAACCCTGGTGGTGCGAATCGACCAGGAGCCACCGAGCCTGGACGGCATCACCGACTCCGCGCTGGCGATCACCTGGATGCTGGAGCGCAAGGTGATCGAGTCGATGGCGCAGCTGGATGCGAAGAAGCACCCCGATTACCCGCTCGAGCCGGCGCTGGCCACGGGTTGGGAAATCTCTCCCGACCAGCTCACCTTCACCTTCCATCTGCGCCGCGGCGTCGTCTGGCACGACGGCGCGCCGTTCAGCGGCAAGGACGTGGTCGCCACCATCCAGAAGATCCTCGACCCGGGCGTCCGGTCGCTGCACCTGCGCAACAACTTCGCGGATCTCGCCGACATCTCCACGGCGCCCGGGGACGACTTCACCGTCATCGCGCGGTACCGCAAGCCCTATTTCCTGGCCTTCCGCGCGCTGGCGACGCTGCCCATCTACCCGGCGCATCTGCTGGCGAAGGCGGGCGACATGCTGCACGCCCCGATCCACCGCGCCCCGGTCGGCACCGGACCGTTCCGATTCGAGCAGTGGAAGAGCGGCGACCGTATCTCGTTCGTCCGCAACGAGCGGTACTGGGGCCGCAAGGCGCATGTCGACCGGGTGGTGTACCGGGTCGTCGCCGATCCCGCAGTCGGGTTCCAGCTGCTCAAGCAGGGAGAATTCGACCTGTACCTGCAGTTGCAGCCGCAGCAGTGGCTGCGCGATCTGGAGGCCGCCGGCCTGAAGGGCAGGGTGCACCGGATCCGGTTCTTCAACCCGAACTACAACTGGATCGGCTGGAACGAGGAGCGGACGTTCTTCGCCGACGCCCGCGTCCGCCAGGCGCTCAACTACGCCATCGACACCGAGGCGGTGCGCAAGACGTTCCTCTTCGGCCTCGACCGCCCGACCACCTGCCATTTCTACCTCGAATCTTCCGCGTGCGACCCGTCCCTCGCGCCGCGGCCATACGATCCGGCCCAGGCCGCGAAGCTGCTCGACGAGGCGGGCTGGCAGGACCACGACGGCGACGGCATCCGCGACAAGGACGGCGTGCCGTTCCGCTTCACCTTCCTGATGAACGCCGACTCCGTGTTCCTCGCCAAGCTCGCGCCCTACCTGCAGCAGGAGCTCGCCAAGCTCGGCGTGGCGATGGAGATCCGCAAGGTCGACTGGGCGCTCTTCACCCAGCTCATCGGCGAGCACCGCTTCGACGCTACCTCGCTGCGCTGGGGCAACAGCGACGTGGCGCAGGATCCCTACGAGATCTGGCACTCCTCGCAGATGAAGGACGGCTCGAACGTCATCTCCTTCAAGGACCCGCGGGTCGATGCGCTCATCGAGCAGGCGCGCGCGACGCTCGATGACGCCCGCCGCAACGAGATGTACCGGAAGATGGGCCGCGTGCTCTACGACGAGGCGCCGTATGTCTTCCTCTACAGCCGTCCCTCGCTCGACGCCGCGCGCGAGCGGGTGCGGGGGCTGCGTCCCTCGGTGGCCTGGTACGACCTGCAGGACGTCTGGCTCAGCCGGAGGTGAAGCGTTTCCTCGCCAGGCGGGTGCTCGCGATGCTTGCCACCGCGCTGGGCGTCACGCTGGTGGCCTTCGCGGTCGCGCGAGCGGCGCCGGGCGATCCGGTCGCGCTCCAGGGGGACCTCGGGTTGCGCGCAGGCAGCGCGAGCGTCCAGCAGATGCGCGAGTACCGGCGGCTGATGGGGCTCGACGAGCCGATCCTGGCCGGCTACCTGCGCTGGCTCTGGCACCTGTTCCGCGGCGATCTCGGCACCTCGTTCCGCGACGGCCGCCCCGTGCTGTCGCTGCTCGGCGAGGCGCTCCCAGTGACCCTGCTCCTCTCCATTCCGTCCCTCCTGGTGGGGTACGTGCTCGCGCTTCCCGTCGGGATCGCCTCGGCCGCGAGGCCGGGTGGATGGCTGGATCGCGCGCTCTCCACACTCGTGTTCCTTCTGCACTCGCTGCCGCTGCAGTGGGTCGCGCTGGTGCTGGTGGTGTGGCCGAGCGGCCTTCCCATCCAGGGTCTGCACTCGGAGGGAACGAGCTCGTTCGGCGACCTGCTCGCGCACCTCGTGCTGCCGCTCGCCTGCCTCAGCTACGGGTCGGTCGCGGTGATCTCGCGCTTCCTGCGCAGCTCGATGCTCGAAGAGATGCGGCAGGACTACGTGCGCACCGCGCGCGCGAAGGGCCTCTCGGAGTCGGCGGTGATCCTCCGCCATGCGCTGCCGAATTCGCTGCTCAGCCTGATCACGCTCTTCGGGCTGACCTTCCCGGCGCTCGCCTCGGGGGCGGTGATCGTCGAGCGCATCTTCGGCCTGCCGGGCATGGGCAAGCTCACCTTCGAGGCGGTCCTCGGCCGCGACGTGCCGGTGGTGATGGGCGCCGTGGCCTTGAGCGGCGCCGCAACCGCGCTGGGAACGCTGATCTCGGACCTGCTGTACGCGGCGGCGGACCCGCGCATCTCGCTGGAGGAACGGCGCGGGTGGCGATGATCGGCCGGGCATGGGCGCGCTTCGCGCGCAAGAAGCGCAACCTCTTCGGCCTGGGGCTCGCGATCGCGCTGGCGCTCCTGGCGATCTTCGCCGACTTCGTCGCCAGCAGCCGGCCCATCGTGCTCCGGAGGGGAGGCCGGCTGTACGTATTCGCGAACGTGATCGACTACCGCGATCTGCGCTCGTTCGATGCGGACGGTCTGGGTCCGGGCGACTGGGCCCTGTGGCCGCCCTGCCGCCACGGCCCCTACCAGATCCCTCCGCTCGCTTCGGTGACCGGCCCGTTTCCGGAGCCTCCCTCCAGACGCCATCCGCTGGGGACCGACAACGCCGGTCGCGACACCCTCGCCCGGCTGGCGCACGGCGCGCGCGTATCGCTGGCCGTCGGCGTCGCCGCGGCGCTGGTGCAGGTCGTGATCGGCCTCCTCCTCGGCGTGCTCGCGGGCTACCTGGGCGGCTGGACGGACCGCCTCATCTCGCGCACCGCCGAGGTGCTGCTCAGCTTCCCGCTCCTGCTCCTGCTGCTCGCCGTGCAAGGCGTGCTCGATCGCACCACGCTCTTCAGCACCATGGCCGTCATCGGCCTGACCCGCTGGGCGGATACTTCGCGCCTGGTGCGGGCCGAGGCGCTGCGCGTGCGCGAGCTTCCCTACGTGGAAGCGAGCCGCGCGCTGGGCAGCTCGGGCCTGCGCACGCTCCTGCGACACGTGCTCCCGAACTGCCTTTCTCCAGCCCTGGTGTCGGTCACCTTCGGCGTGGCCTCGGCCATCCTGCTGGAGAGCGCACTGAGCTTCCTGGGCTTCGGCGCGCCGGAGCCCACGGCGTCATGGGGCCTGCTCATGGCCGACGGATTCCAGGACATCCTGGACCCCGCGGCGCGGCCGCTGGTGCTCGCGCCCGGGCTCCTGCTCTTCGCCGCGGTCACCGCCTTCAACCTGATCGGCGACGGCCTGCGCGAAGCGCTCGACCCGCGCGCTCAGGGCGCGCTCGACCCCTCGGCGTTCATCACTTCCGCCCAGAAGCGCGTGATATCGCCGGCCCCCAAGCCGGACGGCGGCGATCCGACGCCGGCCGCGTAGAAGGTGCCCGAGGTGAAATAGCTGGTGGAGAGGGACTTCAGCTGCGCGACGCCGACCAGCCCGCAGATGAGCCCCAACTCGTTCGAATCGAGCGCGGCCGCGCCAGGAGTGAGCGTCCACGAATTGTCCACGGTGCGCACGCTGTAGCCGCCGGCGAGCAGCGCGCCGGAGAAGAACGTCTGCGACGCCGAGAAGGAGGTGAGCCCGTACGAGTGCAGCAAGAGCCCGAGGGGGCAGCCGGCAACGTTGAGGGTCAGGGGATAGTTCCCGGTGGACGCGGCGCCGCCGCCCGTCGAGCCCGTGGTCCCGGACGCGACGCCCGATCCGGCGCTGCCCGCCTCGTCGTCCGACCCCGTTGTCCCCGACGCGACGCCGGATCCGGTCGTCCCCGAGGCGACGCCCGAGCCGCCGTAGCCCCAGATGGTCAGGCCGTCGGTGCTGCTGGCGCTGCCCGACCCGAGGAGGCCGGCCAGGCTCAGGTTGAGGCCGAGCGAGCCGAATCCGCCGCTGCTCCGCGCGAACGGGAGCGGCCTCTGGGCAGTCCGGCCGGAGATCACGCGCTGCACCTCGATCAGGAACAGCTTCTTCGAAGAGACAGGGGCCGGCGAGACGAACCGCGCGATCCCCCTCCAGTCGGTGGTGCCGGTCTGCGAGGCGGTGGCCGCTCCGCGCCAGCGGACCCTGACCTTCACGTTGGAGACGCCGTCGCCGGTCGCATCGGCGATCATCACGGCGGCCGCGGCCCGGCCGTCCAGGCGCAAGGCGGCGACGGCATCGGCGTAGAGAGGGGCTGGAGCGTTGAAGGTGCACGCCCGGGCGAGGGCAGCGCCGGTCTGCAGGCGCCCCGAGCCGGTCGACGGGTCCCACCCGTTGGGGCTCATGTCGGCAGCCGTGGCCTGCAAGAGCGGCCGTACCGTCGCCGGCGGCACGCCGGATCCGATCAGCGTGGCCGCGGCGGCGCTGGCGTGCGCCGCGGCGGGCGAGGTGCCGGAGAAGAGCCACCAGGAGATCTGCGTGGGCGCGCCGGGCGGGAAGGACTGCGCCAGATCGCCGTCCCAGAGGCCGTCGCCGTTGACGTCCTGGGAGGCCATGCCACCCGGCGCGACCAGGTCAAGCGCCTCGCCGGTGTTGGAATAGGAGGCCACCGCGTATCCGCGGAGCGCGTCGAGGCGGACGGCGCCCACCGAAAGCACGTCGGGGAATGCCGCGGGGTAGAGCACGCGGCCGTCGCCCGTGTTACCGCTCGCGGCGACCACTACCACTCCGGCCGCCCGCGCATCCGCCAGGGCAGCGCGCAGCGACGCCCCGGGAACGTAGTTGCGGGCGAAATCGAGGGACAGGTTGATCACGTCCGCGCCGGCCTGCACGGCGTACCGGATCCCCTCGGCCAGCCAGAATTCGGTCCCCTGGTTCGCGGCGTCGAGGACCTTCACCGGCAGGATGATCGCGCCGGCGGCCGGACCGACGAACGGCACGGCCGAGGTCGAGAAGCTCCCCCGCCCGGCGATGATGCTGGCCATCGCGGTCCCGTGGCCGTTGTCGTCGTTGGGATGCGCGTCGGCATTGACGAAATCCCAGCCCTGGGCGAACTGCGTCGATGCGAACACCGGTGCGCGCGCGTAGCTGCCGCGGAAGTCGGCGTAGTCCTCGTACGCCACTCCGCTGTCGAGCACGGCGACGATCGGATGCGCCGTGCCGGGCATGAGCGTCATGTCGCCTGGCGCGCCCGCGGCGGTGAACTCCCAGGTCTGCGGGTATGCCGCGCTGCCGATGAGGATGCGATTGGGCTCGGCGGAGGCGATGGCGAGCGTGCCGCGGAGCGCGTCGAGCACGCCTTGGAGCGGAGCGGTGGCAGGCAGGATCGCGAGCTTGAAGTTCCCCAGCCCGAGGTCGCTGACGACCGCGCCCACCAGGTCGAGGGCGGCCGTGCACAGAGAGGGGAGCACCGCTGGATTGCAGCTCACGATCAGCTGCTGCGATGCGATGACCTGCGGCAGGCCGTCGATGACCTGCGTGGTGGCCGTGGCGGCCCGGGCCGGGCTGGCCAGCGCTGCCGCGGCGGCGATCGGAACCAGGACCCTGGGGAGGTAGCGCATCGTGGGACACTCCCACAGCAATGCGCTGGCCAACTTTTACACCCCCGGAAATCAACCACTTGCAGGCCGTGTAGAAGACGGTCCGTGGCGCTCGCACCCCTCCCGCCAAGGGAAGTCGATGGGTTGAAGCGTGGCGCCGGCGCCCCGCGGTGTGGCGGCAGCGCTACGCCTGCGCCGCGCGTCCCAGGCCGTATCGCTTGAGCTTGAGCCAGAGGTTCTTGCGGTCGATGCCGGCCCGGCGCGCGGCCTCCGCCACGTTGTTCCCCGTCGCGCGCAGGAGCCGGTCGAGATAGGCCCTCTCGAATCTCTCCAGCGCCTCGGCGCGGGCCGCGTGGAACGGCTCGACGGAATCTTTCGCGCCGTTGGGGGCCGCGCTCGGGGACCGTACGCCGAGGACCGCTTCGCACTCGGCCGCGCCGATGCGCGAACCCTCGGCGCCCACCACCAGGCGGCGCACGACGTTCTCCAGCTGCCGCACGTTGCCCGGCCAGTCGTGCGCGGAGAGCACGGCGAGCGCCTCGGGCTTGAGCGGCTCGACCACGCGGCCCATCTCCTTGCCGGCGGCGCGCAGGAAATGGTCGGCCAGGAGCCCCACGTCCTCGCGCCTCTCGCGCAGCGCGGGGAGCCGGATGGGAAAGACGTTGATCCGGTAGAACAGGTCGCGCCGGAATCGACCCGCCGCTATCTCGGCCTCCAGGTCGCGATTGGTGGCGGTGACGACGCGCACGTCGACCCGCGTCTGCGTCGCCGCGCCGACCCGCCGGAACTCCTTCGTCTGCAGGAACCGGAGCAGCTTCGACTGGAGGCCCAGCGGCATCTCGCCGATCTCGTCGATGAACACCGTCCCGCCGTCCGCCTCGGCGAGGAGGCCCAGCGTCTTGCGGTCGGCGCCGGTGTACGCGCCCGCCTCGTGCCCGAACAGCTCGTTCTCGAGGAGCGGCTCGGGCAGCGCCGCGCAATCGACGACCACGAACGGCTGATCGCTCCGCTGGCTCTGTTCGTGGATGGTGCGCGCGGCCAGCTCCTTGCCGGTGCCCGTCTCTCCGTAGAGCGCGACCGCGACCTCGGTGTGGGAGACCGTCCCGATCAGCCGGCGGACTTCGGTGATCGCCGCGGACACGCCGATGATGAGGTCCGCCTTGCGGCGGCGCTGCACCTTGCGGCGGAGCTCCTCCAGCTCCTGGGCGGCTTGCGAAAGCTCGAGCGCCTGGGCCGCGCGCGCGCGGAGGAACTCCAGGTCGAGCGGCTTTGGCACGAAGTCGAGCGCGCCCGCCTTCATCGCGTCCACCGCGACCCTGACGCTCGCCACCCCGGAAACGATGAGGACCGGAGCGGAGATCTTCTCGGCGCGCAGCTTGCGCACCAGCTCGACCCCGTTCATCCCCGGCAGGTCGTAGTCCGCGACCACCAGCGCCACGCCCGTCCTCGCCAGCTCGAGGCCCTTGAGGCCGTCGTCGGCGAGCACGATCTCGCGGCCGTCGCCGGCGAGCGCCCGCGAAAGCACGCCCGCCTGCGGCGGGTCGTCCTCGATGATCAGCACGCGGGCTGGGTGCTCGGGGCTTCGTTCCATCAGGCGGTACCCGGCAGGACGATGGTGAAGGTGGTGCCTCGACCGAGCTCGCTCTCCACGCGGATCTGGCCGCCGTGATGCCGGACGATCTCCTGCGTGATGACCAGGCCCAGGCCGGTGCCGGTCCTCTTCGTGTTGCCCGCGCGGAAGAACGGCGTGAAGAGCTTGTCGAGGGAAGCGGAGGGAATGCCCGGGCCCTCGTCGGTGACGATCACCCGCGCGCTCGGGCGCGGCGCCGGGTCGACGCTGGCCGGCGAGCCCTCCACCTCGATGCGCGGCAGGCGCGGAGCCGGCAGTGGATCGCCGCGACCGACCTTGACCCAGACCCGCTTGCCGTTCGGCGAGTAGTGGATGGCGTTTCCCACCAGGTTGGTGATCACCTGGACGAGCCGCTCGAAATCGCCGAGGACCGCCGGAGCGCCCTCCTCGGCCGAGAGGTCCACCTCGATCGATTTCATCACCGCGATGGGCTTGAGGCCCGCGATGGCGGCCGCCGCCACGTCGGGGAGCGAGACTTGCAGCCGCGACAGCTTGGCCGCGCCCGCCTCCATGCGCGCCAGCTCGAGGGTGCGGTCGACCAGCTTGGACAGGCGCAGCGCCTGGTCGGAGATGACGTCGAGGTCCTTCCGGACGGGCGCGCTCAACCCCGGATCGTCGCGGACCAGGTCGGCGTAGCCCTTGATCCCCACCAGCGGGGTGCGGAACTCGTGCGCCATGTGGGCGAGCAGGTCTGACTTGCGGCGCAGATCGTCGATGAGGCGCGCGTTTTCCAGCGCCGAACCCGCCAGCGCCGCGAAGGCGTTCAAGAGACCGAGGTCCTTCTGCGAGAGGAGGACCCCGACCCTGCGCGAGTCGACGTAGAGGATCCCGAGCTGCTTTCCGCCGCTCCGGATCGGCGCGCAGAGCACGGACCGGAGCCCGAGATCGAGGATGCTCTTCTGCGTGCTGAGCTGTTCGCGCCCGACGATGTCCGCGATGGCGACCATCTCGCCGGTGTTCAGCACGCCGTCGGCGATCGTGCGCGAGATGTGCAGCGTGGCGTTGGCGTCGGCGCCGCGCACCGCCGCTACGCGGGGACGACCGGAGCCCTCGTTGAGGAGGATGAACCCGCGCTCGGCGCCGGTGAGCTGCAGGGCCTGATCGAGGACCTCGTCGAGCAGCGCCACCGGATCGCTGGAGGCGGCCAGCCGCTGCGCGGCGTGGGTCAGCGCTTCGACCCGGGACAGCGACTTGCGCTGCAGCGCCTCGACCTCCGCCTCGAGGTGTTCGAGCTCGCGCAGGTCGGGCGCGGCGCCGAGCTTCTCGAAGGTGCCGCGGGCGCGGCGGAGCGCCGCCTCCGCCTGCACGGCGTCGGCGCGATCCAGCTCGAGCAGGCAGGCGACGCACTCGAGGCGGGCCAGCTCCAGAGCGGCGCCGGCCTGCTGGAGGGCGGTCCGCGCTCTTTGCGCCGCGGAATCCGCCGCCGCCGCGTCGCGCCGCGCGCGCGCCGAGAGGGCCACCACCCGCAGCAGGTTGCCTTCCTCGACCCGGTTGCCCGCCCGCACGGCCAGGTCCAGCGCGGCGGTGGCGCGAGCGTGGGCGGCGGCCGGGTCCCGGCGCAGCAGATCGAGCTCGGCGAGCCTGCGCTCGGTCTCCACCACCTCGTCGCGCGCATCGATGCGAAGAGCTTGCTCCAGCGTCTCGAGGTACAGCGCCTGGGCTGTTTGCAGGTCGCCCTCGCGCGCGGCGACCTCGCCCAGGTTGCCCCGCACCAGCGCCTCCATCCGCGCGTACCCTCCCGCCTCGCGGATCTTCGCCAGCGCTCGCCGCAAGAGGTCCTTGGCGCGCGGCAGGTCGCCCGTCTCCCGGTAGAGGATTCCGAGGTTGTTGAGCGTGAGCAGCTCCTCCTCGAGCGTGCGCGCCTTCTTTGTTCCGAGCTTCTCCCAGGCCTCCAGCGCGCGGTCCCATTCGCCGGCGAGGTAGCGCGCGGCGCCCAGGTTGTTCCAGGCCAGCGCTTCCTGGCGCTCGTCCCCGACAGCCGCGTACAGCTCGATGGCTTTGGACGCCTCGAGCGCCGCCCGGCGGTACTTCGCCAGCAGCCGGTAGGCGCTGCCGAGCCCCGCGCGCGCGTCGGCTTCGGCGCGCCTGTCGCCGTGGCGCCGCGCGATGAGGACGGCGGCGCGCTCCTCGGCCACTGCGCGGCGCCCGTCGCCCCCGTGCCAGGCGCAGGTGCCCAGCAAGTGGTGCAGCCGGGTGGCCGAATCGGCGTCGCCTCGCGCGCGAGCGAGTGGCAGCGCATCGTCCGCCAGCTGGCGCGCGCGTTCGTAATCGCCGCGCATCGCTTGCGCGCGGGCCTCGACGATCGCGATGGCGAGCGGATCCCCGCCGCCCTCCCGCGCCCGGGCGAGCGCAGCCAGCACCTGGTCGAAACGGCCCTCCTGCCAACGGGCCTTGGCCACCTTCTGCCAGATCCGGCCCGGATCTCCGCCCCGGGCGAGCGACCTCGCGTACGCGAGCCGCGCCGCGGCGGGGTCGCCCGCGAGGGCGAGGGAATCGCCGGAGCGCTCTACCAGCAGGGCGGCGCGCACATCGGCGAGCGGCGCGCGCCGCGCGGCGCACGCGATCTGGTACAGGCGCGCTGCTTCGGCCGGCGCTCCCTCGCGGGCGCGGGCGCGCGCGCCGGCGAGCGCGGCTCGCACGCAGCCGCTGGACCGCGCGCGAAACAGGTGCACTGCCCGAGCAGGAGCATCCTGCGCGAGCGCCGCGGCGCGGCGGTTGGCCTCCCGGCGCTGCGCGGGCGAAAGCGCCCGCTCGGCGGCGCGCGCGAGCGCGAGTTGCGGAAGCTGGAGGCCCGCTCCATCGGGCTCGAGCAGGCCGGCGCGCTCCAGCGCGGCGATCGGCTCGGCGCCTGCGATGGCGGCGAGGTCGGCGCGATCGGACCGGGTTCCCAGCACGGCGGCGATCCCAAGCGCCGGCCGCAGCGCCTCCGGCAGCGCGCGGAGCCGTTCCCGGGCGGCGCGCAAGGCGGCGCGAGGCACGCAGGCGGACAGGTCGCGGCCGGCGCGGGCCTCGTTCAGCTCCCAGCGCCCACGCCGCCTGTGCAGGATCCCCCGCGCGGCCAGATCGAGGATCGCGTCCTCGAGATCACCCGGGAGCCTCGAGGTCTCGCGGGCCAGGATTTCGGAGAGCCGCTCCGCCCAGCTTCGCGGTCCGAAGGCCTCCTGGAGCTTCTCCCGCGCCACCGGCCCGCGAAGCGGTGGCAGCTCGATGTGCTCGAGCGCCCCGTCGATCGGATCACGTGTCACCGCCGCCAGTACGAGCGGTCGCCGCTTCCAGGCGCGAGAGCGTCCGAGCGCGGTGACGAGCGCCAACAGCCCCGGGTCCGCGTCCGCATCATCGAGGAGCAGCGCGAGCGGATGGCGCTCGCAGGCGGCGGCGAGCCAGCTCTGCGCCAGCGCCACGGTCGGTTCGGCCGGCCGGCGGTCGCCGAGCAGGACCCCGAGCCAACGGCACAGGGTTTCCAGGCCACGGCCGGCGCCGATGCGCAGCACGCGCATCCCGGCCAGCTCCGCCGCGAGGTTGAACCGCCCCAGCAGCCGCGATTTCCCCGAGCCCGGAGGTCCGCCGAGCGTGAGCTGCGAGCCGCCCCCGCTCCGCGCCCGCGCCGCCGCTTCCTCGAACCGCCCCAGCTCCCCCTCCCGGCCTCGCAGCGCGCCGAGCCCGATGCAATCGGGCGCCAGACCTTCGCCTTCGGGCTGCAGATCGAGCCCCGTCGCCGATCCGAGCGCCTCGATGACCTCGTCGGCGTCCGCGTAGCGCGAATGGGGCTCCCGGGCGAGCAGCTTGGCGATCACCGCCTGCACCCCGGCGCTCCCGCCCACCTGCGGCGGAGGGCCAAAGTGTGCCCGCACCACGTCCGCCGGCGTTGCGCGGGCGAAGGGATTCCTTCCCGAGAGCAGCTCGTGCAGGGTGACGCCGAGCGAGTACAGATCGGACGCGGCGGACGGCGCGCTTCCTTCCAGGACCTCGGGAGCCGCGTACTCGAGGCTCCCGCGCGAGGTGCGCTCCACTCCCGCGAGCCCCAGGTCGATGAGGAGGGCCCGCCTCACCCCGGCGGAGGCGGTGAGCACCGCATTCTGCGGCTTCACGTCGGCATGGACGATGCCGCGGCGGTGCAGGTGCCCGAGGGCGCGCGCGATCTCGGCGGCATGCCGCACGATCGACGCTTCGGGCGATCCGGTCAGGACCGTGAGGTCCTCGGACGCGTACTCGAACGACAAGGCGGCCGTGCCGCCGTCCGGCCACAGCGCGATGGCGCGGGCCAGGTTCGGGTGGGCCAGGGACGCCGAGCGCTGGTATTCCGCGGCGAGCCTGCCGGCGGAGCCCAGCTTCAGCGCGACCTGTTCGCCAGTGAAGAGATCGTCGGCGAGGTACACGGAGCCCTCGCTCCCGGCGCCCCGGAAAGCGACGACCCGATACCTGCCGCCGATCAGTTCCCGGGGCACGTCGGTAGCAGCTGTTTCGCCCATCTTGGCGCTACAACTCCCGCGGTTTTTTGCAAAACTTTGACATGCCCCCCAGAGGTGGTCAAAGAAGGAGAGTGCTGCGCGTACGCGATCTGCGCGTGAGCTATGGGGTCCCCGGCGGCCGGTTCGCGGCCGTCGACGGAATCTCCTTTGAAGTCGGGCGCGCGGAGGCGCTGGCGCTGATCGGCGAGTCCGGCAGCGGAAAATCCACCATTGCGCTCTCCCTCCTACGTCTGTTGCCGGAAGACGCACATGCGTCGGGCCGGGTGGAGCTGCTCGGCGAGGACCTGCTCGAGCTCCCCGAGGCGTCACTGTCGCGGGTGCGCGGCTCGTCGATCGCGATGGTGTTCCACGACCCTCTCGCGGCGCTGAACCCGGTGATGCGGATCGGAGCACAGATCGCGGAGGCCCTGCGGGCGCACGCGCGGCTCGATCGCAGGGTGGCCGCGGCGACCGCCCTCGACCTGCTGCAAACGGTCGGGCTCGCGCCGCAGACCGCGAAGCGGTACGCGCACGAGCTGTCGGGCGGCATGCGCCAGCGCGCGCTCATCGCCGTCGCGCTCGCCTGCGGCCCCTCGCTTCTCGTCGCCGACGAGCCGACCAGCGCGCTGGACGCGGTCACGCAGAGAAACATCGCGGCGCTGTTCCGGAAGGTGCGGCGCGAACGCGGGATCGGGTTGATCCTCGCCACCCACGATCTCGAGCTCGCCGCCGAGCTGTGCGACCGCATCGCAGTGCTCTACGCGGGACGCATCGTCGAGCGGGGAGCCGTGTCCGACCTGCTCTCCAAGCCGCGCCACCCGTACACCGCCGCGCTGCTCCGCAGCGTGCCTCCGGGCCTCGGCGGTCCCCGCGTGCGCCTCGTCCCGGTACCGGGCTCGCCCCCGCCGTCGTGGGCGCGGCCCTCGGGATGCGCGTTTCGCGACCGCTGCTCCCGTGCGCTGCCCGACTGCGCCGCCGCCGAGCCCGAGCTGACCGGATCCGACGGGCGCGAGGTGGCCTGCTTCCACCCCGTCGAGGCGGCGTGACTGCGCCGCTGCTGGAGCTCGACCGTGTCTGCGTCGATCGCGGCGGTATTCGCGTCCTCGACGGCGTCTCGTTGTCGATCGAGACAGGCGAGATGCTGGGCCTGGTCGGGGAAAGCGGGTCGGGGAAGTCGACGCTGGCGCGAGCCGCCCTGCGGCTCATCGAGCCCACCTCCGGCGCCGTGCGCTGGCGCGGGCGCGACCTCCTCGCCTTCACCCCGCGCGAGCTGCGCGCGGCGCGCCGCGAGATGCAGATCGTCTTCCAGGATCCCGCCACCTCGCTGGACCCGCGGATGACCGTCGCGGAGAGCGTCGCCGAACCGTTCGAGGTGCACCGTCTCGCCACGGCGGCGGAGCGCGGGGACCGGGTGACGGAGCTGCTCCGGCGCGTCGAGCTGGGACCCGAGCTCCTGCACCGGTATCCGCACGAGCTCTCCGGCGGACAAGCCCAACGGGTCGCGCTGGCGCGGGCGCTGGCGGTAAATCCAGCGCTGCTCGTCGCCGACGAGGCGCTGAGCGCGCTCGACGTGTCCCTTCGCGCGCAGATGGCGAATCTCCTGCTCGACCTGCGCGAAGGAGCGGGCATCGCCTGCCTGCTCGTCTCTCACGACCTGCGCCTCGTCGCATCGATCTGCGACCGCATCGCGGTGCTCGCCGGCGGCGCTCTCGTGCACCTCGGGCCCGCGAGCGGGATCGCCAGCGACACCCGCCATCCCGCGGCGCTCGCCCTGGTCGAGGCCGCGCGCCCGGGCATCCGGATCGGACGCGAGACGTGAGCTCGATGCGTCGCATGTTCAAGCCGGCGCGGCTGCTTGGGCGGGGGCGGCGGGGCGGCCGAGCACTTCTGCGCCGATCTCGTAGGATCGGAGCCGGGCATCGTGGTCGAAGATCTGCGAGGCGACGATCAGCTCGTCGGCGCGCGTCCGGGCGAGGAAGTCCTTCAGCCAGCGCTGCACCGTCCCTGCCGATCCCACCGCGGAGCAGCTGAGCACCTGGTCCAGCATCTCGCGCTCGGCGGCACCCCAGCGCAGCGCCGGTGCCGGAGGGGGCAGGCGGCCAGGGCGGCCGCTACGCAGGTTCACGATGGCCTGCTCCAGCGAGGTCGCGAGGAGCGCGGCCTCGCGGTCGGTATCCGCGGCGATCAGGTTCACGCCGGCCATGACGTAGGGACGGGCGAGCTGCGCCGACGGACGGAACCCGGCGCGATACAGCTCGATCGCCTGCATCAGTTGCGCGGGCGCGAAATGCGAGGCGAACGCGTAGGGCAGCCCGAGGGCAGCCGCCAGCCGGGCGCCGTAGAGGCTCGAGCCCAGGATCCAGACCGGCACCTTCAGCCCGGCGCCGGGCACCGCCACGACCGGCTGTCCCGCCTCGGGCGCGCGGAAATATTCCATCAGCTCGATGACGTCGTGCGGGAAGGCGTCGACGTCCACGTCCAGGTTTCGCCGCAACGCCATCGACGTGCGCGGGTCCGTGCCCGGCGCGCGGCCGACCCCGAGGTCGATGCGGCCGGGAAAGAGCGACTCCAGGGTGCCGAACTGCTCGGCGATGACAAGCGGCGCGTGGTTCGGCAGCATGATCCCGCCGGCGCCCACGCGGATGGTCGAGGTGCCCGCGGCCACGTGACCGATCGCCACCGCCGTCGGCGAGTTGCGAAGGGCCGAGCAGGCATCTCCACCCTCGATGATGGGGGCGAGGGCGAGGACGGAATGAGGGACCATGATCCGGTTCGATGCCCGGCGCATCTCGTTGGGTGCGCGCGCCTGCCGCATTTGCCCGCACCCGCGCCGCCACTTATCGTCGGGAGCTCGACCGAGGGGGAAGCAGGTGCCGGGTCCTGTCCTGATCGCGTTCGCGTTGCTCGCCGCGCCCGCAATGCGCGCCGACGATCCCGGCGAGGACCAGTTCGCGCTCACCATCAGCGGCGGCGTGAGCCTCGGCTCGTACGAGGCGGGCCTGAACTGGGCGGTCGTGCGGTTCTTGCGCCTGCGCGAGCGTGAATTCAATGATCCCCGCGCGCTCCTGCCCTCGCGCCGCCCGAATCTCGTCGCGGTCACCGGCGCCTCGGCGGGGAGCATCAACGCGCTCCTGGCCGCCGTGCTCTGGTGCGAGGCGGACGACTCGACCCGCAACGCCTCGGTCGACGGAAACCTGCTCCGGGATGCCTGGTTGGGCGTCTCGCTGGATGCGCTCCTCCCCGACGATCCCGCCGCGTACGGGTCGGACGACGGCGTCCTCGCCGGCGCCGCGCTCGGGCCCTTGATCGTGGACGTGCGGAGGGAGGTGTTCAACCCGGGAACGCTGCGCTTCCGGCCTGGCTGTGCCATTCCGATCGGGATCACGCTGACGCGGGCGCGTCCGGAACAGCGCGAGGCCGCCGGCCTGCGCGCCAGCTCGCAGCGAGCGGTACTGCCGATGGTGCTCGAGGTGGACGGGGCAGGGCGCGTCCGCATGCGCCGGCAGCACCTGCCCGACCGCGACGCCACCGAGAGCGTTCTCGCGCTCGCCGAGGTGCCGGATCGCCTGGGGTCGTACCTCGATCCGGAGAGCGTCATGCAAGCCCTGCTCGCCTCCGCTGCGTTTCCCCTCGCCTTCGGCCCGCGGACGCTCTGCGAGTGCGCCCCGTCTTGCGAGGACGACGAGGTTCCCGCCTCCGCGACCTGCCCGGGACCCGATCCCGCACATCCTAGCGGCGGCAAGAGCTGCGCGGCACAGTCGATGCTACAGGCAGGGAGCGAGCTGCGGGTGTGCCGGCGCCGCTTCGTCGACGGCGGCGTGTTCGACAATGCCCCCGTCGGCCTCGCCATCGAGCAGGCGGAGGCCGCCGTACGGCCTCGCCTCTTCCACCCGGTCACCTACGTGTTCATCGATCCGGACATGCGCCGGCTGCGGCCGCCGGATCCGCTGCAAGCCGCGGGGACCGGGCAAGGCGCCACCGGGGTGCTGCGGCTGACCAGCGATCTGGTCGCTACCGCCCGCAACCGTGAGCTGTCGCGCACCGTCGAAGCCAGGCATTGGAACCGCACCAGCCGGAACCTCTTGACGCAGATGGCTCTCGCTCTCACCGACTACGGTGCCCTGCTTTCGCAGCTCACCAGCCTCGATGCGGTCGCGGCCGAGATGCCCGCGCCGGCCGCGTTCTCGGGATCGGTCGCGGAGCGGATCCGGCTGGGGCGCGTGCTGCAGAGCTGCCTGCTGCGCATCGCCACCGCCGGCCCCACGCCACAAGCGCTCGCCACGCACCAGGCGTGCGCCGGGGCGGTGCGCGGCCTTCCGGGCGCGGATCCGCTGCGGGATGACGCGCCGGCGCGCGCGGTGGTGGATCGCCGTCTGTCCGCCCCCGAGGTGGCCGCGCTGGTGCACCAGGTGGTGCTGCTGTCGTCGAGCGACAACGCGATCCGGCGTTCCAGGGAGATGATCCTGCAGAATCGCCAGGCGCCCGCGGAAGAGCGCGCGCGCCTGGCCGTGTTGCTCGCGCAGCGGGTCCAGATCGTCAGCGCCGTCCTCGGCTACGTTGCCGACGAGTTCCCGGGCCTGGTGAGCGGATCGCTTCCCGAGGACGTCCTGCAGCAGCTCCGCGCCGACATGCTGGACATCTCGCAGCGCGGGTCGGCGCTCGTGTCGAGCGCGAATCGCGTGACCAACGCGCTGGTGGAGCAGACGCTGGCCGCCATCGCCGCCGGCCAGGCAGGGGGAGCGCGCGAAGCGTCCACCGCGCTCGGCGAGCTTCGCCGCCGCGCGGACAACGAGCTCTTTCCCGCCGACGTTCTCGTCCCCGTCATCACGCGGCTCCGGTCACTGCCGCCCGCGCGACCGGACCTGGAGGCCTGCTCGGTCCACCTCGAGCGTCTGATCCAGCTGCGGCCCCGGCTGCAGGCGCTCGCGGTGCGCACCACGGCCATGCAGCAGGAGTGGCACGACGTCACGCCCGCGTCCGGCGAGCGGGGCCTGTTCATGAGCAGCCGTTTCAGCCCGCTCGCCGGCAGCCAGTTCTTCAACTTCGCCGGGTTCCTCGACCGTCCCCTGCGGGAGCTCGACTACGGCGCCGGGGTCTACGACGGCGTGCACGAGTTGGCGGCCGCCGTCTGCAGCGATCTCGATCCGTACCAGACGCGGCTTCCGACGCCGGTCCGCAGCGCCGATGGCAGCGGGCAGATCGATCTCCAT
>VBKO01000125.1 GCA_005888115.1 Deltaproteobacteria bacterium
CCCATCGCCGGAAGGATGAGGACGTAGACCTCCGGGTGGGCCAGGAACCAGAAGAGGTGCTGCCACAAGAGCGGGCTGCCGCCGCCCGCGACGCGGAGAGGCTCGCCGGAGATGACCAGGCCGCTTGGGAGGAAGAAGCTGGTCGCGGCCAGCCGGTCCATCAACTGCATGACGGCGGCGGCCTCCAGCGGAGGGAAGGCGAGCAGCAGGAGGAAGCTCGTGACGAACTGCGCGTGGACGAAGAAGGGAAGCCGATAGAAGGTCAGACCCTTCGCGCGGAGCTGCACGATGGTGACGATGAAATTGATGGAGCCCAAGAGGCTCGAGGTGATGAGCAGCACCATGGCGAGCAGCCAGATGGTCTGCCCCGTGGTGGCGATGTCCGAGAGTGGCGGATAGCTGGTCCACCCGGAGTTCGCCGCGCCGCCAGGCGCGAAGAACCCCGCCAGCATGAGCAAGCCACCGGGGAGGAAGGCCCAGTACGAGACCATGTTGATCCGCGGGAACGCCATGTCCGGCGCTCCGATCTGCAGCGGCACCACGTAGTTGCCGAACGCGCCGACGGCGAGTGGCACGATGCCCATGAACACCATGATGGTGCCGTGCATCGCGCCGAGCTGGTTGTAGAACTCGGGGGCCATCACGCCGCCCGGCATGGCGTTCTCGCCCAGCAGCTTGCCGATCGCCGGCAGTGGCTGGCCGGGGTAGGCCAGCTGCCAGCGCAAGAGCATCATCAGGCTGAAGCCGAAGAAGAGGAAGACCAGCGCGGTCACCCCGTACTGCACGCCGATGACCTTGTGGTCGACCGAAAAGATGTACTTGCGCCAGAAAGGCAGCTCGTGATGGCCGTGGGCGGCGTCGTGTCCGCTCTGCGCCGCGTGGCCGTGGGTCTTGGAAGCGCTCATTCGCGTCAGCTCCTCGCGGCTACTTCTGGGGGGCGGGCTGCTGGTTGTCGGGCGCGGCGCTGGTAGCCGGCTCCGCGGGCGGCGGCGCGTTCTCCGCCTGCCACTTGGCATACTCTTCCGGCGTGTCGATGAGCACGTCCGCGCGCATGCGGTAGTGGCCGAGGCCGCACAGCTGCGCGCAAGCCAGCTCGAAGTGCCCGGGCTGGGTGGCCTTGAACCAGATGGGGATGCGCGCGCCCGGCACGGCGTCCTGCTTCACGCGCAGCACCGGGATGTTGAAGCTGTGGATCACGTCCTTGGAGCTGATCTGGACGATGACGTCCTTCCCCACCGGGAAGTGGAGCTGGTTGACGGTGGTGATGTCGTCCTTGCCGTCCGGATCGTCTGCATCCAGGCCGAGCGGGTTGTCGCCCGACATGTTCGCCTCGCTCGCCTTGCCGAACTTGCCGTCCTTGCCGGCATAATGGAAGTTCCAGGCGAATTGCTCGGCGACCAGCTTGACGACCAACGCGTCCTTCTCGGCGGGCGGGTGGTTCTTGTAGCGGAACCACACCGGAGTGGAGAACCCGAAGAGGAGGAGCACCTCGACCACGATCACCGCGGCCTCGATCACCTTGGTGAACTGCGCCTTCGGGGGGAGATAGGCGGCGGTGTGGCCGGGCCGGGCGCGATACTTGATGAGGCAATAGACGAAGAACATCCCCCAGCCGACGAAGAGGATCAGCATGAACCAATGGACGATGTCGATCAGCTGATCGATCTGGACCCCGTGGGTCGAGACGTCCGGGGGGAACCAGAAGCCGTACTTGGTCTCATCCATGCGCGTGGCCCCTCCGGGCTTTCAGCGTGGGACGAAGATCTGCGCGACCTCCGGGCCCGCCGCCGCCGACGAGGCGATCGACGAAAGGCACCAGAGCGCGAGGCCGGCGAGGAGCACCGCAGGAGTCGCCGCCCAGAAGAGTCGCGCCGCCGCCTGCGCGGGCGCGGGCTCCGGCTCGCGCCGGCGGGTCCAGAGGAAGATGGCTTCGGTCGCGAGCACCGCGAGCGCCGCGCCCCTCATCAGGGTCCAGAGCAGGATGGACGCGGTGTCGGGCGCGGAGAAGTCCATCGGGTGCGCGGAGCTTATTCCATGCCACTCCCGGTCAAGTCAATGCACGTTCCCTCGTGTTTGCGCAGGGCTGCGACGAACCGCCGCGGGGGATGGACCCAAGGATCTTTTAGCCGTCACCCGCGGCCGATCGGCTCCAGCACCCGTATCAGCTCGCCCTTCTCCTCGAACCCGATCCCTGCCGAGTCGTGCATCCGTACCCGCCCGTTCTCCACCCGCACGCCGTCCGGAAATCCGCCGAAAGGCTGAAACAGGTCCGGGTACGACTCGTTGCCACCGAGCCTCAGACCCGCCGCGATGTTGAGCGACATCTGGTGGCCGCCGTGCGGGATGCAGCGCCGTGGAGACCAGCCGTGTGCGCGGACCGCGTCGAGGATGCGCAGGTACTCGACCAGCCCGTAGGAGAGGGCGCAGTCGAACTGGAGCCAATCACGATCGGCGCGCATGCCGCCGTACCGCAGCAGGTTGCGCGCGTCCTGCATCGAGAAGAGGTCCTCGCCGGTGGCCAGCGGCCCTTCGTACGCGCGCGCCAGCTCGGCCTGCAGCTCGTAGTCGAGCGGATCGCCCGGCTCCTCGTACCAGAACAGCCCGTAGCGCGAGAGCGCCCGCGCGTACGACAGGGCCGTCGGGAGATCGAAGCGGCCGTTCGCGTCCACGGCCAGCGCCGAGCCCTTGCCGACAACTTCCAGCACGGCGTCGATGCGGCGCAGGTCCTCGTCGAGGCTCGCGCCGCCGATCTTCATCTTCACGACGGTGTAGCCGCGGTCCAGGTACTTCTTCATCTCGTTCTGCAGCTGCCCGTGGTCCTTTCCCGGATAGTAGTATCCGCCCGCCGCGTACACGAAGACGGTCTCGTCCACGCGACCGTCGCCGTGGCGCTCGGCGAGCACGCGGTAGAGCGGCTTGCCCGCGATCTTCGCCACCGCGTCCCACACCGCCATGTCGAGCGTGCCGACCGCGACCGATCGCTCCCCGTGGCCGCCCGGCTTCTCGTTGCGCATCGCGCACTCCCAGATGCGCGCCGGGTCGAGGTTCTCGCCCGTCTCGTCGAGGAGCGTGCGCGGGTCGGCCTCCAGCACTCGCGGGATGAAGCGCTCGCGGAGCAGCGCGCCCTGGCCGTATCGGCCGTTGGAATTGAAGCCGTACCCGATCACCGCGCGGCCGCCGCGCACCACGTCGGTGACCACCGCGACCGCCGAGAGCGTCATCTTGCTGAAGTCGATGACCGCGTTCCGGATCGGCGAGGCGATGGGAAAGGTCTTCTCGCGGATGGCGGCGATCTTCATCGCACCGCTTCCGCGATCGCCTTGCCCAGCTCCTGGGTACGGGCGGTGCCGCCCATGTCGCGCGTGCGCGGCCCCTCGACCAGCACGGTCTCGATGGCGCGGACGATCGAATCCGCCGCCTGCTTGTGCCCGAGGTGGTCGAGCATCATCGCGCCCGACCAGACTTGGCCGATGGGATTGGCGATGCCGCGGCCGGCGATGTCCGGCGCCGAGTTCGACCCGACGACCACGTCGAACCACTGCGGGTGCAGCACGAAATGCGCGGTGAGGATGTCGATGTGGAACTTGTCCACCTTGACGTCCTTGTACCGGGTGGCCATCGCTTCCACCCGCTCGTCCCAGTACGGCATGGTGATGGAGATGCCGTTCGACTTGGTGGCCGAGGTGAGGTGCTTCTTCGGCCGCGAGCGGGCGAGCTCGAAGGCGTACTTCAGGATCCGGTCGACGCCGCGGCGGGTGAAGGTGCTCTGCTGCACCACCACCTCGTCTTCGGTGTCCTCGTAGATGCGGCCGCCGATGGAGGAGTACTCGCCCTCGTTGTTCTCGCGGACCACCCAGAAATCGATGTCTCCGGGCTTGCGGTCGCGCAGGGGCGACGGGACGCCCGGCATGAGCCGCACCGGACGGAGGTTCACATACTGGTGGAAGCCGCGGCGGATGGGGATCAAGAGGCCCCACAGCGAGACGTGATCCGGCACGCCAGGGAAGCCGACCGCGCCGAGGAAGATGGCGTGGTGATCGCGGATCCGCGACAGGCCGTCCTCCGGCATCATCCGGCCGTTGCGGGAGAAGTACTCGCAGCTCCAGGGATGCTCGTCCCAGTCGAACTCGACGCCGTGCTTGCGGCCCGCGGCTTCCAGGACGCGCTGCCCCTCCGGCACGACTTCCTTGCCGATGCCGTCCCCGGGGATCACTGCGATGCGGTAGCTGGCCATTGGCCCCTCAATGCTGCATGCCCCACCGGCGGATGGTGCGCTGCTCGATGGTGCGGAAGATGAGGTTCTCCACCACAAGGCCGATGAGGATGACGGTGAAGAGCCCCGCGAAGACGTTTGCGATCTCCAGCAGGTTCTTGTTCTCGAACACGTACCATCCCAGCCCGCCCGAGCCCTGGCTGACGCCGAACACCAGCTCGGCGGCGATGAGCGTGCGCCAGGCGAACGCCCAGCCGATCTTGAGGCCGGTGAGGATGTTCGGGAAAGCGGCGGGGATGAGGATCTGCGTCACGTAACGCGGCCCGGAAAGGCCGTAGTTGCGCCCCACCATGCGCAAGGTCTGCGAGACGGAGCGGAACCCCGCATGCGTGTTCAGCGCCACCGACCAGAGCACGGCGTGGATGAGCACGAAGATCAGGCTGCCGTTCCCCAGGCCGAACCAGAGCACCGCGAGGGGAAGCAAGGCGATGGAGGGCAGCGGGTTGAACATGGCGGTGAGCGTCTCGAGCAGGTCCGTGCCTACCCGGCTCGCCGTCGCCAACGCGGTCAGGAGCGCGGCGAGCACCAGGCCCACGCAATACCCCTGGAGCAGCACCCGGATCGATGCCCAGGTGCGTTGGGGGATCACCCCGCTCGTGATCGCGCTGAAGAACGCCTGCACGGTGGCCGTGAAGGTCGGGAACACCAGCGCATTGTCGACCTTCCGCGCGTAGATCTCCCACGCCGCGGCGAGCACCAGGAGCAGCGCCGACTTGCGCACCGCGCTCTTGCCGAAGATGCGCTCCCACGCCGTGAGCGGCTTCTCGACCACGCCGAAGAGCTTGCTCTGCGTCTCGGCGACGAACTCGGGCCTCTGCACCTGCACGCTTCCGTCAGGCATGGGCGGCGGCCTCCTCCTCCACTTCCTCGGCGAAGAGCATGCGCTGGATCCTTTGCGACAGCTCCCGCCCCTCGCCCCCCTCGGCGCGACCCTTGCTGTTCAGCTCCGCCTTCACCTGCCCGGGATGGGGCGAGAGCAGGAGGATCCGGTTCCCGACCAGCACTGCCTCCGGGATCGAGTGCGTGACGAAGAGCACGGTGAAGTGGGTGTCGTCCCAGAGCTGCAGGAGCTCGTCCTGCATCTTGCGGCGGGTGAGCGCGTCGAGCGCGGCGAAGGGCTCGTCCATGAGCAGGATCTCCGGCTCCATCGCCATCCCGCGCGCAATGGCGACCCGCTGCTTCATCCCGCCCGACAAGGTATGCGGGTAGCTGTCGGCAAACTTCCCCAGGTTCACCTTCTCGATGTAGTGCATCGCCTTCTCGTGCGCCTCTCGCCGCGGCAGCCGTCCGCTGGCGGAGAGGGCGAACACCACGTTCTCACGCACGGTCTTCCAGGGGAGGAGCTGGTCGAACTCCTGGAAGACCATCACGCGGTCTGGCCCGGGTTTCCGGATCGGCGAGCCGGTGAGGCGCATCTCGCCCTCCACGGGCTGGATGTAGCCCCCGACCGCCTTCAGCAGCGTCGACTTCCCACAGCCCGAGGGCCCCAGGATCACGTACCGATCCGAGCGGAACACCTGGAAGCCCACCCGGTACGTCGCGGTGACGAGGTGGTCTTTGGTCTTGTACTGCAGGGTGACGCCGCGGACGTCGAGGAGCGGCTCGGCCATGAGGGGCTACGACCCAGAAAGCGAGTGCACGTTGTCGAAGAAGAGATCCTTCCACGAGGACGGCTTCTTGTTGATGCGGCCGACCTTGTTCATGAACTCGGCGGTCACGTTGAGCCGGTGCGGCTCGAGCGTGAACTTCACCTTCGGATCATTGAGCTGCTTGACCAGCTCCTCGAGCGGCTCGTTGCTCCCGCTCATCCGCTTGTAGGTCTGCGCGGCAGCCTTCTTGTCCTTGTTGATCTGGTCGGTCGCGTCCTGGAACGCGGCGACGAACGCCTGATACGCCTTCGGATTCTGGTCGTGGAACTTCTTCGTCGACCAGACCACGTTGAAGGTCGCCGGGCCACCCAGGATGTCGTAGCTCGAGATCACCGAGCGCATTCCCTTGGCCTGCTCCTGGTACGAGAACGGGGGCGAGGCGAAGTGGGCGGTGATGCTTCCGCTGCCCGAGAGCAGGGCCGCGGCCGCGTCCGGGTGGGCCATGGACACGGTCAGCGAATCGAGCTTGTCGTACTGCTTCTCCCCGAACTCCTTGGCCGCTGCCATCTGCAAGAGGAGCGCCTGTGTGGAGATCTTCACGGTGGTGACGGCGATCTTGTCGCCGGGGCCGAAGTCCTTGAGCGCCTTCACCTTGGGGTTGCTGGTGATCAGCTCGTTCGGCATGTCATTCAACGCGCCGACGCCGCGGACCTCCATCGGGGTGCCCTGCGTCTTGGCCCAAAGCGTGATCAGCGACGGGACGCCGCCGGTGCCGAAGTCGAGGCCGCCCGAGAGCAGCGCATCGTTCATCGCCCCGGGGCCTCCCAGCTTGGCCCAGGTGACCTTCACCTCGCCGAGCCCCGCCTGCTTGGCGTGTTTCTCGATCAGCTTCTGGTCCTGCATGAGCATGAGCGCCAGGTAGCTCGTGCCGTACTGCTGCGCGCACCGGATCTCGTTCGTCTCCGCGAAGGCCGGCGCAGCGAGGAGAATGAGAAGCAAGGGGCAGATCTTCTTCATGGGCAGATCCTCCTCAGAGCGCGGCGCAGACCGCGCGGGTGACTTCCTCGGTGTTGGCGGAGCCGCCCAGGTCGCGCGTCCGCACGCCGCTCCCGGTGACGGACTCGACCGCCGACATCAGGCGGCGCGCCGCTCCCTGCTCACCCAGGTGCTCGAGCATCAGCGCGGCCGTCCAGAAGGTGGCGATGGGATTCGCGATCCCCTTGCCGGCGATGTCGAAAGCGGATCCATGGATCGGCTCGAACATGGACGGGAAACGGCGCTCGGGATTCAAATTGGCGGTGGGTGCGATGCCCAGGCTGCCGGTGAGCGCGGCCGCGAGGTCGGAGAGGATGTCCGCGTGCAGGTTGGTGGCGACGAGGGTGTCCAGCGTGCCGGGCTTGAGCACCATCCGGGTCGTCACCGCGTCGACCAGCTCGCGGTCGGTCTTCACCTCGGGGTAGTCGCGCGCGACCTCGAAGAAGACCTCGTCCCAGAGCACCATCCCGTGCCGCTGCGCGTTGGACTTGGTGACCAGGGTGAGGTGCTTCTTGGGTCGCTTGCGCGCCAGCTCGAAGGCGAAGCGGTGGATTCGCGTCACGCCCGCGCGGGTGAACACGGCGGTCTCGGTGGCGACCTCCTCCGGCAACCCACGGTGGGCGCGCCCGCCATGGCCGGCGTACTCGCCTTCGCTGTTCTCGCGCACGACGACCCAGTCGATGCCCTGGCCCGCGCGCAGCGGACTCGTCACTCCGGGCAGCACGCGCGCGGGGCGGACGTTCGCGTATTGATCGAAGCCCTGGCAGATGGGCAGGCGCAGCCCCCAGAGAGAGATGTGGTCGGGGACCTTCTGGCTTCCCACGGCGCCGAAGAAGATGGCATCGAAGGCGCGCAGCTTCTCGAGCCCGCCCTCGGGGATGTAGTAGCCGCGCTCGAGGTAGTAGTCCGAGCTCCAGGGAAAGCTCTCGACCTCGAGCCGGAAGCTCCCCTCGCGCGCCGCCACCTCTTGCAGTGCCCGCAGCCCGGCCGCGATCACCTCCACGCCGATTCCGTCTCCGGGGATGGCCGCTATCCGGTAGGCGCGCATGGGGGCGGGCATCCTGACAAAGAGGGCGCCCCGGTACAAGCCGTTCGTAGGATGCGAGCTTCAGCAACGGAAGCCGGCGGGGGGAAGATGCCGGGTCCGGTACTCTGTACAGCTCGTACATTCCAGTTTGGGGGTACTCCCCAACTACAGTCACTCTTGTCGCGACCTTGTTCCCTATTGAACCGGTGATCTCCTCGATAGTGATGCCATGTTGCGCGTCACGCAACGGTCGGTCGACTACATGGCTTGGAGTCCCTGAGGTCTGCGTCAGCCGCGCGGGCCGTGATCCAGCATCAGAACGGCGAAGAGGATCGTCAGGTACCCAAGCGAGAAGAGGAACTCGTTGCGCGCCCAGCGCTCGCCCGCGTCGGCGCGCAAGCCGCGGATGCCGTACCCGAGGAACAAGAGGCCCGAGAGCAGCGCGGTCGCGAAGTAGAAGCCCCGCCCGATCCCCAGCGGCACGAAGAGGAGCGATACGGCGACCAGCGCCACCGTGTAGCGCACGATGTTGCGGCGCGCCTCGCGCTCCCCGCCCGGCTCGTTGGGCTGCACCACCAGCCCCGCGCGGGCGTACTCCTCCCGGCGGAACAGCGTGATGGCGAGGAAGTGCGGCACCTGCCAGAGGAACATGACGGCGAAGAGCAGCACGCCCGGGAGGTCCAGCCTCTCGGTCGCCGCGGTCCAGCCGATGAGCGGTGGGATCGCTCCCGGCACGGCGCCGACCAGGAGCGCCGCGGCCGTGTAGCGCTTGAGCGGCGTGTAGAGCAGGACGTAGCTGACCAGCGCCACCGAGGCGAGCAGGCCGGGCAAAGGGCCCACCGCGAAGGTGAGCAGCGGCACGGAGACCGCGGCGAGCGCGAGGCCGAAGCGCAGCGCCACCTGTGGATCCATGCGGCCGGCGGGGAGCGGGCGGTTCATCGTGCGCTTCATCAGCGCGTCGCTATCGCGCTCCAGGTACATGTTGAGCACGTTCGCGGCCGCGACGATGAGCACCGTTCCGACCAGTGTGAAGAGCACCGTGCGCGCCGGCAGCCGCCCCGGCGCGAGCCACAGCCCGCTCGCGCAGGTGAACACGACCAGCGTGGTGATCCGCGGTTTGGCGAGCTCGACGTAGTCCCTCATCGCGGCGGCGGTCATGCCGGCGCCCCGAGCGCCTCTCGCGCGGGCTCCGGCGCCTCGGCGGGACGGGTCAGCACGAGCAGCGAGACCAGGTCGGCGAGGAGCAGTGCCGCGACGAGGAGGTGGGCGGTGACGGGCAGGAGGTCCTTGAAAGTCAAGATGGGGACGGCGAAAGCGACCGCGCGGTGGAGCATGTGCAGATGAACCGAAGCGTGCACGCCGCTGGGCCAGAGCGCCCCGCGGCAATACGGCAGATCGGTGCAGACGAGCCCTGCGCCGGTGTGCCGGATGGCCGCGCCCAGCACGATCTGGAAGTAGGTCAGCCCGGCCGTCGCCCAGAGAAGCGGCGAACGCGGCGCGGCGGCCCGGGCGTCCGAGAGACGCCACGCGAGCACCAGCGCGACCGCGAGGAACAGCATCGAGGTGGCGAGGTGCAGCACCAAGACCGTGGGAGGCAGCCGGTAGACCACCGTCAGGCCGCCGAGCAGTCCCTGGGCCATGACCAGCGCCAGCGCCAGGACGGACAGCCGGCCCGGACCTCGGGCGCGCGCGAACGCCCACGCGCAGCCGGCGAAACCGCCGAGCACCAGCAAGGTGGGCAATACCGGGAGCGACCCATCGCGCTGCTGCAGCCTGGCGGCCACGAATGCGCTGGTGAGCAACAGCGGCGCGAAGACGCCGCAGAGAAGGAGCCACAGCCGGCGCGGCAGCGTCCCGACGCACAGCGCGAGCGTGCAGAGGCCGACCGCCGTGGCGATCAGACGGTGCGTGTGCTCCACCAGAACGCCGCCTACCATGCGCGGCATCGGCGATCCGAAGCAGGTGGGCCAGTCCGGGCAGGCGAGCCCGGAATCGGTGTTGGTGACCAGCCCGCCGGCGACGATGAGGACGAGCGTCAGGAACGCTGCAGCAACGGCCAGGCGGCGAACCCACATCGGACGTCAGACTCCAGAACGAGCGAGGGGAGGAGCGTTTTACGCGCCCCTCCCCTCCCCGTGCAACAGACAAAAATCAAACCGCCCAGGGCTAGCCGGTGGCCTTTTCGGTGCCGTCGTACTTGAAGGTGGCCTTGGCGGGCTTGCCGGCCTCGACGGTGACTTCCTGGGTCTTGGTGCCGTACTTCTCGTGCCAGGATTCGACCGTGTATTTGCCCGGGGGCACGTTGTCGATCTTGAACGACCCGTCTGCGCCGGACACCGCCTGCAGGCCGTTCTTGGAAATGCCGATGTACCCGCGCATCCAGGGATGCACGTCGCACTTCCACCGCATCATGCCTTCTTCCTTGGCGACGTATTCGATCGGCGGCGTCTTCTCGTTGGGCATGCCCTTGTTGAAGACGGTGGTGGCGCCCAGGTAGGTGTGCACGTTGTGCAGGACCGGGTCGGCGTTCTTCGCCTGGATCTTCTGCCCCACCACCGCGGTGGTCATGCGCGGCGTGTACATGCAGTCCTTCTGGTCCATCTCCACCGGCTTGCTGGTGTCCGCCTTGGCCGATCCGGATGCGCCCTTGCTGACGTGGACCCAGACGTTCTCGAGCTTCCCGTTCTTCACCAGGACCGAGGGATCGGTCATCGGCTTCTTGGCGCAGTAGGGGTCCGCTTCGCGGTGCAGCTTGACCGGCGTGGGCGGCTTGCCGGCGAAGTCCACCGTACCCTCGATCGAGCCGTCGGCGGCCAGCGCGGCGAGCGGCAGGGCACAACCGAGGGCCATCGCCGCGATCCTGAGCTTTGTCATTCGTCCTCTCCTGGGATGTGGGAGGTGCGCACTACCAGAGCGGACCTTCGTTGACAAGACGTTCGCCGCGCCGCCGAATTCAGCCCCGGGTGTTTTCCAGCTGCGCGGTGCGCGACCCGGGCGCCGCGTAGCCCGGCTCGCCCAGGTGCATGAGCAGGTCCCGCAGCGCCTCGATCTGCGCCTTCGCATCTCCGCCGAACGATTTGTAGTTCGTGGTCGGGTGCGCCGGGTCGGAGAAGTCCCAGAAGCTCGGCATCCGGGTGCCCTCCTGGAGGGCGTTCGGGTTCTGCAGCCAGGCGACGATCCAGTCGGGTCGCAGGCGGCTCTTCGCGAGCTGGAAGTTCGGCGCCGCGCTCGCCGGGTCCTGGTTGGGCGCGAGCTTGCCGACGACGTGGCAGGAAAGGCACTTGAGCTCGGCCATCAGCCCCGTGGCTTCCTTCGCCTGCGCTGCGGAGAGCGCGGGCGCGTCCGCGGTGAGATACGGGAACGGCTTGTTCGCCGCCGCCGCGAAGTAGTGCACCACGTCCGTCGCGTCCGCATCCGTGAAATGGAAGGTCGGCATGCGGATCTCGAGCCACGGGCGCAGCGGGACCGGCCCCTTGAGGAACCCGAACAACCAGTGCGGCTGCACCCTCCACCCCTCGCCGGTGATGATGGGAGGCGCGAAGCTCTGGTTGTCGTCGTTGAAGAGGTCGCGGACCGCGCCGCCGCGCCCCTCCACCACGTGGCAGTTGCGGCACCCGTTCCAGAAGACGAGCTGCTCGCCGCGGTGCACCGCCTGCCTCACCGGATCCTGTCCCGCCAGGAACTTCCTGTCAGGCCGGTCGCCGGTCTGTCCTTTGAGGAAGACGAGCAGCGCGAGCGCCTCGTCGTCGGTGAAGTCGAACTGCGGCATGCGCGTCTCGACGCGCTCGTACCCGAACACGCGCGGGGTGTGCAGCTTCTCCCAGATGAAGTTCGCGTAGGTCTCGCGATGCTTCGGATCCTCGGTGAAGTAGCGCACGTCGCCGAAGTCGAGCAGGTGGGCGTCCTTGCGCCCGTGCTCGGTCAACTCGGCGGCGATCTTCTGCGCGCTTTCGAAGCCCTTGATGTCGTGGCAACCGAAGCAACCGTACTTGTTGATCTGCGCCTTGCCCTGCTCCGCCAGCTGCTGGAGCTGCTTCTCCTGCCCGGCCGCGTACTCGGCCGGGTCGGGATACTTCTGGTCGGAACGCAGCGTGAGCAGGTAGGCCGTCACGTCGGACGCTGCCTGGTCGGTGAGCCGCAGATCCGGCATCTTCGTCTGCGGCCAGAGCGCCTTGGGGTTCTTCACCCAGCTATAGATCCATTCGGGCTTCGCCTTGTCGCCGACGTTCCACAGGTTGGGCGCGTAGTCGCGCTCCGCCGATCCCTCGCTGCGCCGCGCCGCCGAGCCCTGCTCGACCACGTGGCAGCCGCGGCAGCCGACCGAGTCGAAGATCTGCTTGCCCTTCGCCGCGTCGCCCTTCGGCGCGGTGCTCACCACGAGCTTCGCCCGCTCGCTGCTCGTCCACAGGTAGGCGGCGATCTGCGCGACTTCCTGCTCGCGCACCTTGCGGTGCCCAGCCACGACCTGCTCGGGCTTCATACCCTCCGGGTGCGGCACGGCGTCGGCGCTCACCGCGCCGGGCCAGAAGTTCGGCATCCGCGTCGCGGGCCGCCATCCCTTCGGATAGCCGATCCAGGTGTGCAGCCAGCCGGGCGTGGTCTTCGAAGTGATGCTGGTCAGCGTCGGTCCGCGCTTGGCCAGGTCGTTGTACCCGTCGATGGGGTGGCAACCCCAGCAGCCGACGTCGACGAAGAGCTTCTTCCCCTTGGCGAGGAGCGGGGCCTGCTCGACGTTCAGCTGCTGGTAGTGGCACTGATCGCACTTCGCCTGCAGGAAGGCGCCCTTGTACGTGCGACCCATCACCTCGACTTCCTCGGTGAGCGGGTCGTTCCAGTAGTGATCGTCCTCGCCGTGGCGGAAGGCCTTGTGCTCGACGCCCTTGGTCTGCATGCCCTCGCCGCCATGGCAGACGGTGCACCCGACCTGCTCGGGCGGGTGGTTCTGCACCAGGAGGGTCCAGCGGCTGGGGTGCGTGCGGAAGACGGGCTTCACGTCGAACAGGTCGGCCTTGTCGGCCTCTTCGAAGGCGGTGAGCGTCTCCTTGTCGGTGCAGGCCTGCGCGACGCGGTCTTCGGGCCGCGCCTTCTCGCCTTCCCGCAGCGCGTCCTCGGCGGGATTGCGCGAGGTCGCCTTGTGCTCCGGCTGCGCCAGGGCGACGACGCCGCCCTTCGCGTCCTTCAGCACCGTCTTCGTCCTCGCCAGCCAGCGCGCGTCGGGCCCGCAGTACGCCTGGGCGCGCTCCAGCCAGCGCTGCCAGGCGGCGCGCGGGCGGCACTCGGTGGCGCTGGCCGGGTCCATCGGCTGCGGCGGCGCGGGCGGTTGCCACCCGCCGGGAGGAATGGCGGCCGGGACCGGCGGCAGGTCCTCGCAGATCTTGTCGTGCACCGTCTGGTAGGCGTCGATGACTTCCGGGTCGAGCGCGAACTGGGCCTTCATGTCCGCGTCCGGCATCTTGTTCTTGCGCGCTTCCAGCACTTCCCACGGCGCCGAGAAGCCCCCCTTGTTCACCGCCACGTGGCAGTTCTGGCAGCGGTCCACGGTCGGTCCGCCCCAGGAATTCTTCAGATCCTGCACCCAGTACTGCTCCATCTGGGGCCACTTGCCGGAGACGGTCTCGATCTTCTTCTTCAGATCGAGGGACGGCTTCTCCATCGCGTCGAGGGCGGCCTGGGCCTTGTCCTTGCGCGCCTGGAAGGCCTCGCGCGCCTTGGTCGTCTGCTGGTGGTGCGCGATCGCGGCCTCGTAGATGCGCTGCTTCTCGTCGATCTTCCGCTGCCACTCGTCGTACTCCTTCTGCAGCTTGGCCTCTCTCTTCGCGTCGTCGTCGTGCCGCGCCTCGCGCAGCTCGTAATAGACGTTGTCCTGACGCGACTTGTCGAACCCCAGATACAGCTTGGCCTCGGCTTCCTTGATGCGCGTCTCGTCGTCGGCCTTCACCGCCGCGTCGTAGGTCCGCCGCTGCTCGGGGTTGCCGCTGATGGCGGCGGTCGCCTCCTGCAGGTCCTTGCGCACCGCTTCCCGCTTGGCCTTGGCGTCCGCCTGCTCGAGCCGCTTCTCCGCACGGGCGAGGTCGGCCTTGAGGTGCTTCTCCTCGAGCTGGAAGAAGTCGCGCTGGTAGCCCTTCCAGGGCCGGCGCGGAAACACCTCGTCGTAGACGGCCCAGCCGGTGCACAAGGCGAGCAGCACCGCGAGCCCCACGAAGGGCCATTTCAGGCTCTGCAGCTCGAGAGGCTTCGTCGCCATCAAGCCCTCAGACGTTCAGGATGTTGGGGATGACGAGGATGTACTTGATGTTGAAGAGGTGACGCAGGAACATTTTCACCACCACGCCCGCCATGATCATGAAGAGCGTCGCGACGATCCCGTAGCGCACGAATCCGAGCTCCCGGATGACAGGGCTGTTCTTCTTCCACTGGTAGATGGCCCCCGGCACCCCCACCAGCCATCCGCCCACGCAGACGAGGCCGAAGAGCATCGCGACCATCTCGCTGCGGATGCCGAGAAAGTACGGCAGGTCGATGTTGGTGAGGGGCACCACCTTGTGCGGATCCCAATAGTCCCAGGGCATGAAGAGGTTCCAGCCGGGACCGCGGAAGAAGACGCCGATGGTGATCATCCCCACCCAGAGAACGAGGAAGCCGAAGACGAAGGTTGCGATGGCGAACTTGCGCTCGCTCCAGGTGTAGTAGCCGTTTCCCTTCGGGTTGATGTCCACGTAGGGGATGACCATCAGCCCGACGATGATCAGCGAGGGCAGCACCACCCCGGCGATCCAGGGGTCGAAGTAGACGAGCATTTCTTGAAGGCCGAGGAAGTACCAGGGCGCCTTCGACGGGTTGGGCGTCTTGGTGGGGTTCGCCGGCTCCTCCATCGGGGCGTCCACGGTGATGCTCCACACCAAGAGCACGAGCAGGAGGACGCAGCCGGAGATGAACTCGGCGCGCACCAGATACGGCCAGGTGTGCACCTTGTCGGGCAGGTCGGCCGCGGCGAGCGCGCGGGCGCGCCCCGACTGGACCTTCACCTCTTCCTGGTCGGCGATCGGCGCGCCGGGGGAGATGTTCTCGGCCATGGCTAGAGGTCCTCGCGGTTTAGAGCGGGCCGGAGATGCCGCCGTCCTTCCGGATGCGCCAGAAGTGCAGGATCATCAGGATGGAGGCGATGATGGGGATGAAGATGCAGTGCAGGACGTAGAAGCGCAGCAAGGTCGGCGACCCCACCACCGTGCCCGCCGTCAAGAGAGCGCGCGCGTCGTAGCGCGGAGTCATGCCCAGCTGCGGCCCGAACGGTCCCTCGTTGCCGAGGAGCGGCGTCGCGCGCGCCATGTTGGTGCCCACCGTCACCGCCCAGATGGCGAGCTGGTCCCAGGGGAGCAGGTATCCGGTGAAGGAGAGCAGGAGCGTGAGCGTCAAGAGGTTCACGCCCACCACCCAGTTGAACTCGCGGGGCGGCTTGTAGCTGCCGGTCATGAAGACGCGGAACATGTGCAGCCAGATGAAGATGACCATGCCGTGCGCCGCCCAGCGGTGCATGTTGCGCATGATCATCCCGAAGGGGACGTCGAAATCGAGGTACTTGACGTCCCAGTACGCGTATTCGCCGGTGGGCCGGTAGTAGAACATCAGCACCACGCCGGTCACCACCGTGCACAGGTAGAGCAGGAAGGTCAGGCCGCCGGCGCACCAGGTGTGGCGGTAGCGGATGCCGTGCCGGCGCATCTTGCTCGGGTGCAGGTGCAGCCAGACGTTCGCGGAGACCTGCAGCACGCGGTTGCGCGGCGTGTCCGCGTAGCCATGGCGGAAGATGGAACGCCAGACGTAGTTCTCGGTGATGACGTCGAAGATGCCTGGCTTCTTCTTCGTCTCGGTGTCAGGCGGCACTGGAGATTCCCCTCGCTAGAGGTGTCATGCGCCGGTGAACTTCACGTACGCGGTGGGATCGTCCCACTGCCCCAGCTCGTACCGGTAGCGGAACGCCTTGTCGACCACCAGCTGTCCGTCGTCGCCGAGCGTGATCTTCACCCGCTCCAGCGGCCGGGGCGTGGGGCCCTCGAAATTGACGCCGTCCTTGGTATAGCCCGAGCCGTGGCACGGACACTTGAACTTGTTCTCCGGTCCCAGCCAGCGCGGCGTGCAGCCCAGGTGCGTGCAGATGCCCAGCAGCGCGTAGATCGTCGAGGGGGTGCGCACCACCCACACGCGCTGGCTCTTCATCCATTTCTCGGAGACGTCGTCCACCGCGTAGTCGACCGGATAGCCGGCCTTGAAGGAGGTGGGCGGCTCGAAGAGGACGCGCGGGAAGAGCATGCGCAGGATGGCTCCGCCCGCGGCGGCGAAGCAGGTGAGGATGGCGCCCCAGGCGGCGAGCGAGAGCAGGTCGCGGCGCGACCAGATATTGTTGCCGCTCTCCGCCTCCGGAATCCCTGGGTTTCCGCCGGGCATCGAGGTCCCTCTGCTTGGGGGGCCGCACCTAAAAAGTGCGTACTTCCTGTCACGACCCCGTCCGAGGGTCAAGGAGGCCGCGCCCGCGTGCGGCGGTTCGCCGCACGAGTCGCGCGGCGGCATTGACCGCGCCCGACCTCGCAGGTAGAGGGGATGTACCGCGGAGGCCGTGCATGATCTGGCTCGAGCACGCTGCGAAGAACTTCTGGGCCATCGTCTCGGTGCCCGACAACATCCCCATCGTCTTCATGCTGGTGCTGGTCGGGTACTTCACCACGCTGAGCTTCACCGAGGCGCGCAAGAACGACCGCCTCATCGGCGAAGGGCGCAAGGACCAGGTCCTGCGCAGGATGCAAGATTAGCGATTTCCTGTAGCGCGGCGCTACGTGTTTACAGCACCGCGGCGCGGCCAGTTCCCCTCGCGCTGTAATAGGAAAAAAGCCTTTGCATTACCGACGGCCGTTCCCTAGCGTGCCGCGACCGGATCTTCCCCGATGGTGGGGTCGGAGCAAGAGCTCCGTCCGAGCTGGCCAACCACGGAACCCTGCTCCTCGACGACGTCGTGGACATGCCGCTCGAGATGCAAGCGAAGCTCCTCGCTACCGCAAGCTCAAGCTGTACGATCTCTGAGCCGTTCCCCGGCAGCCCGACTCGGTCGCTGGGCGTCGTCGTCAATTCGACGGACGCTGCGATGTGAGCGGTTTTGCCGTTTCCGGGGCTGGTGCGATCCGCTAGCGTAGGAATCACCGCCTCTTCCGGGGGGCTGGAGTCTCTTTGCTCCGGCCGGAGGGCTCTAAAGATGTCACCGACCGGGCTCGCTCGTGAAACGCAGTTGGCAGCCGTCGAAGGAAGCGCGCAGCACGGTGTGCCCGAGCGCGCGGAAGCTTTGCTAGCAGCGATCGAGTGGCTCCAGCAGGCCAGGGACCCGGCCGAGCTCTGCCAGCGCGCCGCGCTGGCGGTCCTCTCGGTGAGCACGGCGGCTGTGGCCGTCGTGTACTTCGAAGCGACTGGAGCGGGCGCCCAGCTGGCGTTCTCGGGAGGGCTTGACCAGGCCGCCGCCGACGCATGCGCGGGGATGCTCCGCGATCTGGTCGCCGCGGGAGCCGCGTCCCCCTATCTGCTGCTCGCCCACGGCGCCACCCTGGCGGCTCCCTTCTGCGCGGACCGGGTCCGCGGCGCCATCCTGCTGGAGCGGGATGGCGGCGCCTTCGGCGAGGCGGAGGGCCGCGCAGTCGCGGAGTTCGCGCGACAGGTTGCCGTCGCCGCCGCATCGCTTGCGCTGCGCGAGGAGACCCGCCGCGTGGAGCGCATCGAGGCTGCCGTGCTCGATACGCTGTGCGAGGGGGTCCTGATCGCGGTAGACGGCCGGGTCGAGCTCCTCAATCGGGCCGCCGCGGAGATGTTCTCCGCCGATCGCGACGCCGCGCAGGGCAGCGCGGTAGAGGTGATGTGGCCGAAGCTGGCGCGGCTGCTCGAGAAGGGTGCGCAGCTCGACGCCGAGCCGCTGCGCATCGGCGGCAAGGACCTTCTGGTCACCCTGCGGAGCATCCGCGACGGCCGGCGGCCGGCAGCGGCGGTCGTCAGTTTCACCGAGGCAAAGGCGGGCGAGGCGCGGATCCGCCGACCGCCGGCGGCGCACGGTCTCCGTGGATTCGAGGATCTCATCGGCACGAGCGCGGCCCTCGGATCGGTCCGCGAGCTGGCGCGGGTCGCCGCGCAGAGCGGCTCCAGCCTGATCATCGAGGGCGAGTCCGGCGTGGGCAAGGAAGTGCTCGCGCAGGCGATCCATTCGGGCGGACCGCGCGCCGGATCTCCGTTCGTCGCGGTGCATTGCGCCGCCATTCCTCGCGATCTACTGGAGAGCGAGCTGTTCGGACACGACGCCGGGGCGTTCACCGGCGCCAACCCGCATGGCCATGCGGGAAAGTTCGAGCTCGCCGGGGGCGGGACGCTCCTCCTCGACGACGTGATCGAGCTGCCGCTCGACATGCAGGCGAAGCTCCTGCGCGTCCTCCAGGAGCGATCGGTGACGCGTCTGGGTGGCAGCCGCTCCCGCCCGGTGGACGTGCGCATCATCGCGACCACCAACGTCCCCCTGCGCGAAGCCGTACAAGCGGGACGCTTCCGCTCCGACCTCTTCTACCGGCTGAGCGTGCTGTCCATCGCCGTTCCGCCGCTGCGCCAGAGGCGCCAGGACATCCGGCCCCTCGCCGAGCACTTCCTGCGCAAGTACTCGGCGGTCCACGGGCGGCAGCTCCGATCGCTGGGCACCGACGCGCTCCGCACGCTCGAGTCGTACTCCTGGCCGGGAAACGTCCGCGAGCTGGAACACTGGATCGAGTCCGAGATCCATTTCACCTCTCCGCACGTGACGTGCCTGGAGCGCCTCACGCGCCGCCCCACAGCGCTCGGGCCGCTGCACCCGCTGCCGCCGGTGCGTCCCGTCCGCGAGGCGGAGAAGGAGCTGTACGCGATCGCTCTCGCCGCGGCGTCCGGCTCGATCAGCCGTGCCGCGCGGGCGCTGGGCGTCTCGCGGGGCAAGCTGTATCGCAAGCTGCGGCTCTACGATCTGTCGCCGCGCTGATCTCGAGAAGGGCCTTGCGCCCTGTTCCGGATCGGCACAGCCGCCGCTCCGGAACGACACAAGCTGATCGCCGGATCCGCGCCGCTTGCCCCGACTTGCAAAACGGCGCCGGCGCGCGCCTCGAACCACGCTCTAGAAGTCCATCGCATCTGGCACGGCCGATGCTCCGGGGACCGAGGCAGTCCCGCTGGCGCTCGCGCTCGCGCGAGACAAAGGAGGATGGTCGTGTACCTCCCACGGAACGCGTCCAAGGCCCGGCTTCGCGAAGCGGAGAATGCGCGAAAGAACCGCGCGGAGATCGTCAAGGCGTTCTGCGATGGACAGGTCTCGCGCCGGGACCTGATCCGCATGGGCCTCATGTCGGCCGCCGGAACCCTGGTCATGACGAACGGGCTGAGCGTATTCGCGCCCAGCGCGTACGCGTCCATCCCGACCGGCGCGCCGTCGAGCCCGCTGTTCGGTGTCCAGCCGTTCACGCAGCCCATGCCCCGGTTCGACGTCTTGCCGCGCAACGCGGTCTCCACGCTGAGCCCGGCCCCGACGGCCCAGGCCAACACCACGCAGCAGCCTCTGAACCCCGCGCTCGAGGGCGTCGCGGCGGGCGACACCGGCCCCATCGAGGGCCGACCGCCTGGGCCGATCTGGGCGCATCAGCAGTTCGCCGCATTCCCTCCCAGGGTCGCCATCGAGGTCACGCAGGAGGGCGCGAAGGTCAACAACGCCTACAACCCGCAAGTCCCGTCCAGCCTCAATTCCGGGATCAACGCCGCTGCTCCGTTCTCCCCGCGCTTCCACCCGGACCTGCCGGTCCAGTCCCCGCTCAAGCTCTGGACGCACAACGGTACGCTTCCGCCGAAACTGATGATCGTCCGCTACGGCGAGCCCGTCCTGTTCCGCCACCGCAACAAGCTTCCCTTCGACGTCACCCAGAACGGCGGTTTCGGGCGGCACACCATCTCGACGCACGAGCACAACGGCCACCACGGGGCGGAGAACGACGGATTCACCGGCGCGTTCTTCTTCCCCGGCCAGTTCTACGACTACCACTACCCGATCGTCCTGGCCGGGTACCGGACCATCAACACGGGGGCCACCGATCCGAGGGCGGGCGGCCCCGATGACAGCGGCGGCATCGTGAAGGTCGCGGGCGACTGGCGTGAAACCATGAGCACCCACTGGTTCCACGACCACATGTTCAGCTTCACCGCGCAGAACGTCTACAAGGGCATCGCCGGGATGTTCAACATCTACAGCTCGCTCGATCGCGGGAACGAGGCGATCAACGACGGCGTGAACCTGCGGCTGCCCAGCGGCACGGCGACGTCGTTCGGCAATCTCGACTACGACGTGAACCTCATGCTGGCGGACAAGGCCTGGGACGCCAACGGCCAGCAGTTCTTCGACATCTTCAACTTCGACGGGTTCCTCGGCGACCGGATGACCGTGAACCTCGCCTACAAGCCGTTCTTCGAGGTGGAGCGGCGCAAGTACCGGTTCCGGATCTTGAACGCCGCCGTCTCGCGCTTCTTCAAGCTGGCGCTGAGCGACGGGTCGCCGATGATCCAGATCGCGAACGACGGAAACCTGCTGCCAAATCCGGTGACCCTCACCGAGACGGACGAGCTGGGCATCGCGGAGCGCTACGACCTCGTCATCGACTTCTCCCGCTATAGCGTGGGCAGCAAGGTCTGGATGGTGAACCTCACCGAGCACGAGGACGGCACGGGACCGAAGCAGGACCTCTCGCTCGCGGCGGCCCTCGCGGGCAGCTCGAGCGATCCTGCCGTCGGCAAGTTCCTCGAGTTCCGCATCGTCCGGAACCCGGCCGTAGCCGACCAGAGCCAGGTCCCCGCGACTTTGATCCCGAACCCCGACCTGTCGGCCGTTCCGGTGGCGCGGCAGCGGACCTTCGTGTTCGGGGACGGCGCCAACCAGACCACCCGGGATCCGGTCACTTCGTTCCGCGGCCCCTGGGGCATCGGGACGAACGGCGGGGGAGTGCTCGACGCGGACTTCGGCCGCATCTCGGCGGCGCCTCGGTTCGGCACCCGCGAGACCTGGACGTTGGTCAACGACGGAGGCGGGTGGGACCACCCGATCCACATCCACTTCGAGGAAGGCCAGATCCTGGCACGGAACGGCAGCGCGAACGCCGTGCCGGCGTGGGAGAAGGGCCGCAAGGACGTCTACCGGCTCCGTCCCGACGGGAGCGTGACCATCACCATGCAGTTCCGGGACTGGGGCGGGATGTTCATGGAGCACTGCCACAACACCGTGCACGAGGACAACGCGATGCTGCTCCGGTGGGAGATCGACGACAACGGCGCTCCGTTCATCCGGCCGCTGCCGACGCCGATCGCGAGGCCGCAAGGAGTGACGTTCCAGCCGCCGGACGACATCCTCCCGAGCGCCTTCTGACGCGGGCGCCGGATGACGCCGGAAGAGCTTTCTTCGAGGACGCAAGGTCCTTCTCAGCGGAGAAGGAGGAGAACATGAAGACGAGCCGGACGCCGTCCACCCCTGCTCTCGTTTCGCTCCTGGTCCTTGCCGCGGGCGGCCTCGTCTCCGCGGTCGCGCTCGCCCAGACCGCGCTCGTGCCGACCTCCACGGTCGTCGCGATCGCCGGCACCGTGACCGGACTGCCGGAGAGCGTGTACTTCACCGGGCCGGCGCAGCTGAGTACCCGGCCGGCGCCCGGGCGCATCGCGGGCGCCACGGCCCACGTGGTCGTCTCGATCGATCTCCGCCAGCTGTCCGGCCGGGGGGTGTCCACGGGCGCCAGCTACGTCTCGTCGGGTCACGCCAACCTGACCCGCGTGTTCGCGGCGTCGGACTTGATCCAGCTCACCTTCCCGTTCGTCCGGGATGGCGCCGGACCCGTCTCTCCGTCGCGGACGGGAGTCGCGACCTTCGTCCTGGCCTACGACGTGACCACCGGCGCGCTCACGGCCGCGGCTGCGACCATCGCCGCGCCGGACCTACCGAACTGACCGCTGGAGAGGACGCGTGCGAGCGGCGACTCGGACCGGGATCGCGGCGCTTCCCGCCATGCTGTGCGGCGCGGCGGCCGTCCTCGGCGGCGCCGCTTCCGTGGCCGCGGGCAACAGCTGGGGCGCGGACTACTTCCCCAACGTCCCGTTGACCACGCACGAGGGGAAGGTCGTCCGTTTCTACGACGATCTGCTCAAGGGGAAAGCGGTCGCCATCAACCTCATCTACACCCACTGCAGCGCGAGCTGTCCGCTGGAGACCGCCAAGCTCGCGCAAGTGCAGCGGCTCTTGGGAGATCGGGTCGGCAAGGACGTGTTCTTCTATTCGATCAGCATCGATCCGAGCCGGGACACCCCGGAGGTCCTCAAGGCATATGCGCAGAAATTCCACGCCGGCCCCGGCTGGCTCTTCCTCACCGGCAAGGAACAGGACATCCAGCTCTTGAGCAGCAAGCTGGGCTTGTCCTCTTTGACCGATGCCGCAAGGCGCGACGGCCACCTGCCCAGCCTGATGGTCGGCCACGAGCCGACCGGGCAGTGGATGCGCAACTCGGCTGTGGACAACCCCCGCTTCCTCGCCACGATCATCGGCGACTTCCTCGGATGGAGGGACGAGAAGCCGCAGAGGAGCTACGCGGACCTGCGGGAGCTCCCCAAGATCGACAAGGGCGAGTACCTCTTCCGCAGCCGCTGCGCGGCGTGCCACACGGTCGGCAAGGGCGACGGGATCGGACCGGACCTCGCCGGCGTGACGACCCGGCGGGACCACTGCTGGGTGGCGCGTTACGTGGCCGAGCCGGATCGTGTACTCGCCGATGGCGACCCGATCGCGACCGAGCTCTTCGCCAGATACAAGGACGTTCGCATGCCGAACCTCAGCCTGGCCCCGGACGAGGTGGCCGTCCTGCTCTCGTATATCGAGAAGCAGGGTCGCGGACGTTGAGAGATGGACTCCTGTTCCGCCATGGAACAGGTGTTCAAAACCGCTCAGCGGACCCGGTCTTCGTTCTCGTAGTGCGCGACCATGTCCCGGAGCGTGCGGCCGGGGACGTGCTCGAACTTCTCCTCCAGGACCTCCAAGGCGGAGACGCGCTCGGCGCTGAAGTTGCGGAAGTCCTTGCGCAGCTCGCAGTAGCCCCCGACCGACCAGCTCTTCCCCCAGAAGAAGAGCCCGAGCGGCCAGATGGTGCGGGAGCTGCCCGCTCCGCCCTTGTCGACGTAGCGGAAACGGATCTTCCGACGCTCGCGCAGCGCGGTGCGCAGACGGCCCAGCTCCGCGGCGACCGCGCGGGGAACCCGCACGCCGGGGGAGAAAAGCGACGCCTCGGAAAGCCGCTCGCGCAGCGCGGGCGGGAGCACCGCCTCGACCTTGGCGAGAACGTCGCCCGCCGCCGCGCGCAGCTGCGGGTCGGCCCAGCTCTGCACCACGCGCGCGCCGAGCACCAGCGCCTCGATCTCCTCCTCGTTGAACATGAGCGGCGGCAGGTCGTAGCCCCGGGGCAGCGCGTAGCCCACGCCCGCCTCGCCCAGCACCGGCACGCCCGAGAGGACCAGGTCGCGGACGTCGCGATAGACGGTCCTCTCGGAGATGCCCAGGTCCTCCGCCAGCGCGCGGGCGGTGGTCACCCCGCGCCGGCGGAGTCGCTGGACGATGCGGAAGAGGCGATCGGCGCGGCGCACGCGCGGCCGAGCTTAGCGCTTCCGCGGCTGGAAGATACCGACCGCCGCCCCGCCGGGATCGCGCAGCACGCTGAAGATGCCGTCGGGAATCTCGACGCATTCGCGCACCACCTGGGCGCCCAGCTCGCGCGCCTTGCGCGTGCTCCTCGCGCAGTCGTCGACGCGCACGTAGGTCAGCCACCCCGAGACTCCGTCGAACAGCTCTTCGGTGATGGCGCCGGGGTGCCCCTCCCCTGCGTCGACCATGTGGTATTCGCGCCCGGGCAGGTCGAACGGCTCGAGCTTCCAGTCGAAGAGGCCGGAGTAGAACGCGCGCGCCTTCTTCGCATCCTTCGCATGCAGCTCGCAGTACGTGAACGGATTGGCCATGGTCTACCTCCCGGGTCCATTTTGCGGACCGCGCGAGAAGGCTGCGCCGGACCTCCTGACATCGTCCTGTCAGCAGACGTTCGGGCGTTTGCGCCGCGGCCGCGCGTTGGGCGACACTCCTCGACGTGCTGCTTGCACTCGTGCTGGCCACGGCCGTGAGCCGTGCACTTTCCTCCGACGATCCGGAGACGCGGATCGTCGCCGCGCACGCCGGCGGAATCCTGCTCGGGATGCGCCTCGGCTCCGCGCTGCTCTGGCCCGCCGACTACGGACCCAGGGCGCTCGGCGACGCGCCCGGCCACCTGCGCGAGGCCGTGTCCCGACCGCCGGTCTTTCGCCGCGACCGTTCGTTGCTCGAGTCCGACGGCGATCCGTGGACCGTCAACGTCATCGGGCACGGCCTGTTCGGTTCCGAGATCTACTTGCGCTCGCGGCAGTGCGGAGGAGCGCCGCTTGCGGCCTTCGCCTGGACCGCGGGCGCCTCGATCGCCTGGGAGTACGCCCTGGAGGGCTCGGTGAAGCGGCCCAGCGCGATCGATCTCGCCTGGACGCCCATCGTCGGCGGCCTGGTCCTCGGCGAGCTGCGCTTCCGGGCCTACCACTCGCTCCGCTCCGAAGATCCCGGCTTGCTGCGGCGGATCGCCCGGGGCCTCCTCGACCCGCTCGGCTCGCTCGAGCGCGCGGCGGGCGCCGGCTGCTGATGCGCGGGAGAGCCGGTTAGAAGAAGAGACGCACGCCGATGAGAAAGATGGGAAAGTATGACGGAGGAAAAGGGCTGGTCGTGTGCTGGGCGAACGGCACGATGGCCTGCGCGACGAGCTGCGGGTGGAACCAGCGCTGGTCGCGGCGGAACGCCATGCCCACCTCCACCGAGGCGCCCCACCCGTCCGACGACGCCTCTCCGCGTTCTTCGCCGATCAGGGGGTTCTGGTACAGGTACCCCACGCCAGCGCCGACGAACGGGGCCGCGGCTGCATCGCTCAGGAAGGCTCCCGCCCGAACGCCGACGTACCCGTTCACGGCCAGCCGCGAGTAGCTTGCCGCGGCGGCCAGTTGCGCTCCGCCGTACCAGCGCTGGCCTTCGACGTTCAGCTCGAGCGAGAGCCCGAGGAACCCCACTCCGAGTCCGGGCCAGAAGCGCAGCTGCGGGACGTCGTCGTCCTGCGCGCGCGCGCCGCCGGAGACGGCGAGCACGAGGAGGAGCCCGCAGGTGGCGCCGCGCCTCATCCGCTCACGACGCGCGACCGCGTCGCGTGGCCACCGCGGTCCGCCGCGGACCCTCCCACGTCTCACACCTTCCGGGTCGCGAAGGCCTGCGGGAGGTGCTTGCGCATCAGCCGCGCCAGGTCGTCGCCGTCCAGCAGGTCGACCGGGTTTCCCTTCGCGGTGTCGCGCGCGTCCGTGGAGAAGCGGCCCAGGGTGACCAGCACGCCCTTGCCGACGTACTCGGCGCGGGCGGTGTCGATCAGGTTGCGCACCTCGTCGCCTTCCACCGGCCCCTCGACCCCGAGGACGCCATGCACGTAGATGCGCCCGCCCTTGATCGGCGTCGGATCGTTGGCGAACAGGTCCACGCTTCCCGCTCCCCGCTCGCAGCGCTCGGGGTGGAAGCCCATCTCGGTGAACAGCGTGACGAGGAGCCTCTGGAGGCCCTCGGCCCCGTAGCGGCGCACCCAGGCGGTATCCGTCGAGTCGCCGCGTCCGAGGTTCTCCGGCGCGGCGGGCGAGACCGGCTGGCCGCGCCCGATGAGGAGGATGAGCGCGAAGCCCACCAGCGTGGCCAGGACCGCGACGA
>VBKO01000363.1 GCA_005888115.1 Deltaproteobacteria bacterium
CGTGAAGGCCGGCAGGGTCCCGAAGAAGTACCTCGACCGCGACGGGAAGATCCGCGCCGACAAGCGCAACGAGGTGCTGCGCGAGAAGCACATCAAGTTGTTCCACCCCGGCTGGGCGCGCCGTACCGTGCGTACCTACGCGGGCAACAAGGGCGCCTCCGGACCCGAGTGCGACGCGTTCCTCGGGCACGCGCAGCGGACCGGCGAGAAGCACTACAGCCGCTATCGAGGGACGGAAGAACGCACCGCAGTTCCGTTCCGCGGTGATCTCCCCTTCAAAGCCGTCCAATGGGTAGTTGCCGAACTTCCCGCCAAGGCACCTCGATGGCGACCCCGAACGCGTCCGGCGTGACGGCGCTGATCGACGCAGCGCGACGCGTGCATCGTCCGACCAGGGAAGGCGCGGGAGGCGGCTCACGCCGGCGATCCAACCGGGCTCATGCGGGCGAGCGGGCTCATCGCTTCGCAGTGCTACCGCGCCGACCGCGTGTGGGTCGAGCAAGCGCCTCTAACCCCGGTTTGCGCAGAGGGTAGCAAAATGCTACCCTCTTGGACATGGGTCAGCCGGTCAAGCTCTCCGAAGCTCTCGTCCTCGACGCTCGCCTCGCAGGCGAGATCACCGAGCGCTCGATCGCGAGCCAGATTGAGTTTTGGGCGCGCCTCGGTCGCGCGACTGAGCTCGCGCTCCGCACGGATGAGGTCCTCCGGCTCAAGCAGCGCGGGGAAGGGCGCCCGCTCTCGGAGTGCCTCGAGTCAGTCGATGCCGACCAAGGTCGTCGGCGCCTGGCCGCACACCTGGCGTCGCGTCCGTATCCGCATTTCGAGCCGGCTCCCGGCCGCCCCGGGTTCCTCGTCAAGATTGAGGAAGACGGGACGCGCCGCGTGGGGCGCTTCGTGAACCGCGTGTTCAAGCCCGTCAAGTCGAAGTGACCTCGCCCTTCGATGCGAGGCCGATCATCGTCGCCATCGCCGGACCGAACGGCGCCGGCAAGTCGACGTTCCATGCCGTGCATCTCGCGCCGGCCGCCTTGCGCTTCGTGAATGCCGACGACCTGGCGCGCGAGCTCGACGTCGACGCCCGGGAGGCCGCGCTTCTTGCGAACGAGCTGCGCAAGACGCTGGTGGAGCAACGCGAGAGCTTCGTGTTCGAGACCGTCTTCTCCGATCCAGTGGGCGACAAGGTGGAGTTCTTGCGCAAAGCAGCGGCCGAGAAGGGCTACACGGTCGTCCTCTGCTACATCGGCATCGACAGTGTCGAGGTGTCGCAGGAGCGTGTGGCGATGCGCGTACTTCAGGGAGGCCACGACGTGCCGGACGACAAACTCGTAGCGCGCTTCCCGCGTACGCAGGCGAATCTCACACGGGCCATCCACTCGCTGCCGCACGTACTCGTGTACGACAACAGCGACCTCGCAACTCCCTTCCGGCAAGCCGCCGAGTTTCATGACGGCAAGCCAGTCAGCCTGCGACCGCCGCTGCCGGCTTGGCTGGCGTGGCAATAGCTACCTACCAGCGCCTCACGATGCCTTTCGCGATGTCCCCCCTTTTCATTGCCGAGGCGGTCGACCGGTGAATTAGTAGAAATCGCTTTCGCGCTGGTGACGTGCTGCGAGGACCGTGACCGTGTCTGGCCCGCTGATCTCAAACAGCACGACATAGCCGGCGCTGCCGAAAGGAACGATGAGTTCGCGAAGGAATGGGCCGTGCCTGCCACCAGCGGCCTTCCGACAGGAGAAGGGAAACTTCTTGAGCACGGTCAGTGCCTGGTCGATCGCGTCCACTGCCTCTGCTGCCAGTTCGAGGTCCTTCTCGAGCAGAAAGCTGTACAGTCGTTCAACGTCCTTCTTTGCCTCCTCAGTGAATCGGACGCGGTAGCTCACCGCGTCCTTCGCGCCTTTCTACCGGGCCTGCGCGACCCAGCTTTGCGAGCGTCGTCGAGCCGGCGCCGCAGCCCTGCGACAACCTGGGCAGCGGGCGTGTACTTGCCAGAGCGACGTGCTCTCTCCGCGGAGGCCAGACCTCGCTTGATGAACTCGTCCTCCATCGCCCGGTTCCGAACCCGTTCCTCGACGGCATCGACAATGAAAGAGGAGAGCGTCTCGCCGGCGCGCAGCAGACGCTCGGCCTGGCTGCGAAGTCGAGGCTCGACGCGAAGGGGCGGCAGGGTAGAGGTCTTCATGTCTTTGAATGTATCGCAGTTGCGATGCAGGTGGAAACGGCAGCTGGGCCTTGGCTTCCGTCGGGTCGCCATCGTGGCAGTCAACCACTGCGCCAGACGCGCGATCACGGCGGCAATCAGTGCCTCCGCGCCATCCGCCGTTCAGGCGCCATTCAGGCATTCAGGCAACATCGGGCTACATTGGGCGCCGTAAGTTGCCGGAATTACTGCATGTCGCAGTGGGCAAAAACGCCCAGGTCCGATTCGAAATCAGGAGTACCCGTAAGGGTATCGGGGGTTCGAATCCCTCGCTCTCCGCAAATAACCCATGAACCTGCGTCGGCCTCTTCGAGACGGGCACTGAGGTAGTTTGCCACAGCGCGCCCAAGCACCCGGTTGTGGTAGGCCGTCCGTCAGAGGGGGTGAAGGAGCGAGGTGGTGCGGGAGTACGCGACGGAGACGGCCTACTACCTCAACGGCAAGCTGCCCCAGGTGGCCCTGATCGCGAAGGGGCTTCGGTTCCCTCCCGGCCGTTGGATACGTGTCACGGGCGAATTGGTGCTGCCCTGGCATGTCCAAGAACTCGTGTCGGACCTGTTCCCGGCGCTCAGCGCCAGGGTAGTCCCGCTCCTCGCACTCCTGACCGAATTCGACGTCGAGCAGTTCGAGCGCCACCTGGAGAACGAACCGGGTGGGCTCGCGCAAATGGCCGCCGAGTCGAAACCTCGGTCGGCGCAGAATGCTAGCGTCGCTGACGGCACCTGCGGCTCGAGCCCCCGCCGTCCCTCAACCGATGCGCAAACCGCGATGCCGGACCCCGGATCTAGCGTGCGCCGTGCGGCCATTCCGGCCCGCGATGCAGGAGCACAGCGCACGGCGAAGAAAGTGGTGCTGGTGGTCGAGGAAGTCGGAGAGTGGAGGGTCACACGGTACATAGCCGATCAGACCATGTCGGGCGTGCCGATTGGCGGCGGCAAGGACATCAGCAAGCTCGATCACTGGTGGGGAGCTGGATGGAGGCTTGCGAACGCGTCCGGGTTCCCCGTGCGCACGCCCGCAGCGTCGGAGGAGCCATCGCCCGTCGATCGCGTCCTGCTGGTCGTCGAGCAGGACTGAAACGTCACGCAGATCGACGTCCACGGTCCTTCCAGAAGCCGGGCGTTTCGTCCGTGCCATTCAGCGCGTAGTCTCGGGAACAATCACCGGTTCGCCGTCCGCTTCCTCTTCCTCCGCGGCCGCGACCGCGACTTCTTCGGGCGGAGGAGCGCGCGTGCGCAATTCGTTCTCGAACTCTTCCACGTCGAAGTCCGTGAGGAGCGCGATGAACGGCAGCCGGTTCGAGTCGACACCGGGATAGGTCGCAATCAGCAACTCGGCGACTTCCCAAGGGGCGCGCTCGGCGTCCGCGACGAGGACCCACACTCCGGCCCCGTCCGGAAGCCGGACGTTGCGGCCGATCAGCGCCAGGTACCCGAGGGCCCGGTTGAGAAAGTACGCGGTCTTCGATGCACGCTTTTCCATTCGCTTTCGGCATAGGAGGCCGCGGTGCCTCTCGCAAGTGGCTGCGAGTGAAGTGTCGCAAAATACCGTCGCAATTGCGCTGAATTGTCTAGTTCCGTGCGCTGCGTGCCGTCCGGCACGACTCGATCGGTGCACCCGCTGCCGTCAGAGCGCTCGAGCGGTCGCTCTCCGGTCTTCCCTTCGCGTTGCGGCTGGCCGGTGCGCGCGGTACCCTTCCCATCCACCACGCCTCGTCTTCGTGATATGCGGTCCGACCCTGAAGGGGCGCTGGACCGGGGGCCGGGCGACGGCGGGTCGTGAACCCGCCAGGCCCGGAAGGGAGCAACGGTAGCGGCTTCAACCGTGTGCCCGGTCTCCGGTCCAGCGCCTCGTCCACCCGATGACCACTCCGTACCTCGTCCTCGCGCGCAAGTACCGGCCGCAGCGCTTCGCCGACCTCACCGGCCAGGAGCACGTCGTCCGCACGCTCGCCAATGCCCTGCGCACGGGGCGGGTGGCGCATGCCTTCCTCTTCACCGGACCGCGCGGATGCGGCAAGACGACCAGCGCACGGATCCTCGCGCGGGCGCTCAATTGCGTGAACGGCCCCACCGCCGAGCCATGCGGGACGTGCGGCCCGTGCAACGACATCGCAGCCGGGACCGACGTCGACGTGCAGGAGATCGACGCCGCTTCCAACAACGGGGTCGACGACGTGCGTGCGCTGCGCGAGGCCGCCAAGTATCTACCCGCGCGCGATCGTTACAAAATCTACATCGTCGACGAGGTCCACATGCTGAGCGGCGCCGCGTTCAACGCGCTGCTCAAGACGCTGGAGGAGCCGCCGGGCCACATCAAGTTCCTCCTGGCCACGACGGATCCGCAGAAGCTGCCCGCGACCATCCTTTCGCGGGTCCAGCGGCACAACTTCCAGCTGGTGCCCCTGGGGAAGATCGTCACCCGGCTGCGTGAGATCGCGCAGGCGGAGGGCGTCCAGGTGGCCGACGCGGCGTTGTCCCTGGTGGCCCGCCAGGCGGCCGGGTCGATGCGCGACGCGCTCAGCCTGCTCGATCAGCTCTTTGCCGCGCACGCCGGTGCGGAGGAGATCGGCGAACCGGAAGCGGTGGAGACGCTGGGCGCCCTCGATCAGGGCGTGGTGGCAGGCACCGTCCGGGCCGTGCTGCGACGCGACGCGGCGGCGGCGCTGCAGGGCGTCGTCCGCGCGTACGAATCGGGCGCAGACTTCAAGCGCTTGGCGGAGGAGCTGGCCGCGT
>VBKO01000113.1 GCA_005888115.1 Deltaproteobacteria bacterium
GGTCGACGCCGAGGCCCGCGAGGTGCGCCGCACCTACGAGCGTGAAGTCGACGGCGTGGAGAAGCGGCAGCAAGCGCTGATCGCCAAGGCGCGCTTCGCGGCCGAGGGGACGAGCGCATATCCCGACGCGACTTTCACACTGCGCCTCAGCTACGGGTCGGTCGAGGGATACGAGGAGAAGGGCAAGCGCGTGAGCCCCGTGACCGTGATGGGAGGCGCTTTCGAGCGCGCCACCGGCCGCGATCCGTTCGCCCTGCCGAAGAGCTGGCTCGCCGCCAACCAGGACAAGCGGATCAACCCTGCCACGCCGTTCAACATGGTCACCTCGAACGACATCATCGGCGGCAACTCGGGTTCGCCGGTGTTCAACAAAAACCTCGAGGTCGTCGGGTTGATCTTCGACGGCAACATCCAATCGCTGGGCGGCGAGTACGGATTCGAGCCGTCGGTGAACCGTGCCGTGTCCGTCTGCAGCCCCGCCTTGCTCGAGTCGCTCGACCGGATCTATGGCGCGAAGCGCATCGTCACCGAGCTGAAGGGCGGCGCGAGCCAGGCGGGGACGAGGTAGCCCGCGGTCCATTGACCCAGCGCGCGCCCGTCGTTAGTGTCCTGACCCCCTCAGGAGAAGCAGCCATGCGCGCAGAATGGGTCGAGAGCCGGCGCGGCCTTGCACACGTCACGCAGATGCACTTCGCGCGGCAGGGCGTGGTCACGCAGGAGATGCAGCACGTCGCCCTCCGCGAAGGCCTGCCCGCCGAGCTGGTGCGCAGCGAGGTCGCCCGCGGCCGGATGATCGTCCCCGCCAACGTGAACCATCCGGAGCTGGAGCCGATGGCCATCGGCATCGCGGCCAAGTGCAAGATCAACGCGAACATCGGGAACAGCCAGATCGTCAGCGACGTCGACGGCGAGCTGGTCAAGCTGCGCGCCTGCCTCAAGTACGGCGCCGACACGGTGATGGATCTCTCCACCGGCGGCGACATCCCGCACATCCGCGACGTGCTCCTGCGGCACAGCACCGTCCCGCTCGGGACCGTGCCGACCTACGAGGCGATCGAGCGCGTCAAGCGCGTCGAGGAGCTGACCGCGCGCGACCTGCTCGACATCGTCGAGGAGCAGGCGAAACAGGGCGTGGACTACATGACCATCCACGCCGGGATCCTGCGCGACTTCCTCCCGCTCGCGCAGCACCGCATCACCGGCATCGTCTCGCGCGGCGGCGCGCTGATGGCGCAGTGGATGATGGCCACGGGGAAGGAGAACCCCTGGTACACGCACTTCGACGACCTGTGCGAGATCTTCAAGACCTACGACGTGAGCTTCAGCCTGGGCGACTCGCTGCGTCCCGGCTGCCTGGCCGACGCCTCGGACGAGGCGCAGTTCGCCGAGCTGCGCGTGCTCGGTGAGCTGACCCGCCGCGCCTGGGAGCACGACGTGCAGGTGATGATCGAGGGACCCGGCCACGTCCCGATGGACCAGATCGAGATGAACATGAAGATCGAGCAGGAGGTCTGCCACGAGGCGCCCTTCTACGTGCTCGGTCCCCTCGCCACGGACATCGCGCCCGGCTACGACCACATCACCAGCGCCATCGGCGCGGCGCTGGCCGGCTGGCACGGCGCCTCGATGCTCTGCTACGTCACCCCCGCCGAGCACCTCTCGCTGCCCAACGCCGAGGACGTGCACCAGGGGATCATCGCCTACAAGATCGCGGCCCACGCGGCCGACGTGGCGCGGCAGCGGTCCGGTGCGCGCGACCGCGACGACGCGCTCTCCCGCGCGCGCTACGCCTTCGACTGGCGCGAGCAGTTCCGGCTGTCGCTCGACCCCGAGGCCGCGCAAACCAAGCACGACGAGACGCTCCCGCACGACGCCTTCAAGACGGCGGAGTTCTGCGCCATGTGCGGCCCGAAGTTCTGCTCGATGAAGGTGCACACGCACCTCTCCGAGAAGGACCTTCCACAGGTCACCGAGCGCGCCGATGCGGCGCTCGTCGCCGAGTCGCTGGCGTTCGCCCGGCGCTCGGCGATCCCACGCACCGGCAGCGTCGCGCAGCCGGCGCTGGTCGCGCTCGGACGCAAGGCATCCCCGGCGGGAGCCGCCGGAGCGACCACCGCGCTCGCCAAGGCCGAATGAGCGAGGCGCAGGTCGCTTCGCCCGACCTGGCCATCGAGACGCACGCGCTGACCCGCCGCTTCGGCGCCCAGCTGGCGGTGGACTCGATCGATCTGCGCGTGCCGCGCGGGAGCTTCTACGGTTTCCTCGGGGAGAACGGCGCCGGCAAGAGCACCACCATCTCCATGCTCACCGGCTTGCTCTCGCCCACGGGCGGCGCGATCCGCGTGCTGGGCCGGGAGGTGGTAGGCGACGTGCCGGAGGTCAAGCGCCGCATCGGTGTGGTGCCGGACGGCATGCTGCTCTTCGACCGGCTCACCGGGCGCGAGCACCTGGTGTTCGTCGCGCGGCTCTTCGGCCTCTCGCGCGCCGAGGCCGGCCGGCGCGCAGACGAGCTGCTGGACGCGATGGAGCTGGCGCAGGACGCGCGCAAGCTGATCGCGGACTACAGCTTCGGGATGAAGAAGAAGCTGGGCCTCGCGGCGGCGCTCATCCACGGCCCCGAGCTGCTCTTTCTCGACGAGCCGTTCGAAGGCGTGGATGCCGTCGCCAAGCAGTCGCTGACTGCGCTCCTCTCCGGCCTGGTGCGGCGCGGGCGGCTCACCGTGTTCCTCACCTCGCACGTCCTGGAAGTGGTGGAGCGGCTCTGCACGCACCTCGGCGTCATCCACAAAGGACACCTGGTGGCGCAGGGAACGCTTCCGGAAGTGATGCGTGACGCCCCGTCGCTGTCGGAAGCGTTCGTCCAGCTCGTCGGCGAAGGGCGCGGCGGGCCGCGCGCATTGAGCTTCCTGCCATGATGGCGCAGCAAGCGCGGGCGCTGGTCTGGCTGCGCGCGACGCTGTGGCGGCGGCGCCTCTTCCAGCAGCGCCAGTGGGGCCGGCTGGCCATCTCGGTGCTGGGCATCGCGATCGGCGGCGTGTTCAGCGGGTCCACGGCGCTGTTGCTCGTCCGCTTCGGCGAGCATCTGCGCAGCCGGCCGGATCTGGTGGCGGAGCAGGGAGGCTCGCTGGCCCTGTTCGCGACCTGGCTCACCTCGGCGTTGTTCGTCCGGCTCTGGTTCTCTTTCATTCCGCGCGGGCAGACGCCTTTCCTCGATCCGCGGCGCTTCCTTGCCTTCGCGGTGCCCGCGCGGCTGGTCTCCGCGCTCAATTTCGCCGCGCAGCTCTTCGATCCCGCTTGGCTGTTCTTCTGGCCGATCCTGCTCGGCATCGCCCTGGCCGCGGGACGGCTGCCCGGAATGCCCGGCGCCGCCGCGCTGCTCTGCGCCGAGGCGCTGAGCGTCTGGGCGGTGGCAGGCGTGCTCCACCTGGCCGCGGCGATCGGCGGCGCGCTCGACTCGCGCCTGATGCTGCGGCGCGCCTTCTCCGTCGTCCTGGCGCTTCTCGCCGCCGCCGGCGTGCAGCTCGCCACGCGCCCGGACCGGCCTGGGATTCCCTCCGCGTTCGCCGCCGAGCACTGGAACGTCATCGCGTTCACCCCGCCGGGCTGGGCGGCGGAGATGGTCCGCCAGCTGGCCGGCGGCCGTCCGTGGCGAGCGCTGCCGCCCGCGCTTCTGCTGCTCCTCCTCGGCGCCGTCTGCGCGGTCCTGGCGCACCGGCTGTCGCTGCGCGAGGCGCTCCGTCCGGTCGAATCCGGTACCGCACGGGCAGGCCGGCGGAGCGCTCCGGGATGGCGGCTGCCCCTGCTGCCGGAATCCGTCTCGGCAGTGCTGGAGAAGGAAGCCCGGACGGTGCTGCGGATCGGCTGGCTGCAGATCGTGCTGGTCCCGATCGGCTTCTTGCTCTTGCGCGTCGTCTTCCTCGATCCGCGCGGCGTCAGCTGGGTCGAGCGCCGCCCGCTGCTGTTCGCGGCGGTGTACGCGCATCTCGGGGTGCTGGAGCTGGCCACGAACCAGTTCGGCCGCGATCTCGACGCGGCGCGCGGCTGGTTCTTGTGGCCGGTGCGCCCGCGCGTCCTCCTGGCCGCGAAGAACCTGGTGGCGTATGCGCTGTCGCTGTGCATCTTCGCCGGTCTGGTCGTCGTCGCCCGCGCGACCGGGCCCGTTTCCGCGGCGGAGGTCGGGATCGGCTTGTGCGCCCACCTGGCCACCTTTCCGCTGCTCGCGCTCATCGGGAACCTCGCCAGCGTCCTGTGGCCGGTTCCGGTGCGCGGAATGCGCCTGCGCCGTGTGCGCGGCACCGGACCGGTGGGATCGCGCCTCGGCGCCCTGGTTGCCCTCGGCGGGGCCGCCTGGGCGCCCTGGGCGGCGTCGCGGCTCACCGGACTTCCCCTCGCCGTCGCCTACCTGGGCGAGGCGCTGGCCATGGCGCTCGCGTACGGCGGCGTTCTCGCCGCCTCCGCCCACCTCCTCGAGACGCGGCGCGAGCCGCTCCTCGCCGCGCTGGCAACCGACGAGTGAGCACCTCCACCCATCGTTCAGTTGAGTTGACCGTGATCCCTTGGGGGGTCGAGGGGGGAGCGAGCTCCCCCCTCGTAAAGGCGCCGAAGGCGCCGGATCGAAGAGCGTCACATCCCGGCGAGACCGCTCAGCTCAGGAGAGCCGGTTACGTCCAGGCCGATCAGGACGCAGTCGCGTCCCGTCTGCTAGCGGCTCGTCGCTGCCCGGGACGTAGTGCGGATTCTTGCGCAGGATTCCCGGGCCGCCGTCCCAGCCGAAGAGCGCGAGGATGGTGTGGTAGAGGCCGACCAGCGCCATGTAGAGCGCGGCACGAGCGCGCCCCAGCGCAGCACTTTGGGCATGGTCAGACCTCGAAGCTCGCGCCGCACGAGCAACCGCGGCGCGCGCGGGGGTTCGAGAAACGGAACGACCGCGCGTCGGCGAGATCGATGACGGTGCCGTCGAGCATCGTCGCGCTGGAGCGATCCACGGCGACGCGCACGCCGCCGCAATCGACCAGCTCGTCTTGCTCGGAAGGCTCCGGGACGAAGTAGAGGTCGTACGTGAGGCCGTTGCAGCCTCCGGCCACGACGGCGACGCGCAGGAGCCAGTCCGGCACCTCGGCCTCCCGGGCGCGAGATCGCACGGCCTCGGCGGCGCGATCGGTCAGCGTGAGCTGCATCCCGCCTGTCTACCCCCGCGGCGGCGCAGGCGCCAAGGCGCTTTTCCGCCCGTCTGCCTGCCCGTCCGGTCCACGCGCGAGCGGGCGCCCCCTGCTTCGGAAAGCGGGAAGAGGGGCTCCGACCAATTCGTTCTAACAGCTGCCGCTCCCTTCCCCGGACGAGGAGCGGCCCGGCGTGGGTCCCGGACCTACCCCGGCGCCCGGGAAAGGACGCCTGTTGCGACGCCTTGCTGCTACCGCCGCCCTGTGCCTCATCGGCTTCCAGGCCCGCGCCTCCGTACTGTGGCGCGGCGACTTCGAAACGAAGGACATCTCGCAATGGGGCACAGTGGACGGGCTCACCAGCCGATTGACCGTCGTGACGTCGCCGGTCCGCCAAGGCACCTACGCCCTGCGCGTCGAGCTGCGCAGCGGCGACATCGCCAGCAACGGCAACCGCAACGAGCTGATCCGCGCCGACGCGGACACCGAGGGGACGGACCGCTATTACGCGTGGAGCACGATGTTCGACGCGTCCTATCCCATCGAGAACAAGTGGCAGGTCTTCACCCAGTGGCACCACAGCGGATGTTGCGGCTCGCCTCCCCTCGAGTTCGACTTGAACGGCGGCACCCTGATGCTCGATCGAAATCCGCCACCGGGGAACGGCCCGACCGTCGAGCTGTGGAGGACGCCCTTGGTGCGCGGCGTCTGGCACGACTTCGTCATGCACGTGATCTGGTCGTCCAACCCCGACCTGGGATTCATCGAGCTCTGGTACGACGGGCAGAAGGCGATCGACGGGAAGGCCATGCAGACGCTCTTCCCGGGGATGGTGAACTACCTCAAGCAGGGGCTCTACCGGGACCCTTCCATCTCCGCGGTCGGCGTCGTCTACCACGACGGCATGACCATGGGGACGACGCTCGCCGACGTGGCGCCTCAGCTCGTGCCTGCGCCTCCGCCGCTCCCCGATGCTGGTACGCCGGACGCCGGTACGCCCGACGCCGGGATGACGCCCGAGCCCGACGGCGGAGCGGCCCAGATCTCGCCGGCCCAGCCCGGAACGCCCGTCGCACAGTCCGGAATCGGTTTTCCCGGCCAGGGCTGCAGCTCGGCCGGGTCGGTGGGAGGTCTGCTGCTGGCCGCTTTCGCGCTGCTGCGCCCGCGGCGGCGCCGCGGCTGACCGGGGGGTCGGCGCGGCCGGCCGGGATTACATGCCGCGGCGGTCGCGCAGGTCGGTCAGCTCTTCCACGGTGAGCGAGAGGAACGCTTCCACGCAGGCCGGGTCGAATTGCGTGCCCGAGCAGCGGGCGATCTCGGCCCGGGCCTCGTCGTAGCTGACCCCGCGCCGGTACGGCCGGTCGGAGGTCATCGCGTCCAGCGTGTCGGCGATGGCGAAGATGCGCGCGCCCAGCGCGATCTCTTTCCCTTTGAGGCGGCGAGGGTACCCGCCTCCGTCCCACCGCTCCTGGTGGGAGAGCACGATCTCGGCGGCCTCGCTGAGGAACCCAATCGATTGCAGGATCTGATGGCCGATCTCGGGGTGCTTGCGCATCTCGATCCACTCCGCGGGCGTGAGCGGCCCCGCTTTGAGCAGGATGCTGTCGGGCACGCCGATCTTGCCGATGTCGTGCAGCAGCGCGCCCCGGCCGATCTGATCGAGATCGTCACCCCCGAGGGCCATCTTCGACGCGATGGCGAGCGTATAGCGGACCACGCGCTGGGAGTGGTCGCTCGTTTCGTGCTCGCGCGCGTCGAGAGCGGCGACGAGCGCCGAGAGGGTGCTGTTGTAGGCATCGGCTGTCCGGCGCAAGGCGTCGGTCAGCTCGGCGGTCTTCTCGCGCACGCGGCGCGCCAGGCCCTGGTGATAGCGGCTGCGGGCCAGCGCGAGCTTGCGGCGGCTCTGCGCGCGCTCGATGGCGCGGACGAGGTCGGTGATGCGGGGCGGCTTGAGCAGGTAGTCGGCGGCCCCGCGCTTCAGGCACTCGACGGCGTTCTCGGTGTCGCCGTAGCCGGTGAGCATCACCACCGCCGCGTGCGGATGGCGCTGCAGCACCTGGTCGAGCAGCCAGATGCCGTCGTGTCCGGGCATCTTCAGATCGGACAAGACGGTGGGGACCTCGCCCGAGGCGCGCAGGAGCTCCAGCGCCTGGTCCGCGGAAGCCGCGGCGCGCACCGTGTATCCCTCCTCGCGGAGGACGGTGGAGATCACGTGCCTTACCGAGGCGTCGTCGTCGACCACCAGGATCGTGGAGGCGTCGTCGCCGGAGATCTGCTCGGGATCGTCGGCCGGCGGGCGCTCGGGCTGCTGAGCGGGCGGCTGCTCGTACGCCTGGGCGGCGAGCGGCACGTGCAGGCGCAACATCTCATGCAAATCGAGCATCAGTGGATCGGTCCCGCCCCCCGCTGGGGTCCGCTTCGTCAATTCCGGC
>VBKO01000114.1 GCA_005888115.1 Deltaproteobacteria bacterium
CTGTACCTGAACCCGGAGGTGATGGACGAGATGGTGCGCGAGCCGGCGAAGCTCCAGCTGGGCGGAGAGGAGCGCGAGCTGACCGTCCTCTTCGCCGACATCCGCGGGTTCACCGGCATCGCCGAGGAGCTCTCGCCGCAGGCGCTGGTGCGCCTCCTCAATGCGTACCTCTCGCCGATGACGGACATCGTGTTCCAAAGGCGCGGCACCCTCGACAAGTACATCGGCGACGCGCTGATGGCCTTCTTCGGTGCGCCGGTCGCGAACTCCCGCCACGCGCTCGACGGTTGCGAGGCGGCGCTGGAGATGCTGGAGGGCCTGGCCCGCCTCAAGGAGCGGTGGCGCGTCGAGAACGCGGGGCTGCCGGACATCGAGATCGGCATCGGCGTCAACTCGGGTCCCATGGTGGTCGGCAACATGGGGTCCGCACAGCGCTTCAGCTACACGGTGATGGGCGACAACGTGAACCTCGCCTCGCGCCTCGAGGGCCTGAACAAGGAGTACGGGACGCGCGCGCTGATCAGCGGGGCGACGCTGCAGGCGGCGCGCGCCTCGGGCGGCGAGCCGTGCGTGCGCGAGCTGGACGCCGTCCGGGTGAAGGGAAAGAAGGAGCCGGTGAGTCTCTTCGAGCTGCGGGGGAGGGGAGCTGTGCCGGCGCAGGATCTGCCGCTGCTCGACGGATACGCGCGCGGGCTGAAGCTCTACCGCGAGCAGCGCTTCGCCGAAGCGAGGCTCGAGTTCGAGTCCTTGCGCCAGCGCTTTCCGCACGACGGACCGTCGCGCTTGTTTGCCGCGCGATGCGAGAAGATGGCCGCGGAGCCGCCCGGGGAACGGTGGGACGGCGTGTTCCGGATGGAGCACAAATGACTTGGTTTTTCCTACATTTCTCCACAATGTCGCAAAATTGACCGGCCTCGCGAGCGCCTGATACGAGTACGCGATGGAGCGTAGGCGTCCGCCGCGCCGGCAGGAGCGCGCGGGCCGCCGGTGACCCCGAGGGCGACGAGAGGGGACATGGCAGGAGAGGACCAGCTCTTCCAGCGCTTCGGTCGCGAGTTCGCCAAGGGCCACATCCTCTTCCGCGAAGGGGAGCCGGGCGGGGAGATGTTCGTCGTCCAGTCGGGCAAGGTGAACATCACCAAGAAGGTCCGCGAGACCGAGAAGATCCTCGCCACGCTCGGCGCCGGCGAATTCTTCGGCGAGATGGCCATCCTCAACAACAAGCCGCGCTCGGCCGGCGCGGTCATGGCCGAGAACGGCAAGCTCCTGGTGATCGATCCCCGCACCTTCGAGGCGATGATCCGCGGCAACGTGGAGATCGCCGTCCGCCTGATCAAGAAGCTCTCCGACCGCCTCCAGGAAGCCGACGAGCAGATCGAGAACCTGCTCCTCAAGGATCCCGCCAGCCGGGTGGTCCATTTCCTTCTCTCCAGCGCAAAGCGCGGGCGCGATACGCCGCAAGGCAAGCTCGTCTCCCTCAACGCGGACGAGCTGCACGGCCGCATGGGGCTCTCCACCGAGGCCGTGCAGCAGGCGCTCGACAAGATCGCCAAGGCGCGGATCATCCAGCTGGTCCCCGAGGGCGTGGTGGTCCCCGACCTCGGCAAGATGCAGAAGTACCTCGAGTTCCTGGAGATGAAGGAACGGTTCGGGGACACTTGATGAAGCTGCGCGTCCTCGGCTGCCACGGCGGAGAGCTGCCCAAGCACCGCACGACGTGTTTCCTCGTCGACGGGAAGCTGTGCGTCGACGGCGGCGCCATCACCTCCGTGCTGGGCCTCGACGAGATCCTGCAGATCGACGACATCTTCCTCACGCACAGCCACTTCGATCACATGAAGGACGTCCCGCTGATGACCGACGTGCTGGTCGGCCGGCGGCAGAAGCCGGTCGTCGTCCACGGCCCGGCCGAGACGATGGAGGCGATGGACAAGGACGTCTTCAACAACCGCGTGTGGCCCGACTTCCGCGTGATCCCCAGCGCGGACAATCCCGTGCTCGCGTTCGAGGAGATGCCGATCCGCGACCCGGTGACGTGCCAGGGCTACCGCATCCGCGCCATCCCCGTGCACCACCCGGTCTATTCGGTCGGGTACATCTTCGAGTCGAAGAACGGAGCGGTCGCCTTCTCGGGCGACACCGGCCCCACCGACGAGCTGTGGCGCGCGATCAACGCGACGCCCAATCTCAAGGCCGTCTTCCTGGAGGTATCGTTCCCCAGCGAAATGCAGTGGCTGGCCGACGTCTCCGGGCACCTCACGCCGCGCACCGTGGTGACCGAGTTGGAGAAGCTCGACCGGCGCGGGGCCCGCATCTACCTGTACCACCTCAAGCCCAGCGTCATCGACGAGGTGAAGAAGGAGATCGCCGCGCTCCGCCGCGACTACCTGCAGATCTGCGAGCTGGACGACGTCTACCACTTTTGAGGCTTGCCGCTGGCGACGGGGGCCGCGGGCGCCCTTTCGCCTGCGGCAATCCGAATCTCGCGAGCGGGGCGGAACGCTTGTAGAACGATGACGATGTCTCTCCGCAGCTTCCTCCTCGCCCTCTCGATCGGATTCGCGGCTGCGGCGCAGCAGGGGAGCGCCGCCGCGCAGGCGTCCGCGCCTTCCCCGCCGTCTCCGCAGCAGGCCGCCCAGCTCCAGCTCCAGCAGCAGCAGACGAATGCCGCCGCGGCCGCGGCCGCCGGGGCAGGCGCGGTGATCGTCTCGCAGCAGATGGACTCGCAGGGCCCGTTCGCTTCCCCGGCGCCGAGCCCGCGGGCGCAGCAGTGGCTGGGGTACGCGTCGCCCTCGACCATCCTCATCCTCGGCGCGGCGCTGGTGGTCATGGCCGCCTTCGTCGGGCGGTTCGCGCCGAAGAAGCGGCGGCGCATCCGGCGCGCGACCATCCTGGTGATGCTGTACGTGACCACCTTCGCGCTGGCCGCCGTGCTGCACTGGGTGCAGGCGGAGGGCTGGTCGCGCCGCGTCTGGTTCCTCGCCGATCTCTTCGAAGTGCTGGTGGTCATCGACCTCGTCGCCATCCTGCTCTTCGACCTGGTCCTGCTCGCGCTGCGGATCGAGATCGCCAACATCGTCCACGACCTGGCGCTCGGCGCCGCGTACATCCTGGCCTTCATCGGGATGCTCCACCGGAGCGGCGTGCAACTGTCGGGGATCATCGCCACCAGCGCGGTGGTGACCGTGGTGCTCGGCCTGTCGCTGCAGGCAACGCTGGGGAACGTCCTGGGCGGGATCGCGCTGCAGCTCGACGACTCGATCCACGTCGGCGACTGGCTGCAGCTCCCCACCGGCCAGCAGGGGAAGGTGAAAGCGATCCGCTGGCGCCACACGGTGGTCGAGACGCGCAACTGGGACACCGTGATCGTCCCCAACTCGGCGCTGCTCAACGACAACATCCTCATCCTCGGCGAGCGCGAGGACCAGCCCACGCAGCACCGCATGTGGGTCTATTTCAACGTGGACTTCCGCTACTCGCCGGAAGAGGTCATCAACGTCGTCGAGGACGCGCTGCAGTCGACTCCCATCCCCAACGTGGCGGCGTTCCCGCCGCCCAACTGCATCTGCTTCGACTTCGCCCGCCAGGGCGCGGAGAGCTTCGCGAACTACGCGGTACGCTACTGGCTGACGGATCTGGCGCAAGACGACCCCACCTCCAGCGCGGTACGGGTGCGCGTCTACGTGGCCCTCAAGCGTGCCAACATCCCGCTGGCGCTGCCGGGGACGGCGGTGTTCGTCTCGCACGACGACCCCGAGCACCGGGAGCGGAAGCAAGCGCGCGAGATGGCGCACCGGGTGGCGGCCCTGGAGCAGATCGAGATGCTCTCCTCGCTCTCCAGCGAGGAGCGCGTGCAGCTCGCCTCGTTCATGCGCCTGGCGCCGTTCGGCCGGAGCGAGGTGATCACCCGCCAGAACGCCACCGCGCACTGGCTGTACGTGCTCACCAAGGGCGAGGTGGAGGTCAAGGTCCGCGGGGACAACGGCGCCGAGAAGCTCGTGACCCGCATGGTGGCCCCCAACGTGTTCGGGGAGATGGGTGTGGTGACCGGGGAGCCGCGCACCGCCTCGGTGATCGCCGCCAGCGAGGTGGAGTGCTACCGGCTGGACAAGGAGGCATTCCAGCGGGTGCTCAAGCAGCGTCCGCAGATCGCGGAGAGCGTCTCGAACGTGATGGCGCGCCGGCGCGTCGAGCTGGCCGCCGTGCGCGAGGGTCTGGACGCCGATCAAAAGAAGGCGCGCGTGCGCGAGGAGCAGACCCGCATCCTCGAGTCGCTCCAGACCTTCTTCGGACTCCAGGACGAGAAGCTGAACTGACCCGCTGCAGCGCGGCGCTCGCCGGCCTCGGCTGTGCTAGAAGGGCGCCGATGGCCTGGTATCACAAGGTCCCCGCGCCCAAGCTGCCTGCGCAGGACAAACGCGCGCGCCTCGAAGGGCTGTGGATCAAGTGCGACCAGTGCGGCGAGATCATCTACAAGCAGGAGGTCGAGCGGAATCTCGAGGTGTGCCCGAAGTGCGGCGAGCACTTCGAGCTGCCGGTGCGCAGGCGACTCGACCTGGTGCTCGACCCCGGGAGCTTCGTCGAGCACGACCGCGGGCTCGAGTCGACCGATCCGCTGCAGTTCACGGACTCGAAGAGGTATCGCGATCGCATCCGCAGCACTGCCAAAGGGGCGGGCGAGAGCGAAGCGTTCGTGAGCGGCATCGGCCGGCTGGCCGGCCGCGAGGTCTCGATCGGCGCCTTCCACTTCGGGTTCATGGGCGGATCGATGGGCTCGGTGGTGGGCGAGAAGGTGACCCGCATCTTCGAGCGGGCGACCGATCGGCGCATCCCGGCCATCATCTTCTCCGCTTCCGGCGGCGCGCGAATGCAGGAGGCGATCTTCTCGCTGATGCAGATGGCGAAAAGCAGGAGCCGCGGGCGCTCATCGGATTCGCCGGCCCGCGGGTGATCGAGCAGACCCTGCGGCAGAAGCTGCCGGAGGGATTCCAGCGCAGCGAGTTCCTCTTGAAGCACGGGATGATCGACGCCATCGTGCCGCGCAAGGAGCTGCGCGAGCGGCTGGCGCAGCTCCTCGGCCTGCTCAGCTGATGGAATGCGGCGAAGCGCGCTCGTTGCGGGTGCTGCCGTGACCTTCCAGGAGCTGAAGGAGCTCCTCTTCCGCCGCAGCAACTTCGGCATGAAGCTGGGTCTCGAGCGGATGCGCCAGGCGCTCTCGCTGCTCGGCGACCCGCAGCTCGCCTGCCCGGTGCTGCACGTCGCGGGCAGCAACGGAAAGGGGTCCACCTGCGCCTTCGCCGAGGCCGCCCTCCGCGCGGCCGGGCTGCGAACCGGGCTGTACACCTCGCCGCACCTCCTCCATTTCTGCGAGCGGATCCGGGTGGCGGGCGAGCCCGTCTCCGAGGATCGCGCCGCGGCGCTGCTCGCGGAGATCGCCCGGCGCGTGCCGTGGGCGCTGCGCGACGATGGGCTCACCTTCTTCGAGCTGACCACGCTGATGGGCTTCCTCGCCTTCGCGCAGGACCGCGTGCAGATGGCGGTGGTCGAGGTCGGGCTCGGTGGACGGCTCGACGCCACCAACGTGGTCGAGCCGCTGGCCTGCGCGATCGCGCCGGTCGCACTGGAGCACACCCGCTGGCTGGGGCCCACGCTGGCCCACGTCGCCGCGGAGAAAGCAGGCATCCTGAAGAAGGGGGCACCGGCGGTGAGCGCCGGCCAGCCGCGGGCGGTCGCGGACGTCCTGGCGGGCCGCGCCGAGGAGCTGGGCATTCCGCTGTGGCGGCCCGGTCGGGACTACCTCTACGAGAGCAGCGACGTCAGACCGTTCTGCTATGCGGGTCCGGAGGAAGCTCGCGTTTCGCTGGCCGACGGCGAGGGGGTGATCGGGGAAAGCGAGGACGCGGTATCCACCGGGTCGGGCGGGCTTTCGCTCGCCGGTCACCACCAGCGCGCGAACGCGGCGCTGGCCTGTGCCCTGCTGCAGGCGGCGGCTGGCCGGGGCGTGCCGGTCCAGCCCGAGCACATCCGCAAGGGACTGCGCAGCGCGCGATGGCCCGCGCGGCTCGAGGCGGTGGCTCGCGCGCCGCTGGTGCTGCTCGACGGGGCGCACAATCCGCACGCCGCGCGCGCGGTGGGGCATGCGCTGCCCGCCCTGGTGGGCCGGCGGCCGGTCCAGCTCCTCTTCGCTGCCATGAACGACAAGGACCACGCCGCCATGCTGCGCGAGCTGTTGCCGCTCGTCCCCGGAGTGCACTTCTGCGCGGTCGACTCGCCGCGGGCAGCCGCGCCGGAGGAGCTCGCCGCCGTGGCGCGCAGGCTCGGACGCGACCGGTGCGCCGTCTACCCGAGCGTCCGCGAGGCGCTGCAAGCCGCGCGGGACGCGGCCGGATCGGACGGGTGTGTCCTCTGCTGCGGCTCGCTGTACCTCGCCGCCGAGGTGTACGCCGCGCTGCGAGGCCGCCCGGCCGCTCGCATGCCGAGCGAGCGAATGTGAACGTTTTTGCCGTGCCTGCAGCGAAGCCCTAGATTGGACCGAGGGCGTTTCCGCCCTGGCGGGAAGAGCTGCCGGCTCCGGGCCGGTTCCAACATGCGACGCGTCCAAGCACCACATCCCCCGCCCCTCGACGAGATCGCGTTCAAGTCCTTGTACCGGAAGGAGATCTACGACGTCCGGACGCGAGACGGCTGGGTCCTGCAGATCTCCCGTTATCGGCCCCTGCCCCAGGACTGGGAGCAGCCCATCCTGGGCGAGCCGCTGCTGCTCGTTCCCGGCTGGTCGCAGAACCGGCACGCGTTCACCTGCGCCAGCTTCGTCAAGCGGCTGCTGCTCTTCGGCGCGGACTGCCACATCGTCGAGCTGCGCGGACACGGCCGCAGCTCGCGCGAGCTGCAGATCGAGCTGTGCGAGAAGGAGAGACGCCCGCTCCCGCCCGACCTCGACTGGGACTGGGACCTGGACAGCTACCTGCTGGAGGACATCCCGGCGGCGGTCCAAGCGGTCAAGGAGCGTACCCGGCGCGAGAAGGTCGTCTACCTGGGCAACAGCATGGGCGGGATGCTCGGCTACGGATATGCCGGCAGCCACCGCGACCTGGCTGGCCTGATCACCATCGGCGCGCCCAGCGACATCGGCCGCGGCTTCCTGCTCATGCGCGCGGCCGCCTTGTTCGGGCCGGCCATGCTGGGGCCGCTCATCGACGCGCTGTGCGTCGCGGCGACGGGCCTCGATTCGGCCCGGCACGGCGCCGCGCACGCGCTGCGGCGCTTCGGGGCGGGCTTCCTCCGTCGCGTCGCCGACGCGATCGCCCCGGCGGGAGCGCAGCGCCGCGGGGTCCGCTTCAGCCACGTGCCGGTGGACGCCATCCTGCGGCAGCTGGCGCGCGTCTCGACGGCCGGCAACCTGCGCCGCTACGAGCTGGTCGCGCGCCACTTCGGATCGCTGCTCAATCCTGCCCGCGTCACGCCGGAGGAGTTCCGCTGGCTGCTCAGCCAGGGCGGGGAGAAGGAGCCCCGGCGCGTGGTGGAGCAGTTCGCCCGCTGGATCCGGCGCGACGAGATGAAGTGCTATCGCACCGGGTACGACTACAAGGCCCATTTCAAGGAGATCGACTGCCCGATGGCCGTGCTGTTCGGCGACCTGGACAAGATCGCCTCCGCCAAGAGCACCAGCAGCATCTACCGCAAGGCGCGCAGCGAGTACTTCCTCTGGCGCCCGGTGAAGGACAATTCCCACCTCGAGCTCACCGTCGGCTACGATCTGCGCCAGATCTGCGAGGACGTGAAAAACGTCATCGAATACGCGGCCCGGCGCGAGCTCGCGCGCCGCGACGCAGGCCAGGCGAGCGGCTGACGGTTGCTTGGGATGCGGGGAGGCGCGTGCTAGCGTCCCGCCGGTGCGCACCCCGTCGCTCATCGCGCTGCTGGCTACCGCCGCAGCCGGCGCGGGAGGCGGAAAGCTATTGGCGGTGCGCGCCGTCCCGGGGCCCGATTCCACTCTCGTGCAGCTCGAGGCCGACCAGCCACTGAGCTTCACCACGCTGAAGCTCGCCGCGCCCCCGCGGGTGGTGATCGACCTGGCCGACACGGCCGTCGCGGGCGCCCCTGCCGAGCAGGAAGTCGGGGACGGAGCCGTGCGGCGCATCGCCGCCGCCGGCGCGGGAGCGCACACCGCGCGCGTCATCATCGAGCTTGCGGCGGACGTCGAGTTCGACGTGCGCGCCTCGGGCACGCGGATCGAGGTGCGAGTCCCACGCGCGGCCGCGCTCGCGCGCAACAGGCAAGCCGAGTCGGGAGGCGAGACGGCGGGGGCTGGCGC
>VBKO01000115.1 GCA_005888115.1 Deltaproteobacteria bacterium
CACCTGGTGCGGAACGGCGAGCCGCCTGGCGGGATCGGCGAGCCGGGCACAGCGGTCACGGCGCCCGCGGTGGCCAATGCGGTCTTCGCCGCGACCGGCAAGCGAATCCGGAAGCTGCCGCTCGAGCGCCAACTCCGCTCGGCTTGAGGAGAACGATCATGCGTGCCTTCGCGCCGCTCATCGTCGTGGTCCTGCCGATCGCCGCCTGCAGCCGCGGCGAAGCGGCCCAGACGGCCGACCCCGCATCCTTCGACCCGATCGCGAGCGTCGTCATGCATCCCAGATGCAAGAACTGCCATCAGGACGAGTCTCCAAGGCAAACCGACGCCGCCATCCTTCATCGACCGCTGGTGGTCCGCGGAAAGGACGGCCACGGCGCGCCCACGCAGCCCTGCCAGACGTGCCACCAGGCAACGAATACGGCCGACGGCTTCGTGCCAGGCGTAGCGACCTGGGAGCTGGCACCCCTGTCCATGTTGTGGGAAGGCCGGACCAAGCAGCAGATCTGCGAGCAGATGAAGGACCCGGCACGGAACGGGGGCCGTCGCACGGGGGAGGAGATCATCGAGCACATGAAGGCGGACCCGCTCGTCCTCTGGGCCTGGACGCCCGGCGCCGGCCGCACGACTCCACCGCTCTCGCACGAGAAGTTCGTGCAAGCGTTGGAAGCCTGGGTCAGCGCAGGCATGCCATGCCCGAAGGCGTGATGACCTTCGCGCGCGGGCTGGACCTCAGCCGAGTTGGTCGTGCAGCCAGTCGGCCATGGCGGGGCGGTACTTGTAGGCGATGTTGTTGCAGACGTGGTTTCCGTCCGGGTACATGAGCAGCGTCGCCTTGCGGGCCTCGCGGGCGATGCGCTCGGCTTGCTCCGGAGGGAAGAGGCGATCACGGGCGCCGTGGATGACGAGGAGCGGGCAGGTCACCTTGTCGAGCACGCCTCGCAGCGTCAGGGTCTTCGCTTTCTCGAACGCCTCGTTCTCGTCGCGCGACTTCGTGTAGAAGACGTAGCCGCCCCGGGTGAGCGGGTTCAGCGCCGGCCAGCACTCCGAGAGATCGTACGGGCCGGCGAGCGCGACGATCGCGCGGAGGCGCTTCTCCACCGCGGCGGCGCGCGGGCCGTAGATGCCGCCCATGCTGATTCCCATCAGGCCGACCCGGCCCAGGTCGACGTCCTTCCGCTCACGGAGCGCGTCGAGGAGCGCTCCGATCACCGGACCCCAATCCGGCCGGATGGGAAAACGCGGCGCGTTCTCCGACTGTCCCGGGCCGTCCACGGCCAGCGTCGCCATCCCGCGGCGCAGGAAATCGTTCTCGATCGCGTACAGCTCCTCCTTGGACGAATCGAGACCCGGCACCAGCAGCACCAGCGCGGGCCGCGAGGCGCCTCGTGGCCGGCGGAGGATGCCTGGGATGTGCGCGCCTTCGAACGGCACCTCGATGCGCTCGCCTGGTGGATCCAGGTATGGCAGCGCTCTCTGGTAGGTAGAGATGGTCAGCTCGCGGAGCCGGTCGTGCATGGCTCGGTCCTCGAACCAGAGGAACTTCCCCAGGTGGTAGCACCACGCGGCGCGCTGCCAGGCCTCCGCGGCGCTCACCATCCGGCGCGAGCGCGCCGCCTCGTCGCCCAGCTCGCGGTGCATGTCGCCGGTGCGCAGCCAGGCCGGACCCCAGTCCTTCCACTCCGTCGTCGCGGACAAGACGCGCTCGAAGTCGTTCATGTCGATGCCGTTGGCGACGAAGCGCGGCTTCCAGTGGCTGGCGGCGAGTTGGACCCGATTCTGCGGCTCAGCGGCCATTCGCTTCCTCCTTGATCTTCTCGTATTCGGCGCGCCAGGTGTCGAGCCCACGGCGCTCGTAGTGGTACGCGAAGGCGTCCACCTGCGGTTGCGCCAGCTCGCCGTACAGCTCGGGGCGGCGGTCGTGCGACTGCCCGGGACGGCAGAAGAAGACCTGCTCGGAAGCCGCGCCGCTGCGCGAGCATGCTCTCGGGCGAGGCGATGCAGGTGCGGCCCTGGCGGGAGCCGCCGAACAGGTTCTGGTTCACCACCACGTAGACGAGGTTCTCGGCGGCCCGCGCCCGCGCAACCGCGCGCCAGGTCTCTTGCAGCCGCGTGCGGGTCGGGCCGTGTACTCCGCCGCCGGGCGCCACGATCAGGTCTGCTCCGCGGAGCATGAGGATGCGGGACAGCTCCGGCACGAACAGCTCGGAGCAGATGAGCAGACCGATGCGGCCAAACGGCGCGTCGACGGTCATCAGCTCGTCGCCGGGCAGGACGTGGTGGCGCCCGCCCATCAGGTACGCGTTGAAGACGGGGTGGTTTGGCTGCACGCGCCGGTAGCGCGCACGCACCTCTCCCGCGTCGTCGATGAGCACGTGCGTGATGTGGTACGTGTCCGGCAGCGCGCCGCGCTCGAGCCGCCCCGCGCTCACCCACACTCCACGGGCGCGCGCCCGCTCGCGCACGCGCTCGATCGCGTCGTTCTCCATCGGACCCGAATAGGGGCCCGGATAGCCCTCGGGGAACACCACGTAGGAAGCGCCCGCGTCCGCCGCCTCGTCGATGAACGCGCATGCCTGCGCCGCGTTGCGGTGCTCCTCGGCTCCGGCGAAGGAGGGCGGCTGCACGGCGGCGACGCGCACGGGCGTGCGCCGTGCGCCGCTGACGGCGACGGTCATGGTTGCCTCCGCTCCGGATGTGCGCGCTCGAACGCCGGCAGCTTCATGCAGCGATCGAAGATCCGGACCACGCGGGGAAAGTCCGCCAGGCCGACCTTGAAGCGCTGCGCATTCACCACCTGGGGGACCAGGAAGACGTCCGCCACCGTGGGCGAGTCGCCATGCGAGAACTGACCCGTCTCGCGGTCACCGAGCATCGGCTCCAGCGCCCGGAACCCTTCCTGGACCCAGTGCGCATACCAGCGGTCGCGGGCCTGCTCGGAGAGGCGCAGCTCCTGTTCCAGATAGCTCAGGACGCGCAGGTTGTTCAGCGGGTGCATCTCGCACGCGACGAGCTGCGCCATGGCGCGGACGCGGGCGCGCTCCGGCGGCGAGCGGGGCAACAAGGCGGGCTCGGGGTGGGTCTCCTCGAGATATTCGACGATGGCCATCGACTGGACGAGCGTGCGCTCGCCGTCGGCCAGCGCCGGAACGGCTTGCTGCGGATTGATGCGCGCGTACTCCGGCCGCCGGTGGTCACCCGCCCGCAGGTCCAGGACCTGCGACTCGTACGGGATGCCCTTCAAGTTCAGCACGATGCGGACCCGGAACGACGCGGACGATCGGACCGATTCATGGAGCTTCATCGCTGCACCTCGGACCGCCGGCTTTACCTACGCGGCGGCGGCCCGTCAACGGGCGCCGTTGACGCCCCGTCGGGGCGATGGCTATGAAGCGCGGAGGGGCGCACATGGATGTCCTCATCGTCGGCGGCGGGATCGGCGGGCTCGCGCTGGCGCTGGCCCTCGAGAAGGCGGGCATCCCCTCGCGAGTGTTCGAGTCGTCGCCCGAGATCAAGGCGGTCGGGGTGGGGATCAACATCCTGCCGCATGCCGCCAAGGAGCTCGCCCGGCTGGGGCTCGACGGCGCGCTGTCGCGCGTCGCGGTGGCGACGCGCGAGGCGGTGTTCTTCAACCGCTTCGGCCAGCTCATCTATCGCGAGCCGCTCGGACGCGCCGCGGGGTACGAGTGGCCGCAGTTCTCCGTCCATCGCGGCGATCTGCAGATCGTCCTGCTCGAGGCGGTCCGCCAACGCCTGGGCAACGATCGCGTCCTCGCCGGGTGGAAATGCGTCGGTTTCGAGCAGGACGCGCAAGGCGCCACTGCGCTGTTCCGCAGCACCTCCACGGGCGAGGCGCTCGCGCCGCAGCGCGGGACGGTGGTCGTCGCCTGCGACGGCATCCATTCCGTGATCCGCAAGCAGCTCCATCCGGGGGAGGGCGAGCCGCTCTATTCCGGCGTCAACATGTGGCGCGGCGTGACCCGCTGGCCCCCGTTTCTCTCGGGCGCGAGCATGGTCCGCGCGGGCTGGCTCAAGTGCGGAAAGATGGTCATCTACCCGATCCGCGAGCGCATCGACGCGGAAGGGCGGCAGCTCGTCAACTGGGTGGCGGAGATCGAGACGCCCCGCCACGAGAAGCGCGACTGGACCCGGCGCGGCGACCTGGCCGACTTCATTGGCGCGTTCGAGGATTGGCGCTTCGACTGGCTGGACGTGCCGTCGTTCATCCGCGCCGCGGACCAGGTGCTGGAGTTCCCGATGGTCGACCAGGACCCGCTGCCGTGGTGGACACAGGGGCTCGTGACGCTGCTCGGCGACGCCGCGCATCCGATGGTTCCGCGGGGCTCGAACGGGGCCGGGCAGGCGATCCTCGACGCGCGGGCGCTCGCGGACGCGCTCTCCACGCACCGCGATCCGGCGGAGGCGCTCCAGGCATACGAGGCGAAGCGCCGCGAGGCCACCTCGAACGTGGTGCGCATGAACCGCAAGAACCCGCCCGACGCGATCCTGCGCGAGGTTTTCGTGCGCAGCGGCGACAAGCCGTTCACACGCATCGAGGACGTGATCGGCCTCGAGGAGCTGAAGGCGATCTCCGACGGGTACAAGCGCGTGGCCGGGTACGACCGCGAATCGCTCGTGGATCGGGGCGGAGGATGACGATGGCGACCGTGAACGTGCAGGAGGTCATCGATTCGCGAAAGCTCAGCGGGTTCCAGGTCCTCGTCGTGTCGCTCTGCGCGCTCATCGTCCTCATCGACGGCTTCGACACGCAGGCCATCGGTTACGTCGCCCCCGCCATCGTGCGTTCGTGGCACGTCGATCGCGCCGCGCTGACTCCGGTGTTCTCGGCCGGGCTCTTGGGCCTCATGCTCGGCGCGCTGGCCTTCGGGCCAGTGGCGGACCGCTTCGGGCGCAAACCGGTCCTCATCTTCTGCACCTTGTTCTTCGGCGTGATGTCCCTGCTCACCTCGACCGCCGACTCGGTGCAGTCGCTGATCATCCTGCGCTTCATCACCGGCCTGGGCCTGGGCGGCGCGATGCCCAATGCGATCGCGCTGACCACCGAGTACGCCCCGAAGCGGATCCGCGCGACCACGATCATGATCATGTTCTGCGGCTTCTCGCTGGGCGCCGCGTTGGGCGGCGTCGCGGCCGCCAGCCTGATCAGCCATTTCGGTTGGAAGTCCGTGTTCGTGCTCGGCGGCATCGTGCCCTGCCTCGCGTTCCCCTTCCTCGCCGCGCTCCTCCCGGAATCGATCCGCTACCTGGTGGTGCAGGGCGAGCGAGGCGAACGCGTCGCCGCCATCCTGCGCCGCATCGATCCGGCCGCGTCCATTCCCGCCGGCGCGACCTTCACGGTGGAGGAGCACAAGGCGAAGGGCTTCGTCGTGCGGCAGCTCTTCGCGAACGGGCGCGGGCCGTTCACGCTGCTCATCTGGCTCGTCTTCTTCATGAGCTTGCTCGATCTGTATTTCGTGACCAACTGGCTGCCGACGATCATCACCGACTCGGGGATCGCGGTCAGCCGCGCGGCGTTGATCACCGCCATGTATCAGGTAGGCGGAATCCTCGGGACACTGCTCCTCGGCCGGTTGTTCGACCGATTCTCGCCCTTCGTGATGCTCGCGCTGACCTACCTCGCCGCGAGCGTCTTCGTGCTGCTCATCGGCACCGTGGGAACTTCGATCGGCGCGCTCGTCCTCACCGTCTTCGGCGCGGGATTCTGCGTCGTGGGCGGCCAGATCGGCGCCAACGCGCTGACGGCGAACTCGTATCCCACCGCGATCCGTTCGACCGGAGTGGGTTGGGCGCTGGGGATCGGAAGGATCGGTTCGATCGTAGGCCCGATGATCGGCGGACAGCTCCTGTCCCTGCATTGGCCAATCCGGCAGATCTTCCTCGTCGCCGCGGCGCCGGTGCTGATCGCGTCCCTGGCGGCGCTATGCATCTCCTTCTTGCGGCGCGCGCCGCTGGCGGAGGAGCACGGCTTGCAGACGGGAGCGTCCACCCCATGATGTTCGTTGCTCCGGAACGGACCGCTGAACGCAAGGCGTTCTACCAGCGGATCGATCGCGAGAACCTGACGCCGCTCTGGGAGGTCCTCGGCGAGCTGGTTCCCCCGCGTCCACGGACTCCGTGCGTTCCTGCGCTGTGGCGCTACGAGACGGTGCGCGCTCATTTGATGGAGGCGGGCAGGCTGATCACGGCCCGCGAAGCCGAGCGCCGCGTGTTGGTGCTGGAGAACCCGGGTCTGCGGGGCGCCTCGGCGACCACGCACTCGCTGTATGCGGGCCTGC
>VBKO01000116.1 GCA_005888115.1 Deltaproteobacteria bacterium
CGCGGGGGAGCCGATTTCCATCTCAGCCGCCGCGAGCGAGCCGGGCGAGAACCTGACGTTGACCGTGGAGGACGCGGAAAGCAACAGGCAGGTCGCCACGGCCAAGCTTCCGCGGAGCGACGCGAAGTGGCGGCACGCGGAGCTGCCGCCGCTGCCGCCCGGCATCTACCGTGCGATCGTCAGCGGGGCACTGAGCCGCGTGCTGCCGGTCAGCGACGTGTTCGTCGTCGCGCAGTGACGGACCACGATCGAAGTATGCCTGTTCGCGAGGAAATGGCGCACATGGCCGCGGCGAACGGAATCGATCCCGGGTTCTTGTATCGCTAGGCGGCCGTCTCGGGCGCCGGCTTGACGAGCGCCTCGCGGTGGATCTAGATTTATCTTCGAAAGGGAAGAAAAACAATGGCACGGGCAACGCAGATCTCGGCGCCCATCTCCAAGGAGACCAAGGAGCTGCTCGAGCGGCAGGCCAGGGCCACTGGCGTCAAGAAGGGCCATCTCATCGAATCAGCGCTTCGCTATCATCTTCGCGCTCTTCAGGAGCTGCCGGCCGACGCGCTCGTCCCGCCTCGGATCGTGCTCACGCGCCGCTCCTTCGAGCAGGTGGTCGAACGACTCCGATCGCCCGGTGAACCGTCCAAGGAGCTCCGGGACCTGATGCGTGGCGATCGAGATTAGGCCCCTGCGGGAGACCGACGATCGGACGGCCCTCCGGTCGGGCGATCCCGATCTCGACCGCTTCTTCGCCAGATATGCCGGGCAGAACCAATTTCGTCATCACATCGGGGCGACCTACGTGGCGGCGGAAGCCGACCGCACCCTGGGCTATGCGACCGTCGCAGCCGGAAACCTCGAGGTCGAGGCGCTTCCCGTCACCGTCCGACGCGCGCTGCCGCGTTATCCGCTACCAGTGCTCCGACTCGCGCGACTGGCCGTCGATTCGGCCGCTCAGGGGCGCGGCGTGGGCGCCGCCCTCCTCCGGCACGTCTTCCTCCTCGCCCTGCAAATGTCACAGGATTACGGGTGCGTGGGCATCGTGGTCGACGCCAAGCGCGATGCCGTGGAGTTCTACACCCGGTTCGGCTTCTCGCCGCTGGAGATTCGCGAGGGAGAAATCGAATCGCGGCCCAAGCCGACGCCACTCTTCCTCCCGCTCGAGGTCATCGCAGCAGCTCTGGTTCCGTAGTGGGACTTCATTCGCGCGTTCGTCGTCGGCAAGCCCGACGCCGGGCAGCAGCAGACTGCGAGCTTCCAGGAGTGTCGGAGGGGGCTGCTACCATCGTGAGCTCGCGGGCGCCGTCGGGCAGTGGCCGCGAGGGCGTATACGACCTTGGTCGGCAGGCTCAGACTTCCGGCCATCATGTCGCTCGTACCGCTCGCGGTAGCGTGCATGGATGCGCTGGACGAACTGGGCGCTCTACTGGCTCTTCTTCGTATCCGGGGCGGCAGGGCTCGTCTACGAGGTCGTCTGGTCCCGGCTGCTGAAGGACCTTTTCGGCGTCACGGCGCACGCCGTTGCGGCAGTCCTGGCCAGCTACCTGGCCGGCCTCGCCCTGGGGAGCTGGCTCCTCGCGCGCGCCGTCGATCGGCGCCGCGATCCGATCCGCCTCTACGGGGTGCTCGAGCTGGGCGTGGGCGCCTCTGCTCTCTTGACGGCGGCCGTCGCCTCCCACTTCGAGCCGCTACACGCGTGGGCGGCCTCTCGGTTCGCAGCGGATTCGCCCGCGCTGGCGGCGTTGCGCCTCGCGCTCGCCTCCGTGTTGGTCCTTCCCCCCACTCTCTGCATGGGCGCGACGCTGCCGGTCATGACCCGCGCGCTGGTCAAGCGTCTCGACGAGTTGGGCCGCAAGCTGAGCCTTCTCTACGCGCTCAACACTGCCGGCGCGGTCGCCGGCTGCCTGCTCGCGGGTTTCGCGCTCATCGGCGCCTTCGGAGTGCACCCGACGCTGTGGCTCGCGGCTGCGGCAAACCTCGCCGTGGGCGGGATCGCCCTCGCGCTGCGCGGCGGAACGCCGGACCCCGCACCGGCGGAGGCGCCGTTCCCCCGCCGCGACTCCTGGGTGCTGCCGGCCGTGGCGCTTTCCGGAGTCGCGTCGCTCGCGCTGGAGGTGATCTGGACCCGCATCTTGATCCTCATCGTCGGCACCTCCACGTATGCATTCGCCACCATGCTGGTTGCGTTCCTGATCGGCATCGCGCTGGGCAGCTTCCTCGTCCACCTCCTCGATGCGCGCATCGACGATCCGCGCCGCGTCTTCGGTTGGGTGCAGCTGGGCATCGTCTTCGCGACGCTGCTCAGCATTCCGCTGCTCGGCACGCTGGTCACCCGTGGTCAGTACTGGCTGCTCGGGCTGGAGCAGAAGTGGGTCGCGCTGTTCGCGGCCCGATTCGGGCTCGCCTTCGCCGTCATGCTGCTGCCTACGACGCTCGTCGGCATGAGCTTTCCGCTGGCCAGCCGCATCGGCGTGCACGGCATCGGGAGCCTCGGCCGCGAGCTGGGCGGGATCTACGGGGCCAACACGCTGGGCAACATCGCCGGCGCCTTGCTCGGCGGTTTCGTGCTCATCCCGCTCGTCGGGCTCCAGCGGGGCATCGCGCTGCTCGTGCTGCTCAACCTCGCCGCGGCGGCGTGCGCGCTGCTGCCGACCTCGCGTGGGTTCTTGCGGACGGCGCCGCTGGCCGCGGCGCTGTGCTGCTGCGCGGTCTTCCTCGCCGCCTGGAAGCCGCGGCCCTTCCAATCGATCGAGGAGAGCGGGGAGGACGCCGTCCTGTACTACCGCGAGGGCCTGGAGAGCACGGTCAAGGTGATCCAGCGCGCGGCCGATGCGCGCCAGCGGGTGATGCTGGTCGACGGGGTGCGGGTCGGCCAGAGCAGCGCGGGCATCGACCACAAGCAACAGTTGCTGGCCCACCTGCCGTTCCTGCTGCGACCCGGAAAGCCGCCCCGCACCGTGCTTTCCATCGGGCTCGGAACCGGAATCCTGATGGGCGAGGTGGCCCGCCACGGCATCGAATCCGGCGTCTGCATCGAGCTGAGCCCCGAGGTGGTGGAGGGCGCGCGCCACTTCGACGCATTCAACGGAAAGGTCCTCGACGACGGCCGCGTGCGCATCGTGGTCGATGATGGCATCAACTTCCTCGCACGCAGTCCACGGAAGTGGGACGCCATCATCGCGGACGGCAAGTCGCGGCACGGGCACGTCGGCAACGCGCGCTTCTACTCGGAAGACTTCTACCGCAGCGGGCGCGAGCACCTTTCGCCCGGGGGGCTGCTCCTGCAATGGGTGCCGCTCGACGAGCCGGCGGACGAGCTGCGCACCATCGCGCGCAGCTTCTCCCGCGTGTTCCCCCACTTCTACCTCTGGGTCGCGCACAAGTCGGCGTTCATGGCCGGGCAGGAAGAGCCGCTCTCGCTCGACCTTTCGCAGGCGCAGCGGGTGCTGGACGCGCCCGAGACCGCAGGCTTGCGCCGGCACGGTTGGAGCTCCGCCTCCGAGATCGCGTCGATGGTCCTGCTCGACGCCGAGGCGGCGACGCCCTGGCTCGCGCAGGAGGACACGGTCAACTCGGTCGAGCGGCCGACGCTGGAGTTCTACTCGCCCGGCGCCCAGGCGGCGCCCGTGTCCGTCCGCATCGCGCAGAACCTCGAGTCGCTGCTGGCCGCGCGGCGCGAGCCGCTGCACGATGCCGGGTTCCAGGGAATGCCTTTCGATTTCCAATCGCGGGACGATCTGCTGGCCGGGATCGCCCGGAGCGACGTGGCGCGCGTGCGCAAGGCGGCCCTGGAGGCGCCGCCGGGCGCCGTGCGGAGCTGGGCGTCCTCGGCGCTGATCGACATGGCGCTCGAGAGAGAGGCTGCGGGCGAGCGCGGCGAGGCGCTGGAGCTGTATCGCGCCGCCGTCGCCGCCCGGCCGGAGAGCGTCCCGGCGCGGGTGAACCTCTCCGCGGCCCTGAAGGGAGCCGGCGCCACCTTCGAGGCCATCCAGCACGCGTTCCAGGCGGTGCGGCTCAATCCCGACTCGGGCATCGCGCGACATCTCTATGGCGGCCTGCTTGCCAGCATCGGCAGCGACGAAGAGGCGGTGAAGCAGCTTCGCGAAGCCGCGCGCATCGGCCCCAACGCGGCTGACACACACAACGACCTGGCGCAGGAGCTGGCGCTGACCGGCCGGCACGACGAGGCGCTGGCGGAGTTCGGCGAGGCGATGCGCTTGCGTGACGGCTGGGCGCCGCCGATGAGTGGAGCCGCGCTGATCCTCGCCACGCATCCCGACCCGAAGATTCGCGATCCCGAGCAGGCGGTCCAGCTCGCGCGGCGGGCCGCGCACCTCACGTCCCAAAAGGACCAGGGCGTCCTGGAGATCCTCGCCGGCTGCTATGCCGCCGCGGACAAGCTGGACGAGGCGGTGGCGGCGCAGAAGGCAGCAGTGGAGCTTGCAGTGGCCGCGGGCGATCCGACGCAGGCCCGCGCGGTGCTGGCAACCTACGAGCGGCGCCTCGGTAGATGAGCCCGCGCCCCGGTGGGAATTCGGGCTGCCCGACCGAGATAGCTGGCGGCTACTCCCCGGTGCCGCGGTCTTCGTCGGGCGGCGCCACGGTGCGCAGCGGGACGCGGTAGGTCAGCACGTCCGAGGGATGCTCCACCGGAGGACCCTTCATCAGCGCTTCCTTGTCGAACACGGCAAGGGGCCGCGACAGGACCGACGGGGCGTGGGTGCCGGTGTCCATGCGGATGGCGTCCTTCGGGCAGGCCTCGACGCAGAAGCCGCAGACGATGCAGCGCAGCTCGTCGATCTCGAAGCGGACCGGGTACTTCTCGATGGCCTGGTCCTCGTACTCGCCTGCCTCGATGTAGATGCACTGCGCCGGGCACGCCGTGGCGCACATGTAGCAGGCCACGCAGCGCGGGCGCCCGTCGGGGCGCACCGTCAGGCGGTGCATCCCGCGGTAGCCCGGAGGGTACGGCTTGCGCTCCTCGGGGTAGCTGATGGTGGAGACCAGGTTCACGCCCGGGCCGCGCCGCTCGAGCACCTCGGGGTTGGGGTCGCGGTAGCCGAACAGGTTGCGCCAGAAGTGCCGGGCGACGACGCCCATGCCCTTGATTGCCTCGCGCAGGTAGAAGGCGCCGCCGGCGCCGCGTGCGCGTCCGTGGTGGTGCTGGAGTGGCTACCGGGCTCGGCGCTGGCCTTCGCTCCCGCGCTCAGCGCCAGGAAGGAGAGCAGCGCCGCCCATTCGAGGATGCCCATCCAGGCCACGCCCTCCCGGCCCGCCCACAGCCAGATGCCGGCGGTCAGCACCACGTTCGCGAGCGAGACGGGCAGCATCATCTTCCAGCCCAGCCGCATGATCTGGTCGAAGCGGAAGCGCGGGAACGCCCAGCGCGCCAGCATCTGCACCCAGATGAGCAGCAGCATCTTCACCAGGAAGGCGAAGACCTGCAGCACCGCGAGCCAGGACGTGCCGCGGATGCCGAAGAGGCCGTCGAAGGCGCGCGCCAGCGGCGGCTCGATCCAGGGGATGTGGTAGCCCCCCAGGAAGATGGCGGCGACGATGCCGCCGACCACCACCACTTCGGCGAACTCGGCGATGAGGAAGAGGCCGCTCTTCAGCCCCGAGTACTCGAGGAAGTAGCCGATGATCTCGCTCTCTCCCTCGGGAGTATCGAACGGAGCTCGCTTGATCTCCGCCATGGCGGCGACGAGGAACAGCACCATCCCCAACGGCTGGAAAAGGGCACCCCACCCCGGCAGCCAACCGAAGACGAGCGACCCGTCCGGCGTGCCGGTGCGGATTGCCGAGCGCAGCATCGCTTCCGTCGGGCCCTGCTGCATCACCATCGAGTCCAGGCGCAGCGTGCCGAAGACGATGAACACGCCCACCAGCGTGAGGCCCAGCGTCACCTCGTACGAGACGAGCTGGGCCGAGGCGCGCAGGCCGCCGAGCAGCGCCAGCTTGTTGTTCGAGGTCCAGCCGGCGAGCGCGGTGCCGAACACCGCCAGCGAAGCGAGCCCGAGCACGTAGAGAATGCCCCAGTCGACGCGCGCCACCTGCAGCGCGATGCGCTTCCCCAGGAAGGTGATCTCGGGGCCGACCGGGACCACCGCGAAGAGGCAGAACGCCGGAGCGAAGGCGAGCAGCGGGGCCAGGTTGAAGAGGAACTTGTTCCGCGAGGCGCCCTCGGGGATGAAGTCTTCCTTGAAGAGCATCTTGAGGACGTCCGCGAGGATGTGCGGGATGCCCTTCAGCGGCCGTTCGGAGAGGCCCGGGATGGGCAGGCGCGCGCGGTTGGGACCGACGCGGTTCTGCATCAGGGCGCTCCACTTGCGCTCGGCCATGGTGAGCAGCGTCGCGGTCACCATGATGAGCACCAGGATGAGCGCGACGATGTTGCCGATCCCCTCGCCCAGGCCGCCGGCGACGTTGGGGCGGTCCTGGAAGATCGTCTTGAAGATCCAGACGATGAAGTACAGCAACCAGGAGACGGCCAGCAGCACTCCCGCGAACGCCGCCCAGCCCACCACCGTGGCCGCGAGCCATGCCCGGAATTGCGGCCTGGGCGGGTAGGCCGAGCCGAAGTCCTTGGCGGCGAGTCGCGCCAGCGGCGTGGGGAGCGGAGGCATCGGCAGCTTCACCCCGGGCGGAGGAGGCGGCGGCTCCGGGTGCAGGCGGCTGTCCGGAGCGATGGCGTCGGGATACGGGTGCGGAGGATGCGGGGCCATCTACCGTGACCCTCCGGACGCTTCGTCGCCGACCTTGGTGCCCGGCGGCGTCGTCTGCGGGCCGCGCGGGGCTTGCGGCGCGGACGGCCGCGGCGCGCGCTTGGGCCACTCGGCCGGCAGAAGGCGCGGCAGCACGACGCCCTGCTCGGGGATCCGCTCCAGCGTCAGCTCGGCCAGGTCAGCGCTGCGCGCTGAGAGCAGCTGGAACGCAACGGACGTGCTCTTCACCTGGTGCGTGTACCCGAGCCCGGCGAGGATGCGCTCCACCCAGAGCCAGCCCGGCGCCGTGTCGCCGCGCTGCGCGGGCACCGACGGCCAGACGCGCTGCAACCGGCCGTACCAGTTCACCAGCGTGCCGTCCTGCTCGTACACGGCCATGCAGGGGAGCGTGACGTCCGCCGCTCGCGTCGCCTCGTCCTCGTTCTGTGAGGCCACCACGAGCAGCTCCAGCCTCTGCGCCACCGCGTCGGAGAGCCCGTCCGTCCGCATCGCGAACATCGCCTTGACGCCCTCCGGCGGGCGGTCCTCGACGCGCACGCCGAACGCCTCGCCCGCGAGCTTCACGCCGCGCGTGTTCGGGTTCTTGTCGGCGCGGATGAGGAACTCGTCCTCGTCGCACGCCGGCTTGCCTCCGAGGAAATACCGTTCCGCGCCCAGCTCCTTGCCGAGCAGCAGCGCGGCGGCGGCCTCCTCCATCGTGCTCTGCGCGGAGATGTAGATCCCGATGCCGCCCTTCCCCGCCAGAGGCTTGAGCAGCTCGACCGCGCGCTCGACCGCCAGCCGCGGACCCACGCTCTCCGCTGCGTCGCCCCGACCCTGGCGCGCCCACTCCACCCGGTTGTCGTTCACCGGATGGTGCGTGAGCCGTCCCTCGTCGCACATCCAGACCTGGTTCACTTCCTCGTTGCGCCGCGGCAGCTCGCGGTACGCCACCGTCCCGCGCGACTCGACGTACACGTTGCAGCCGTTCGCGCACCCGGTGCAGACGCTCGGGGACTTGTTGAGGAACCAGACGCGGCTCTGGAAGCGGAAATCGCGGTTGAGGAGCGCGCCGACCGGGCAGATGTCCACCGTGTTCCCCGAGTACTTCGAGTCGAGCGGCTGCCCCGGGAAGGTGGCGATGAGCGAGTACGTCGCGCGCTGCACGACCGCGAGCTGCGGCTCCTGGGCGATCTCGTCCATGAAGCGCACGCAGCGCGTGCACATGATGCAGCGCTCGGCGTCGTAGACCACCAGCGGCCCGAAGATCTCGCGCTTGGGCTTGTTCAGCTTGTACGTGCGGATGCGCGTGGGCTGGTGGTCGTACTCCATGTAGTAGTCCTGGAGCTTGCACTCGCCCGACTCGTCGCAGATGGCGCAGTCCACCGGGTGGTTGACGAGGTGGAACTCCATGCACCCGCGCTGGTTCTCCTTCACGGCGGGCGAGGTGGTGACGACCTTCAAGCCCTCCTTCACGCGCACCTGGCAGCCCGGCACCAGGCGGCCCGGCGCGTCGCTCGTCTCCACCAGGCACATGCGGCACTGGCCGGCGATGGAGAGGCGCGGGTGGTAGCAGAAATAGGGGATCTGCACGCCGATGCGGCGCGCCGCCTCGATCAGGTTGTCGCGCGAGTCGGCTTCCACCGGGCGGCCATCCACCTCGAGCCGCACCGTCTTGGGCGGGGCCGCGATCGACGCTTGCCCCGCGGCCGCGCCCGCCTGTCCGCCGCCGGTGCTCACCGCGGCGGGCTGCGTCCCCGGCGTCTTCGGAGCCCCGCCGTCGCTCATTGCTCGACCTCGCCGCCGATCATGTTGATCGAGTCGAAGATGGGGATGATGTCCGCCACCATGTGCCCTTTGATGAGCCGCGGGAGCCCGGAGAGGATCGGGAACCCCGGCGCGCGCACCTGGATGGCGTAGGGCTTCCCCTTCCCGTTCGAGACGATGTGGAAGCCCAGCTCGCCGTTGGCGCCCTCGCAGTACGCGTAGATCTCGCCGGGCGGGACCTGGATGCCCTCCATGATCAGCTTGAAGTGCGCCATCACGCCCTCGATGGAGCTGAACACGTCCTTCTTGGGCGGGAGCGCGTACCGCCAGTCGTCCACGATGATCGGTCCCGGCGGCATCTGCTCGAGGCACTGCTGGATGATCCTGTGCGACTGCCGGATCTCCTCCAGCCGCAAAACGTAGCGGTCGTACGTGTCGCCGTTCGAGCCGAGCGGCACCTCGAAGTCGATGCGGTCGTACACCGAGTACGGGTGCGCCTTGCGCACGTCGTAGTTCACGCCGCAGGCGCGCAGGCACGGGCCGGTGAAGCCCCAGTCGATCGCCTCGTCCCCGCCGATCACCCCGATGCCGCGAGTGCGGTCGACGAAGATCCGGTTGCGCGTGAGCAGGACGTCGATCTCGTCGGTCAGCTCGAGGACGCGCGGCAGGCACTCGACCAGCTTCTCCACCCAGCCGGGCGGGATGTCGTTGGCGCAGCCGCCCACCCGCATCCAGCTCACCGTCACGCGCGCGCCGGACAGCTCGGCGATGCGGTCCCAGAGCAGCTCGCGCGCTTCGATGGCGTAGAGGAAGACGGTGAAGGCGCCCAGCTCGAGGCCGATGGCCCCGATGCAGGTGAGGTGGTCGGTGATGCGGCTGATTTCGCCGGTCAGGACGCGGATGTACTCGGCGCGCTCCGGAACCTTGAGCCCGATGAGCTTCTCCACGCCCATCACGTACGCGACGTTGTTGAGGTACGGCGAGACGTAGTTCAGTCGGTCGGTGTACGGCAAGACCTGCGTCCAGGTGGAGTTCTCGGACGACTTGCTGAAGCCGCGGTGGAGGAAGCCGATCTCCGGGACCGCCTCCACGATGGTCTCGCCGTCGAGCGTGAGCACCAGGCGCACCGTGCCGTGCATGGCCGGGTGCGACGGCCCGAGGTTGACCGTCATCGGGCTGGAAGGCAGCTCGGACTCCAGCGCGAGCGGATCGTGATCCTGCGCCGCGTACTCAGTCATAGGCGTCCGGATCGACGTTGGCCCGGCCCACGTGAGTCTGGCTCATCGGAACGCCCGCCCCGCCGGGGCCGGGGCCCGGGCCGCGCACCAGGTCGGGGAAGTCCAGCTCGGGCACCAGCGGCTGCCGCTTGCGCACGGGGTAGTCCTTGCGCAGCGGGAACCCCTGGAACTCGGGGTACATCATGATGCGCGTCAGGTTGGGGTGGCCGACGAACTCGACGCCGAACATGTCGTAGATGTAGCGCTCCCACCAGTCCGCGGTGCGCCAGATCCCCGTGACGGTGGGGATCTTCATGTCGTCAGAACGCAGCTCGAGGCGCAGGCGGAGCCGGTGCTTCTTGACGACGCTGCCCAGGTTGTAGGCGACCTGGTAGCGCGGTTCCACCGGGCGCTTGCGCTCGAGGTCGTACGCCGGAACTTCGATGGAAGCGAGCGCGCCGCCGCCGGTCGCCTCGGTCGCGTACGTGAGCAGGTCCACGCCGGCGATCTGCGCGAGCAGCTTCAGATCGGTGCGCGGGTCCTCCTTGAGGAACCGGCACACGTCGACGAGCTGCTCGCGGCGCACCACCACCACCTCGTCGCCGCGGTGGCCGGGCGTCGAAACGATGGCGTCCGGATGCGTCTCCCGGAGAAGATCGATCAGCGATTGAGCCACTTGCCCAAGAACCTCTTCTTCTTTTCCTCGTCGGCGTCTTCGATCTCGCGCGACTTCTCCACCGTGTGGAGCTGGTGGCGCTGCGACCGGATCTTCTCCTGCAGGATCTTGAGCCCGTCGAGCACCTGCTCCGGGCGAGGCGGGCAGCCGGGCACGTACACGTCCACCGGGATGACGCGGTCGGCGCCCTGCGTGGTGGCGTAGTTGTCGTAGAATCCGCCCGACGAGGCGCAGACGCCGAAGGCCATCACCCACTTGGGCTCGGTCATCTGCTCGTAGACGCGCTTGAGCACGGGCGTCTGCTTCACGTTGATGGTGCCTACGATCATGAGCAGATCCGCCTGGCGCGGGGTGAAGCGCGGGTACTCGGCGCCGAAGCGGGCCAGGTCGTAGCGGCCCGCCATGACGCTCATGTACTCCATGCCGCAGCAGGCGGTGACGAACGGGTACTGGAAGAGGGAGTTCGCGCGCGCCCAGCCCAGCGCGCCGGAGAGCTTGCGCTCGAAGAAGCCCAGCGCCTCGTCGCTCCGGGTGAGCAGCACCGGCAACGACTCCTCGGGAGGCAGGTGCTGGCTCTCCGGGACGTTCCCCTCGGGCTTCAAGACCGGGAGCCTGCTCACGACCACTCCAGCGCGCCCTTGCGCCAGACGTAGACGAGACCCAGCGCCAGCGTCCCCATGAAGGAGAGCATCTCGAGATACGCGAACCAGCCGAGCCCTTCGGCGTGGAAGTCGCGCAGCAGCGAGCCCCACGGGTAGATGAAGACGCTCTCCACGTCGAAGACGATGAAGAGGAGCGCCACCAGGTAGAACTTGACCGAGTGGCGGGCGTTCGGCTCCCCGGTCGTTGGCGAACCGCACTCGAAGGCGCTCTCCTTGACGCCGAAGATCCGCTTGGGGCCGAGGTAACCGGCGAGCACGCTGATCGCGGCGCACATCACCCCTGCCAGGAGCAGCAGGATCAGCACGGGGATGTAGGGCGTGAGATAGCTGTCCACGGACGCGGAACTCCCTCGAAGGGCCGCGGAAAATAGCCGCGGCCACAGAGGGTGTCAACGCGGCTTTTCGCGGTGCGTCGTCCCGCCTGCGCGACCGATGAGCGCGGCCAGCCGCTCCAGCTGGTGCGGGCCGATGCGTTC
>VBKO01000117.1 GCA_005888115.1 Deltaproteobacteria bacterium
TGAACGAGCGGCTGCTCGAGCCCGGGCAGTCGTTCCAGCTCTGGTCGCGCGCGCTCGGCCAGCTCTTGCCCCGGCTCGACGTCGCCGACCTGGGATGCGGGACCGGCGCCCTGAGCGTGGAGATGGCGCGCTGGGCGCGCTCGGTGCTCGCCATCGACAAGAGCCGCGACGCGCTGGAGGCCGCATGCGCGCGCGCCGAGCGCGAGGGTGCCCGCAACGTCGAGTTCATCACCGGCGATCTGCACAAGCTGGACGTCAGACGCCGCTTCGACCTGGTGGTCGCCTCGCAGAGCCTGCACTTCGTCGACGATCCGCCTCGGGTCCTCTCCCAGGCCCGCAAGCTCCTCAAGAAGGGTGGCAAGCTGCTCGTCCTGGAGCTGTTGCCCCACGGCGAGGAGTGGGTGCGCGACCGGCTGGGCCACCGCTGGCTGGGATTCGAGCCGGCGCAGCTCGCGGCGGCGCTGGAAGCGGAGGGGTTCGGCAGCATCAGCACCGAGATGTTGCCCGGCGGGGCGGCTGCGTTCAGGCCGTTCCTGCTCTGCGCCGAGGTGCCGGAATGACGCGCGCCGGACGGGTGGCCAGGCTGCGGGCGGAGCTCGACCGGCGGGTGCTGGTCCTCGACGGCGCGATGGGCACCGCGCTGCAGGACCTGGCGCTCTCCGCCCAGGACTTCGGCGGACCTGAGCTGGAGGGATGCAACGAGTCCGTGAACCTCACCCGGCCGGACGTCGTCCGCGGCATCCACCGCGGATACCTGGAGGCTGGCGCCGACATCCTGGAGACGAACACCTTCGGCGGCACCCCGCTGGTGCTCGCGGAATACGGGCTGCAGGAGAAGGCAGTGGAGATCAACCGCGCGGCCGCGCTCCTCGCGCGCGCGGAGGCCGACGCCTTCTGGACGGAGGACCGCCCGCGTTTCGTCGCCGGGTCGATGGGGCCCACCACCAAGGCCATCTCGGTGACCGGCGGAGTGACGTTCGAGCAGCTCATCGAGCACTACCAGGCGCAAGCGCGCGGGTTGCACGAGGGAGGCGTCGACTATCTCCTGCTCGAGACCTCGCAGGACACGCGCAACGTCAAAGCGGGCCTGATCGGGATCGATCGGTTCCAGGATTCGCTCCCACCCGAGGAGAGGATCCCGGTCGCGGTGAGCGGCACCATCGAGGCGATGGGGACCATGCTGGCCGGCCAGTCGGTCGAGGCGCTGGCGATCTCGTTGGAGCACCGGGAGCTCCTCTACCTGGGGCTGAACTGCGCCACGGGTCCGGAGTTCATGACCGACCACATCCGCACGCTCGCCCAGCTGGCGCGGACCCGCGTCGCCTGCGTGCCGAACGCGGGGCTGCCGGACGAGAACGGCCGCTACCTGGAGACCCCGGAGATGCTGGCGCGGACGCTGTCGCGCTTCGGCGAGAACGGGTGGCTGAACCTCCTGGGCGGATGCTGCGGGACTCACCGCGGGCACATCGCCAGGCTGGCGGAGATCGCCCCCCGCCTCACGCCGCGCGCGATCCCGACGCGTCTCCGGAGCGCACTCTCCGGCGTGGATCCGCTGGAGATCGGCGACGACGTCCGGCCGGTCATCGTCGGCGAGCGCACCAACGTGCTCGGATCGAAGAAGTTCCGCGACTTGATCGCCCTGGAGAAGTGGGACGAGGCAGCGGAGGTCGCGCGGGCGCAGGTCAAGCGGGGGGCGCACCTGGTGGACGTCTCCACCCAGCAGACCGACCGCGACGAAGTGGCCGACCTGTGCCGCTTCCTCGAGGTGCTGGTCAAGAAGGTGCGCGTGCCGCTGATGATCGACTCGACGAACGAGAAGGCGGTCGAGATCGGGCTCACGTACTCGCAGGGAAAGGCGATCGTCAACTCGGTCAACCTGGAGGACGGCGAGAAGCGATTCGAGAAGATCGCGCCGCTCGTTCACCGGTTTGGTGCGGCGCTGGTGGTCGGCTGCATCGACGAGCGCGGGCAGGCGATCAAGGCGGCGGACAAGCTTGCCGTCGCGCGGCGCAGCCACGAGCTGCTCACGCGCAAGTACGGGCTCGCCGAGCAGGACCTCTATTTCGATCCCCTGGTGTTTCCCTGCGCTTCGGGCGATGCGGCGTACACAGGGAGCGCGGTCGAGACCATCGAGGCGGTCCGCGCGATCAAGGCCGCGCTGCCTTCGTGCAAGACGGTCCTGGGAATCTCCAACGTGTCCTTCGGACTCCCCGCGGCGGGCCGCGAGGTGGTCAACTCGGTCTTCCTCTACCACTGCGTGCAGGCCGGCCTCGACCTGGCGCTGGTGAACGCGGAGAAGCTGGAGCGCTACCCGTCCATCCCGGAGCACGAGCGCAAGCTTGCCGAAGGCGTACTCTTCTGCCGCGAGCATTCCGCGCTGCAGGGCGTGGTGGCGGCATTCGCCGCCCACTTCCGTGAGAAGAAGCCGGAAGGTCCGGCGCGCAGCTCGCTGCCGCTCGACGAGCGCCTGGCTCGTTACATCGTGGAGGGATCGCGCGACGGCCTCTACGACGACCTCGCCGAGAAGCTGCGCGAGGGCACGAAACCCCTCGACGTGATCAACGGCCCGCTCATGCGTGGCATGGACGAGGTGGGCCGGCTCTTCAACGCCAACCAGCTGATCGTCGCCGAGGTCCTGCAGAGCGCCGAGTCGATGAAGGCGGCCGTCTCCTTCCTCGAGCCGCACATGGACAAGGTGAACAGCGCCGCGCGCGGCAAGGTGCTGCTCGCGACCGTGAAGGGCGACGTCCACGACATCGGAAAGAACCTGGTCGACATCATCCTGTCCAACAACGGCTTCGAGGTGGTGAACCTCGGCATCAAGGTGCCGCCGGAGGCGCTCATCCAGGCGGTGCGCGACCACCGCCCCGACTTGGTGGGGCTCTCCGGCCTGCTGGTCAAGTCCGCGCAGCAGATGGTCGCGACCGCGACCGATCTCAAGGCCGCCGGGGTGGACCTGCCGCTGCTCGTGGGAGGCGCGGCGCTCTCCCGCAACTTCGTCGACCGGCAGATCGCGCCCGCGTACGGCGGCACCGTCGCCTACGCCCAGGACGCGATGAGCGGCCTGGACCTGGCCAAGCGGGTCACCGAGACCGAGAAGCACGAAAACCTGCGGCGCGAGCTACAGGATCGGCGCGCGCAGCTCGCGGCCGTCGATGCAGCCAGGCCCGCGCCGGTGCGTCCGAGCACGGCGCGGCGCTCGCGCAAGGTGGCCTCGCTGGTAGAGCTGCCGCGGCCGCCCGATCTGGACCGGCACGTGCTCAGCAACACGCCGCTCGACCACATCTGGCAGTTCATCAACCCGGTGATGATCTACGGCCGCCACATGGGGCTGAAGAGCAGCGTGGTCAAGGACGTCGAGGCCGGCCACCGCGCCGAGCTGGAGAAGAGCGAGGCGGGGCGCAAGGCGCTGCAGCTCAAGGGGGCGCTCGACGATCTCAAGGCCGAGTGCCGCGCCGGCGCGATGCACGCCCGCGCCGTCTACCAGTTCTTCCGCGCGCGCGGAGAAGGGAACGATCTGGTCCTCCTCGACTCGCGCGGCGCCGATGCGGCGCGCTTCACCTTCCCGCGACAGGAGGGCGCCGACGAGCTCTGCCTGTCGGACTACGTGGCCGCCGACGACGCGGTCGCGCTCTTCGTCACCACGGCCGGGGCCGGCATCCGCGGTCGCGCCGAGGCGTACAAGAAGAACGGCGACTTCCTCAAGAGCCACCTCCTCCAGGCGCTCGCGCTCGAGACGGCGGAAGGGTATGCCGAGCTGCTGCACGCCAAGTTGCGCAGCCAGTGGGGTTTCCCCGACCCGCTGGAGATGACGATGATGGATCGCTTCAAGGCGAACTACCACGGGAAGCGATATTCGTTCGGTTATCCGGCGTGCCCCCGGCTGGAGGATCAGCAGATCCTCTTCCGCGTCCTCCGGCCCGAGGAGATCGGCGTCGAGCTGACCGACGGTTGCATGATGGATCCGGAGGCGAGCGTCTCCGCCGTCGTCTTCCACCACCCCGACGCGACGTACTTCAGCGTCGCGGGTGGGGCGGGTCTGTAGGCCCCGCCGTGCTCCCGGCGCTGGCCACCAGCGGCATCGGCAGCCTGCCGCACACGCAGCTGGAGCTTGCTCTGCAGCAGGCGCTGCTGCTCGACATCCCCGCCGCGCCCCAGCTCCCGCGACGGGACGCCGCGGAGTACATGGTTCCGCAGGCCCTGGAGGGTCTGCACGGGCTGCGCGCGGACGCCGAGGGCAACGCCAGCCTCGACCTGGGCGACTGGCGGCGCGGAGCGGCGACGCTCGACGCGCGCCTCGACCACGCTCTCGAGCGCGACGACGGCATGCAGCGATTCCTCCCGTCGACGGGCGCGTGGCAGGCGCTGCGGCCCTTCCTCTGGGAGGTCGAGCAGCGGAAGCTGCCGTTCGCGAAGGTGCAGATCGCCGGGCCGTTCACGCTGCGCTGGGTGCTGCGCACCACGCAGGGCGAGCCTCTCGCCGCCACTGGCGACGGCAAGGCCATCGAGCGCCAGATCTTCCGGCTGGTGCTGGCCCGCGCGCTCGCCCTTTCCCGCAGGCTGCGGGAGACCGGCGCCCGGCCGGTGATCTTCCTGGACGAGCCCGGTCTCTATGCCTTCGACCGGCGCGATCCGCAGCACCTGGTCAGCTTGCAGGAGCTGCGGGTCGTCGTGCTGGCGCTCCGGCGCGACGGCGCGGTGGTCGGCGTGCACTGCTGCGGGAACACCGAGTGGGCGCCGCTCCTCGGGCTGGGATGGGACGTGGTCTCGATCGACGCCCGGCTCTCGCTCGAGGCGGTGCTCGCCACGGGGCCCGCTTTCGAGAGATTCCAGGCGGCGGGAGGCGTGCTCTCGCTCGGCATCGTTCCGACGGACCTGAGCGCACCGGACGACGTCGATGCCGTCCTCCAGGACGCTCGGGCGCGGCTCGGCCGCGAGGTGCTGGCGCGCTCCCTGCTCACTCCGGCCTGCGGGCTGGCGATGCGCAGCGTGCCGGACGCGGAGCGGATTTTCGCCGAGCTGCGCCGCGCGCAGCAGCAGCTTCGCGGCGGCGACAGCCGGCCATGATCGAGGCGCTCATCCTCGGCGCGGGCGCAGCGGGGCTGCGGCGAGCTGGGGCGCGTGGTCGAGCTCGGCGCGGAGTTCGTGCACGGGCCGCGCGTCGAGCTGAAACGCGCGAAGCTGAAGCTGGAGGAGATGGACGGCCGTCAGATGGCGCTGCTGGACGGGCGGCTGCGCGACGTGACGGGCCAGTTCCGCTCCGTCATCCGCAAGCTCGCCGGCGCGCGCGGCGCCGGCACCGCGCAGAGCTGGCTGGCGACGGCGAACCTCGACGACGTGGAGCGCGAGCTGGCGCGGAGCTATATTGAAGGGTTCTTCGCGGCGCCGGCGGCATTCGTCGGGATCGAGGGCGTGGCGAACGACCAGGGAATGCGCACGCGCAGGGTCGTCGGCGGATACGACCGGGCGCTGCGGGGCCATGCCGATGCGCTGCGCGCGGCGGGAGCATTGCGGCTCTGCCTCACCGTCGAGCGTGTGCGCTGGCGGAAAGGTCACGTCGCCGTTCAGGCGCGGACGGTCAGCGGAGCGGCCGAGGAGATCGAGGCGCGCAGGCTGCTCGTGACGCTGCCGGTGAGCGTCCTCGCGGCGAGCGACGGAGTGGGGTTCGACCCTCCGCTGCGCGGCAAGCGCGAGGCCCTTTCGTGGGTCCGCACCGGCGGGGTCGTCAAGGCGCTGCTGCGCTTCCGCGAGCCGTTCTGGCTCACCCGGGCGCTGCGCAAGGCGGACTTCTTCCACGCGCCCGGCGCGCCGTTGCCGACCTGGTGGCGCGGCTCTCCCCGCGAGGTGCCGCTGCTCACGGGCTGGGCCGGAGGTCCGGCGGCGGAGCGCCTGAAGGAGGGCGATCGGCTCGCGGGCGCGCTCGACTCGGTGGCGCGCATCTTCGGCCGCACGCGCCACGAGATCGAGTCGCTGGTCGAAGGCGTCCGGATGGTCGATTGGAGCGAGGATCCTTTCGCTCGCGGCGCCTACGCCTACGAGCTGGCCGGCTCCCCTCCCGATTTGCTCCCGCGGCTCGCCGCGCCGGAGGAGGAAACGCTCTTTTTCGCCGGCGAGGCCACGAGCCTCACCGGTCGCGGCGGCACCGTCGACGGCGCCCTCGAAACGGGCCTCCGCGCCGCGAAGCAACTCCTCCAGACGCTGTGAGGTGTCGCGCTGGTATCCTGGGCCAGAATGACGCCGACGCTCCACACTGCACGGCTCTCCCTTCGTCCACTCGCACGGGCCGAGGCCCGCGTCCTCGCGCAAATCGAAGCCGGGACCGCGATGGGCTGGAGTGTGGTGCCAGCCGGGACGGACTCGATCATCGGCATGGTGGGCCTTCACCACATCGATGGGACCGCCGCTTTCGCGCAGATCGCGTACGAGATTGATGGGGAGTATTCGGGCAAAGGCCTGGCGACGGAGGCGGTGGAACGCGTCATCGAGCACGCGCGGACCGAGCTCGGATTGCTGCGGCTCGAGGCTCACATCGGACCTGACAACTCGCGATCGATCCGTCTCGCCGAGCGGCTCGGGTTCGTGCGCGAGACCGAAGTGGAGAGCACCGTCGTCTACACCAGAACGCTGTAGGCGTGCAGGTTGGCCTGACGATGCCGGGCGAAACGTTTCCGGTCTACCCTGCGGCGATCACGTTCAGCAGGGTGTCGCGGTAGGTGCGGCCGAGGACGCCGCACAGGGTGCCGAGGAACTTGAAGGCCACGGTGAAGTTCACGTGCAGCGCCTTGTCGAGCGCGTCGGACTCGACGCGCGCCAGGCGCGACGGAGTGACGCTGACCACCGAGGCGGAGCGGGGCTTGCCGTCCACGAAGGCCATGAAGCCGAACAGATCGCGCGGGCCGAGCCGGGCGAGCGTGCGGTTTTCGCCGGGCCCCAGGTGCTTGCGCACTTCCAGCTCTCCGCGTTGCACGACGTAGAAGCTGCGCGTCTTCTCGTCCTCCTCGACGACGGTCTCTCCCGGCGCGACCTCCAGTTCCTGTCCGAGCACGGCGAGCCATGCCGCCTCTTCCTCGGACAGGTGCGGCGCGCGTCCCCCGCCTGCGGACTCCGGCGGAGGAGGGCGGCTGATCCCCGGCCGCGGAGAAAGGCGGACGGCGACGTCGTTGGCGGCGCGCAGCTTCTCGCTGATGGAGCGCGCGTACACCGCCAGCAGCGCGGTAGCCAGCTCGCGATGCGCGAGCAGCTCGTGCCGGAGCGGGTTCTTCTGGATCGCGCGCACGATGGTGCCCTCGCGAGCGACGTGCCGCACACCTTCCGGCATCTCGGCGAACGGCTCGACCTCGCCGAACAGATCGCCCGGTCCGAGCTGCGCGAGCGTCAGGTCGCCGGACTTCGTCTTGGCGCGGAGGTCCACGCCGCCGGAGGCGATCAGGTAGATGCATTCCGAGTGGCGCCCGGCGACGAGGATCTCGTCACCCGCGGAGAACTCGTCGAGCTTGGAGAGCGCTTCGAGGCGGTCGCGGTCCCTG
>VBKO01000118.1 GCA_005888115.1 Deltaproteobacteria bacterium
GCGCGGGGGAGATCGACCTTGACGCCGCTCTGGATCAGGGGAGCGGTGACCATGAAGATGATGAGCAGCACCAGCATGACGTCGACGAGCGGCGTCACGTTGATGTCCGTCATCGCCCGGCGGCCGCTCCCGCCGTCCCCACCGGAGAAGGCCACTTCTACGCCGCCTTCTTGAAGATGTGCCGCTTGATGATGTTGAGGAAGTCGGCGCTGAAGTTGCGCATCTCGTTCTCGAGCACGCGGATGTTCGTGTTGAACGCGTTGTACGCCACCAGCGCTGGCACCGCCGCGAAGAGGCCGACCGCAGTGGCGATGAGCGCCTCGCTGATCGGGCGCGCGACGGTGGCCAGGTTGGCGTTCCCGACCTGGTAGATGTCGCGGAACGCTCCCATGATCCCCCAGACGGTGCCGAAGAGGCCCACGAACGGCGCCGCGGCCGCGGTGGTTCCCAGGAAGGGGATCGACGCCTCCAGCGTGGTCAGCTCGGCGTTGGCGGCGCGCCCCAGCGCGCGCTCGACGTTCTCGAAGCCGCCCAGCTGCTCGTGCATGGACGCCTCCTGCGTCGGCTGCGCCTGCGACACCTTGGACAGCTCGACGTAGCCGGCGCGGAAGACCTGCGCGACCGGAGAGAGCGGCAGCTTCTCGGCCGTCGAATAGATCTGGTCGAGCCGCTTCGAGCGCCAGAAGGTCTCGAGGAATTGCGCGCTCTGCTCGCGCGCGCGGCGCAGGTGCAGCGCCTTGCGGAAGATGATCGTCCAGCTCCCCAGCGAGGAGAGGACGAGCAGCAGCAGCACGGCCGTGACCACTACGCCGCTGTGAGTGACCATCTGGATGTAGTTGAGACTCTCACCCGTGTTCATGGCTTCAGCACCCTACAACGCATGTCATACCTCCGCTCTCCAAAACCGCAGGGCCGCCTCATGGGCGGCCACTGAATGGAGCGCTGCGCTCCCAACCTCCCCAACGCCCGGGGCGGGGGTTCGGTTCCCGTGCCCGGGATGGGCCGCCCGGGGTCCGTTCGTTTGAATATGGAAGGCCCGCCCGCAGGTCTGACGGGCAGGAGGGCGATGGAAGCTCATGCGCGCGCCGCTGACAGCGATGGCCGGTCTTGCCGCCGCGGCGGTGTTCGGGTCCGGGTGCGGCGATCCTGCCCGCGGGAACCTGGAGGTGAACTGGACATTCGCCGGCAATTCCTGCCTGGCAGCGGGCGTCCAAACCATCCAGGTGGACATCGCGCACGAGCTGCTCACGCCGAACCAGTTCTCCTGCCAGCTGGGGGGTGGAACCATCGCCGGTGGAGCGAATCTCGGCACCTATCTGGCCGGCCAGTACAGCCTGACCATCTCCGGGCTCGGCGCTGACGGGGCGGTCCTCTACCAGACCCAGCAGGACATCGCGATCCACCGTGGCGACAACGTGCTCGACATCGACGTCCAGAAGGTGCCCGGCGGGTCGATCTCGCTCAACTGGACCTTCGGCGGCCTGACCTGCGCGCGCGCCGGTGTGACCTCCGTGCGGATGAGCGTGGACGGCGCGCTGATCACCGACCAGGCGGGCAACCTCGACGTGGCGTGCAGCGCGAACGGCGCCGACGGCACGTCCATCTCGCCGCTTGCGCCCGGGCGCCACCGGATCGATCTGGTCGGCCTCAAGAGCGGAGTGCGGTCTTACTGGCTCCAGAACGTGCAGGTCAGCGTGGCGGACCGGGTCGACACAAGCGCGCGGGTGGACCTCCCGGTCGGGCAGCCGACTTCCGCGACGGCCGATGTGAGCTGGGATGCGCTCTTGAGCGGTGGCGGGTTCGCGCTGGGCACGCAGGGCGCAATGACCTGCGCGGAGGCGCAAGTCGACGTGGTCAGCATCGCCGTCGATCCCAACCTGGACGGGACCGGCGGGACGCTCGCAGGCGAGGTCGCCTGCCGCGACACTGGTGGCGTCGAGGGCGCGCAAGTATCGACCATCCCCGCCGGGATGCACTCCTTCGCCATCAGTGGCGTACGCGGCTCGACCGTCGTCTATCAGACCCGCCATCCAGCCTCGGCCCGTTTCGAGCCGGGCCTGCTCTCGAACGTGGACGTCGACGCCGACGCGGTCGGCAGCGCCGGCGGAGAGGCGACGTTGAGCTGGGACTTCGGGACGGCGAGCCCTCCCTGTCCCGTGGCGTACACGCTGACGGACGCGAACGGAAACAAGCAGAGCGGCAGCATGTGCGGCCAGAGTCTCCGGGTCGCGGGGGTGTCCGGGTTGTGGGGCATCGACGCGACTGCGGGTGCCTTCCAGGCGCACATCCTGTTCGGCGTGCCCAACCAGACCACCGCGTCCTGGATCATTCCTTTCTCGAAGTAGCCATTCCAGGCATCCTGCACGCGAATGGACGCGCCCATCGGCGTCTTCGACAGCGGCGTCGGGGGGCTCACCGTGCTCCGCGCGCTGACCGCGCGCCTGCCGGAGGAGCACACCATCTACCTGGGCGACACCGCGCGGGTGCCCTACGGAACGCGCTCGCGCGAAGTGGTGACGCGCTATGCGCTGCTCTGCGCCCGCCATCTGGCGGCGCAGGGGATCAAGATGCTGGTGGTCGCCTGCAACACGGTGTCCGCCGACAGCCTCCCCGCTCTCGCCGACGCGCTCCCGATCCCCGTCGTGGGGGTGATCGAGCCGGGAGCGCAGGCAGCCGCGGCGAGGACGCGGGGCGGCGCCATCGCCGTGCTGGGGACTCCGGCCACGGTCGCCTCGGGCGCGTACCAGGCTGCGCTCCGGCGGCTTGCGCCGCTCTCGTCGGTGCTCGCCCGCGCGTGCCCGCTGTTCGTGCCGCTCGCCGAGGAGGGGTGGACGGACGGCGAGGTGCCGCGGCTGGTGGCGGAGCGCTACCTCGCGGATCTGCGCCGCGCGGGGGCCGATACGGTCCTGCTGGGCTGCACGCACTACCCGCTGCTCGCGAACGTGATCGCCGAAGTGATGGGCCCGGGGCCCGCGCTGGTGGACTCCGCCCAGGCCACGGCCGAGGCGGTCGCGCAATTACTGCGCGCGCGCGGGCTCGAACGCAGGGGCGACGGAGCGCGCCATCGGACGCTGTGCACCGACGTCCCGGAGCGTTTCCATTTGATGGCCGAGCGGTTCCTGGGACGGCCGGTGGACCTGGTGGAAGCCGTGGACCTCAGCCCATGAAGCGCATGACCGCCGCGATGAAAAGACAACATCGCCGCCCTATCGGCGGCGAGTGGTGGCGACCGAGTCGATGTTCTGTTAAATCATCGAGAGGAGCCCCGAGGGCCTTCCGGAGAGCTGAACAGACCCCGTGAGCGCGCCCAAAGCAGGAGCCCCGGTCGTCGGGTTCAACCACAACGTCAAGTACGGACCGCGCGTCTACCACGTGCAGACGGAGGACTCCGGCCTCCCACACGCGCACTACATCACCCACATCTTCGTCGGCGGCAACATCGTCGCCAGCATGAAGTCGAGCTACGTCGACCTGGTCGAGGCCGAGCCAGACCTGCCCAAGGCCGTGCGCGTCCTGATGGAGGCGCAGCACAAGGCGTTGCTCAAGCGCCTCATCTCCGGCGAGTTCAACGATCTCGCCGAGCGGCTCGGCGCTCCGCACTACAAGCCCGGCGTGCTCGCCACCGGCGAGACGGGACCCACCGCGGTGAACGCCGGTGGAGCGGCCCCGCCGCCGCCCCGCCCTTTGGCGCCGCTCCTGCCCAAGGTGCCGCTGCCGAAGCAGATGATTCCCCCGGCTCCGCGGCCTGCGCCGCGCCCCGCCCCAACCCAGCCGGTTTGGGAGCCGTCGCCTCCGGGCGCGTCCCGGCCGCCCACTCCGCGCGTCCCGGGCGGTCCGCTGCCGCAGACGACGCGCGTGCCGCCCCAGGTGCGCCCGCCGCCAGGACCGCCGCCGAAGATGACACCCACCTCCTCGCCGGCGGTCCGGCCCGCCGCGCGCGCAGGCGCCAAGCCCGCGGCTGCGCGCCCGCAGAACATCTTCGCGGACGATTCCCGGCCGGTCGAGGCGCCCCACGACGATCTCCCGACGCTCTTCGCGGAGGAGCTGATCAGCGAGAAGAGCCTCGACGAGGTGATCCTCGCCTTCCTCTCCGCCGATCTGGAGCCACCCAAGTAAGTCAGCCCCGAGGCTGATATGTGCGCAGCAAACCGAGCAGCAATCGCCTTCGCAGTTGCCCTCGCCGCCTGCGGCAGGGGAGGAGCGAACTACACCCAGACGGATCCGGCGCGCGGGTTCCCCGGCGACACGGCGCCGCTCGCCGACGCCGGCACCGCCGACGCCGGTCAGCCCGACGGCGGTGCGGCTCCGGACGGAGGTCCTGCGAGCTGCGGGCCCAACCGGGCCGACCTGGTCGCGCTGGACGGCTGCGCGATCGGCACGCAACCCGGTGCCGGCGGCCAAGCCGCCGTCCTCAGCTCGTCGTGCACCGACGCGGTTTTCTTCGTGTCCACCACTGGGACGACCTGCACCGGGACCATCACCGGGCCGCTCGACGTCTTCACCGGTACCTGCCGGATCTCCAACGGCAACGCGCTGAGCTGCACCGCAGCCAACGGCATCCTTCCGGGCGTGATCACTTGCGCCCCTTCGAACTGCACGATTCGCGTTTGCATCCAGGGGCAGAACGGGGGCTGTTGAGTGATCCAGCTGTTCCACGTCACCAAGCGCTGGTCCGACGACCCACCGGTGCTCGATGACGTGACCTTGCGGGTGGAGAAAGGTGAGTTCGTGTGGCTCACCGGTCCCTCCGGCGCGGGAAAGACGACGCTCCTGCGGCTTCTCTTCTGCGCCGACGAGCCGACCAGCGGGCAGGTCATCGTCGGCGGGCGCAACGTCAACCGGCTGAGCGCGGGCGGCGTGCCTTTCCTGAGACGCAACATCGGGGTGGTATTCCAGGATTTCAAGCTGCTGCCGAATCGCACCGCCCTGGAGAACGTCGGATTTGCGCTCGAGGTGATGGGGGCTTCCGACGCGAAGATCCGCGAGCGCGCCCACAAGCGACTGGCGCAGGTCGGCCTGGCCGACAAGGTGGGATCGCTCCCGCTGCGCATGTCCGGCGGCGAGCAGCAGCGCGTGGCCATCGCGCGCGCCCTGGTCAACGAGCCGGCCATCCTGCTCGCCGACGAGCCGACCGGCAATCTCGACGCCTCGCTCACCGACAGCATCCTCCAGCTCCTCTTCGACGCCAACGCGCGCGGCGCGACCGTGGTGGTCGCGACCCACGATCGCGCGCTGCTCGGCCGCTACCAGCGCCGCACCATCCAGCTCCACCACGGCAAGGTGACGAGCGACGCATGACCCACGTGGCGTGGCGGCTCGTGCGGCGGGCCCTCCTCAACCTGTGGCGGGCGCCCGTTCCGAGCCTGCTCGCGGTGGTCACCATCACGCTGGCCTTGTTCCTCGGGGGAGCGCTCGCCTTCACGGTGCTGGGCGCGCGCGCGCTCCTCGTCAGCTGGGGCGCCCAGCCGGCCGTCACCGCCTATCTGGACCGGGCGTTGTCCGAGGAGCAGGCGCGCGGGGTCGCCGACCGGGTCCGGTCCGCGGAGCCCGGTGCGGAAGTGGTCTTCGTCTCTCCGGCGCAAGCGCTCGATCGCCTCCGCGTGCAGCTCGGCGATCTGGGCGGGACCCTCGACGGGCTGTCGCGCAATCCGCTCCCTGCCACCGTCGAGGTGAGCCCGCGCGGGGCCGGCGATCTGCGCGCGCTGGCCGCTCGGGTCTCGCAGGTGGCCGGCGTCGCCGACGTCGACTACGGCCGCGAGTGGGTCGACCGCCTGGAGGCGCTGGGCAACGCGCTGCGCGGATTCGGGACCGGCTCGCTGGCGCTGGTCGGCCTCGCCGCGCTGCTCGTCGTCGCCAACACCATCCGGCTGGCGGTTTACGCCCGGCGGGACGAGATCGAGATCATGAAGCTGGTCGGCGCGACGGACCGGTACGTGCGCGCGCCCTTCCTCCTCGAGGGAGCGCTGCAGGGCCTGTGCGGAGCGGCGCTCGCCGCCGCGGGCCTGCTGGCGGTGCAGCGGCTGTTGCTCCCTCGCGCCGCCGCCGCGTTTGCCTTCGCCTCCGGAGCGCAAGCGCCACACTTGTCGGCGCAGCATTGCGCGCTGCTGGCGGCGGCCGGCGCGCTGGTCGGCCTGTGCGGCAGCTACCTCGCCGTCGCGCGGTTCCTGCGCACATGATCGGGCTTCTCCTCCTCCTGCTCGCCGGGGCGCCGGTGCGATCCGAGGAGGAGGCGGCGGCGGTGCTCTCGGCCGCGGCCCAGCGGGAACGCGCCGCGCAGCTCGCGAAAGAGCGCGCCATGGCGGAGCAGCTCGCCGGGCGCGAGGCGACGGTGCTCGGCAAGCTGGCCGAGGCGGAGCGGCAGGTGGACGTCGAGGCGCGCGCGCTGCGCGCGGCGCAGGCGAGGCTCCGCGCCGCCGAGCTGCGGCTGTCCGGGGCGGAGTCGAGATCGCGAAAGGCGGAGGCCGAGATGGAGGCGGCGACCAACGTCGCCGCTCCGCGCCTGATCACCCGCTATCGCCTGGGGCGCGAAGGGTACCTCCGCTTCCTCCTCGGGGCCCAGTCCATCCCCGACCTGCTGCGGCGCCGCCGCCTCTTCGATGCGCTGCTCCAGGCCGACCTCGACGCGCTCCTGCGGCTCCGCGCGCGCGCCTCGGCGGCGAAGCTGGCCCGCGACGAGCTGGCCCGGGTCCGGGACGAGGAAGCTTCCGCCGCGGCGGAGGAAGCGGAGAAGCGCGCGGTGTTGGATGCTCACGCCGCGCAGCAGCGGCGGCTGCTCGCGTCGGTGCAGGACGACAAGGCTGTGCACGAGCAGGCCGCGCGCGAGCTGGAGGAAGCCGCCCGAGCGCTGGCCGGCGAGGTGCGCGAATTGCAGCAGGCGCCGGTCCCCGCGCGGCCTGCGCCAGACGAGCCGCCGGTGCGGAGGATGCGCCGCAAGCTGCTGTTCCCGGTCGAGTCGGGGCGCATCGAGGCGCGCTTCGGGAGGTCGGTGGACGAGCGCTACGGCACGGTGACCCTGCAGCGCGGGATCGACGTGCGCTGCGAGGAAGGGACCGAGGTGCGCGCCATCCACGCGGGCAGGATCGTGCACGCCGGCTGGTTCCACGGATACGGGAACCTGATCATCATCGACCATGGCGACGGATATTTCTCCCTGATGGCACACCTCGGCACACTCGCACGCGCAAGGGGAGACGAGGTGCGCCGCGCAGACGTGGTTGGCACCGTGGGCGATAGCGGCTCGCTCAAGGGCGCGTACCTCTATTTCGAGCTGCGGCAGGGCCAGACGCCGCTGGACCCGGAGCTGTGGCTTGGCCGGCCGCGCAGGGCGAGGCCGGGGGCGCGTGTAGGCCCGCAAGCGAGTGCGCCAGTTACTCGCGGTCCCTAGGGTCTCGCCGTTACACTGTAGTGGGAGGACGTCGATGCAGCGCATGCCGCCGCCGCCGCTCGAGACTCCGGCGCAGAAACCCCGCGGCCGGGGGCGATTCGCGCTGCTCTGCGCGTGCGCGACGGTGGGCGGGTTCGGCGCGGTTGACGTGGCGCGGGCGGCGAATGATCCCGCCGGCCCGTACCGGAAGCTCGACGTGTTCAGCCACGTGCTCAGCCTCATCCAGAACAACTACGTCGAGGACGTCGACGACGCGAAGCTGCTCTACGGCGCCATCGACGGGATGGTGCGGACGCTCGATCCGCACTCCACGTTCATGGAACCGAAGGCGTACTCGGCGCTCAAGCAGGAGACCGACGGCGAGTACGGCGGCGTGGGCCTCGAGATCGCGTCGCGCGGCGACGAGCTGGTGGTGGTGTCGCCGGTCGACGATTCGCCGGCCTCGCGGGCTGGCCTCGCGCCGGGGGACAGGGTGCTCGAGATCGACGGCGCGCAGACGCGCGGCTGGAAGGACGCCGATGCCGTCAAGGCGTTGATGGGCGCGCCAGGCACCAAGTGCATGGTCAAGGTGGCTCGCGCCGCCTGGTCCGAGCCGCGCGCGTTCACCCTGGTCCGCGACGTGATCCGCGTCGTGTCCGTCGAGCACCGCCTCTACGATCGGCGCTACGGCTACGTGAAGATCAAGAACTTCCAGGATCGCACCGACTCGTATCTGCGGAAGGCGCTGGATGCCCTGCGCACGCAGGCCGGCGGCCACCTCGCGGGCGTGGTTCTGGACCTACGCCACAACCCCGGTGGGCTGCTGGATCAGGCAGTGAAGGTGGCGGACCGTTTCCTCGTCGAGGGCGTGATCGTGACCACCAAGGGGCGCGACAGCAAGCACGTGGAGGTGGAGCGCGCGCACGCGAAGGACACCGAGCCGGGATATCCGCTCATCGTGCTGGTCGACGGCGGTACCGCGAGCGCCAGCGAGATCGTGGCTGGCGCGCTGCAGGACCACGGCCGGGCGGTGGTGATGGGCACCCCCACCTTCGGCAAGGGGAGCGTGCAGACCGTCATCGAGCTGGAGGATGGCTCCGGCCTCAAGCTCACCATCGCTCGGTACTACACGCCGAGCGGGCGCAGCATCCAGGAGAAGGGCATCACGCCGGACCTCTACGTGCGGCAGCAGCCCGGACCGGCGGCGGGCGTCGAGGACGACTCGCCGCGCGAGCGGAACCTGCCCAACCACTTCAAGGCGGAG
>VBKO01000119.1 GCA_005888115.1 Deltaproteobacteria bacterium
CAGGAACGGGAGATCGACTGACCGAGTGTCGGAGCGTCTGGCCGAGATGAGAGGGGGCAAACGCAGCGACTCTCGTTCGCTCTCGTCGCAGCAACCGCTGCCGCAGCCTGAGCACGACGTGAGATCCTCGCCGCCGTTGCGCTCGATTCTCCCCTGAAAGCAAGGGAGACCCCAGCGTGATTTGTCCGCGGGCGCGGAGTGCACGCTCTCATGCTCCGGGAACCCGGCGGGACGCATGGGCGAAGTGACCGATGATGAGCCCCGGGACGAGTTGCCGCCGCAACGTGCGCAGCCGTCGTACACTCCCGCCGTGCGCATCCCGACCGAGTTGTACCGGCCCTCGCTCGCCCTGCTCACCGACCTGTACCAGCTCACCATGGCGTACGCGTACTGGAAGTCGGGGATGGAAGAGCTGCAGGCGGCCTTCCACCTCTTCTTCCGGCGCAATCCGTTCGCCGGTGGATTCACCATCGCCTGCGGTCTCGAGTACGCGATCGACCTCCTCGAGTCGCTGCGTTTCGAGGCGGAGGACCTCGCGTATCTGGCCGAGGTGCGCGGGAGCGACGGAGAGAAGCTGTTCGCCGCCGCGTTCCTCGATCACCTCGCCTCGATGCGCCTGGCCTGCGACGTCGACGCGGTCCCGGAAGGCACGGTGGTGTTCCCGCTGGAGCCGCTCGTGCGCGTCACCGGTCCCATCGTCCACGCGCAGCTCGTCGAGACGCCGCTGCTCAATCTGATCAACTTCCAGTCGCTTATCGCCACCAAGGCGGCGCGGGTGGTCTCGGCGGCACGCGGCGACCCCGTGCTGGAGTTCGGCCTTCGCCGGGCGCAGGGATTCGACGGTGGACTGGCCGCGAGCCGGGCCGCGTGGGTGGGCGGCTGCGCGGCCACCTCCAACGTGATGGCAGGGCGCCTGTTCGGAATCCCGGTGAGCGGCACGCACGGGCACAGCTGGGTGATGGCCTTCGACGACGAGCTGAGCGCCTTCCGGGCGTATGCCGAGGCGCTGCCGAACAACTGCACCTTCCTGGTCGACACCTACGACACGCGCGAAGGAGTCCGCCACGCGATCGAGGTCGGCCGCGAGCTGCGCGCGCGCGGGCACGAGATGCTCGGCGTGCGCCTGGACTCGGGCGACCTCGCCTGGCTCTCGTCGGAAGCGCGCAAGATGCTGGACGAGGGCGGGTTCGAGAACGCGCGCATCCTCGTCAGCAACGAGCTCGACGAGCACCTGGTGGCGAGCCTGAAGGAGCAGGGCGCGGCGATCTCCGGCTGGGGTGTCGGCACGCGTCTGGCCACCGGGCACCCCGACGCCGCGCTGGGCGGCGTGTTCAAGCTGACCGCGGTGCGCCGGCCGGGAGAAGCCTGGCGGCCCAAGGTGAAGCTGTCGGAGCAGCCGATCAAGACGTCCATCCCCGGCGTGCTTCAGACGAGGCGTTTCTTCGGCGATGCCGAGGCGGTTGCGGACGTGATCTACGACGAAGGAATGCCGCCAGCCACGCCCGTCACCATGGTCGACCCGCTCGACCCGACGCGGCGCCGCACGATTCCGGAGGGCAGCGCGTCTCGCGACCTGCTGGTCCCGATCTTCCGCTCGGGACGGCGCGTCTACGACCCTCCGCCGCTGCTGGAGGTGAGAAAGCGGGTCTCCGACGAGCTGTCCCGGTTCCACTCCGGAGTGAAGCGGTTCGTGAACCCGCACCGGTTCCCGGTCGGGTTGGAGCGTGGGCTGCACGATCTGCGGACGCGGCTCATCCTGGAGGCGCGCGCAGGCGCTGGCCTCAGTTGACCGCCGCACGGGCGGCTTTGGGTTCCGCGGCCGGCCGGGATTTCCGCGTGGCGAGCGCGATCCCGAAGAGGATCGCGGCTCCCGCCACCACCAGGCGCGCGGTGAGCGCCTCGCCGAGCAGCAGCACACCCCCGGCGGCGGCGAGGATCGGGACCGAGAGCTGCAGGACGGCAGCGCGGGCCGCGGTGAGATGAGGGAGCGCGCTGTTTCACCTATGGTCACGAAGGAGTCGCCGGCTTCCACAGCGCCTTCGAAGAGAGCGGCGGGAAGATCGTGCAGAAGCTCTGGTCGCCGCTGAACGTTCCCGATTACGGCGCATACGTCGCTCAGATCAAGCCGGGGCAACCCCACCTGCGTCGACGAAGGGATCCTCAAGAACATGGGCGACGAGGCGCTGGGGGTCTATTCGGCGAGCTGGTACTCGGCCACGATCGACAGCGAAGACAACCGCCGGTTCGTCCAGGCGGTGCAGTCCGAATACAACGCGGTCCCCGGCTTCTACACGGTGGGTACGTACACCGCCGGGCTCTTCCTCGAGGATGCGCTCAAGGCGGTGAAGGGGAAGTTCGAGGACAAGGCGGCGTTCGTGCGCGCCCTGCACGCGGTCAAGCTGCGCGAAGGACCGATCGGACCGATCCGGCTCGACGAGTACGGCAAGCCCATCTTGAACATCTACGTCCGGCGCGTGGAGCGGAAGGGCGGGCGCCTCGTCAACGCCATCGTCGCCACTATTCCCGAGGTGAGCCAGTTCTGGCGCTACGACCCCAAGCAGTTCCTCGCCCGGCCGGCGTACTCGCGCGACGTGCCGCAGGCGCGCAACCTGGAGCCGTGACTCCTACTGCTTCAGCGCCGTGGCGAGCTTCACCATGGTTTCCTTTGCGTCGCCGAAGAGCATCAGTGTGTTGTCGTTGTAATACAGCGCGTTGTCGATCCCCGCGAAGCCGGGGGCCATGCTCCTCTTGCAGACGATCACCACCCGAGCCTTCTCCACCTCCAGGATCGGCATGCCGTAGATGGGACTGCCTCGCTCGCGCTTGGCGGCAGGGTTGACGACGTCGTTCGCCCCCACGACCACCGCGACGTCGGTCTCGGCGAACTGCGGGTTGACCTGGTCCATGTCGTACAGCTCGTCGTACGGCACGTTGGCCTCGGCCAGGAGCACGTTCATGTGTCCGGGCATCCGGCCCGCGACGGCGTGGATGCCGTAGCGCACGGCCACTCCTTTTTTCTGGCGAGCACCTCCGCCGCTTCGTCCACCGTGGTCTGGCGGATCGGTTTCTTCGCCTCCTCGCCGGCGGGGAGCTCCTGCACCTTGCCGAAGGCGCCGAAGAGCACGTTCGTCATGGAGCGGTTCATCGCGCGGCACATGAGGATGGAAAGGATGAACCCCGACGAGCCGTCCAGCGAGCCGGTGATGATCTGGATCTTGTTGTCGAGCATGAACCCCATCGCCGCGTCGGTCAGGCCGGCGTAGGAGTTCAGCAAGGCGATGACGACGGGCATGTCGGCCGCGCCGATCGGCAAGATGAGCAGGATGCCGAAGACGAGCGCCAGACCCACGATCAGGTAGAACGCGCTGCCCGCGCCGGGCATGAACGCCAGCGCGACGATCAGGCCGGCCATACCCGCGAGGAGCGCCAGGTTGGAGAAGTTCTGGCCGCGATAGGTGATCGGGTAGCCGCGGATGATTCCCTGCAGCTTTCCGGCGGCCATCAAGCTGCCGGTGAAGGTCAAGGAGCCGAGCATCACCTCGACGCCGATCACCGCGACGCGCCCCGCCCCGAGGTTTGCTCCGTGGCGGTAGTACTCCGAGATGCCGACCAGCGCCGCGGCGAGCGCGCCGAAGGAGTGCGACAGGGCGGTCCGTTGCGGCACCGCGGTCATCGGGATCCAGATCGCGAGCGGCGCGCCGATCACGGTGCCGAGGACGAGCCCGGCGACGATCCACCGGTAGCTGAGGATCTCATGGTGGAAGAGGGTGCCGACGATGGCGAGCAGCATCCCCAGCTCGGCCAGGAACATCCCGCGCCGCGCGGTCCGGGGGTGGCTCAGGCCGCGCAGGCCGAGGACGAAGAGGATGGCCGAGAGCAGATAGAAGAGTTGCAGCAGGGTCCGCTGCATGGCTCACCTGCTCGCCTTGAACATCTTCAGGATGCGATCGGTGATGAGGAAGCCGCCCACCACGTTGATGGTCGAGGCGGTCACCGCGATGAATCCCAACGCGGTGCTGAGCGGATTGTAGCCCGCTCCGGCGACGACCAGCGATCCGACCAGCGAGATCCCCGAGATGGCGTTGGTGGCGGACATCAGCGGGGTGTGCAGGAGCGGCGAGACGCGCGAGATGACCTGGTAGCCGAGGAAGCCGGCCAGCACGAACACGTACAGGTCGGCGATCAGACCGGGATCGATCATGGATTCTCCCTTCTGTGTCAGGGCGGCGGCTGCAGCAGCTCTCCCTGGTGCGCGATCAAGCAGGCCTTGACGATCTCGTCGTCGCGGTCGACGGCGATCGCTCCACGCTGTTTGTCGAAAATGTGCAGGAGGAAGTTGAGCACGTTGCGCGAGTAGAGCTGCGAGGCCTGGTAGGCCATCGCGGACACCACGTTCAGCGGGCCGAGGATGGTCACCCCGTGCTTGACGAGGTCCTTGCCGGGCTCCGTCAGCTCGCAGTTGCCGCCTTGCTCGGCCGCGAGGTCCACGACCACCGAGCCCATCCGCATTCCCTTGACCATCTCCGCGGTGACGAGGAGCGGCGCCCGCTTCCCCGGGACCAGCGCGGTGGTGATGCAGACGTCGGTAGTGCGCAGCTCCTGCGCGATCGCTTCCCGCTGCCTGCGCGCCGTGTCCGCCGAAACTTCCTTCGCGTATCCCTTCGCGTCCTCGGCCTGCTCCTCGATCGCGACCGCGAGGAAGCGCGCGCCCAGGCTTTCCACTTGCTCCTTGACCACCGGGCGGACGTCGAACCCGGTCACCACCGCGCCCAGCCGCCTGGCCGTGGCGATCGCCTGCAAGCCGGCCACGCCGGCGCCCAGCACGAGGACCCTCGCGGGGAGCACGGTGCCCGCGGCGGTCATCAGCATCGGGAAGAACTTGCCCAGCGCCCCCGCGCCGAGGAGCACGCCCTTGTACCCGGCGATGTTCGCCATCGAGCTGAGCACGTCCATGCTCTGCGCCCGGGCGATCCTCGGCAGCAGGTCGAGCGACAAGGCGGTGATGCGGCGATCGCGCAGCTTCTGCGAGAGGTCCGTCCCGGCGCGAAGCCCGTAGGCGATCAGGGCGCAGCCTTCCGGGATGCGGTCCAGCTCGTCCCCGCTTGGCTTCTGCACCTTGAGCACGGCGGCGGCTCCGTCGAGCGCGCCGTCGCGCGACGGTTCCACGCGGGCGCCCGCTTCCCGGTACTCCCCGTCTTGGAAGCCGGAGGCGAGCCCTGCCTCGGATTCGAGGCAGACCTCCATGCCGGCTTTGACCATCTTCTCCACGGTCGCCGGCACCGCGGCGACCCGCCTCTCGCCCTCGGCGAGCTCTTTCAAGACGGCGGCCTTCATTCGCCGCACCCTCCGTGCTCAGCGGCCGCAGATGTAGCCGTTCAGTCGGGCTTGCCGTCAAGCCTCACCGGCCGCGGAAGCGGAGTGAGTAACGCCGCGACGGATCCACCTTCACCTCGCACGGGACGCCGAATGCGCGCGAGAGGTGCGCATCCGTGACGACCTCCTCGACGCGCCCGCCGGCGACCACCGCGCCGTTGGCGAGGAGCAGGGCGTGCGAGACGAACGGCGCGATCTCCTCCAGGTGGTGCGTCACGAGCACCATCGTCGGCGCGTCCGGGCGCGCGGCGAAGCGGGCCAGGTCCTCGAGCAGCCGCTCCCGCGCCAGCGGGTCGAGCCCTTCGCACGGCTCGTCGAGCACCAGGAGCGGCGGCGCGGGCAGGAAGGCGCGCGCGATCAGCACCCGCTGGCGCTCGCCTTGAGAAAGCGCGCCGAACGGACGGCACGCGATGTGTCCTGCGGCGACCGCTTCGAGCGCGGCCAGCGCGCGCCGCTCCTCGTCGACGCTGAACTTGCGGCTGCGTCCGATGGCGGCGTCGAGCCCCGAGAGCACGATGAAGCGCGCCTCGTCCCACTCGGGGAAACGGGGCTCGAGCGCGGCGCAGACCAGGCCGATGCGCTTGCGCAGCTCGCGCAGATCGAAGCGTCCGAACTTCTCGCCCAGCACTTCCACCTGGCCCTGGGTGGGCCATTCATATGCGGCGAGGATGCGAAGCAGCGACGTCTTGCCGGACCCGTTGGGTCCCAAGAGCGCCCAGTGCTCGCCTTTGCTTATGGTCCAGCGCACCTCGCGCAGGATCTCCACCCCGTCGCGGCGGAAGGAACCGACCTCGACGCGCGCCACCGGAGTCGCCTGGGTCATCGCTCCGATACTGCCATGGCTCGACCGACGGTTGCGCGCACGGGGCATCCGGGTACAAAAGCCGCTCCATGCGCGTCGACGAGCAGGCGCCGGCCGCGCGAGCGGCGGATCCACGCAAGTGGTGGGTGCTCGTCGCCGTCGGAACGGGCACCTTCATGTCCGCCCTCGACGGCAGCGTGGTGAACGCCATCCTGCCGGTCTTGCGCGACGAGCTGCGCACCGACGTCGCGACCGTCGAATGGGTGGTGACCGTCTACCTCCTGGTGGTGAGCGGCCTGCTGCTGGGATTCGGGCGGCTGGGTGACGTCCGCGGGCACAAGGGCGTTTATCTCTGGGGCCTCTCCGGATTCGTCGCGAGCTCCGCGCTGTGCGGTCTCGCGCCCTCGGCGGAGTGGCTGATCGTCTTCCGCGCCATCCAGGCGATCAGCGCATCCATGCTGTTCGCGAATTCTCCCGCCATCCTCACCAAGACCTTCCCGCCCCGCCAGCGTGGCCAGGCCTTGGGGCTGCAGGCGACGATGACCTACCTCGGGCTCACGGTAGGTCCGTCGCTGGGCGGTCTTCTGGCGCAGCACTGGAGCTGGCGCGCCGTCTTCTACATCAACGTGCCGGTCGGAGCGGCGGCGCTGTTCCTGAGCGCCCGGCACATCGTCGCCGACGCGCCCGAGCGGATCGAGGAACGGTTCGACTGGGCGGGGGCGGCCACCTTCTTCGCGGGTCTGCTCGCGCTGCTCTTGGGGCTCAACCAGGGGCACGCCTGGGGCTGGACGTCGCCGGCCACGCTGGGGCTCATCGGCGCCTCGATCGCGTTGCTTGCCGTGTTCCTGCGCATCGAGCGGCGCGTCGAGCGGCCGATGCTGGATCTGTCGCTCTTCGCGCGGGCCGCGTTCGCCGGCGCGACCGCCAGCGCGGTGATCAACTACGTCTGCGTGTACGGCATCCTCTTCCTGGTCCCGTTCTATCTCATCGAGGGGCGCGGACTGGGTCCGGCGCGCGCCGGCTTGCTGCTCACCTCGCAGCCGCTGGTGATGATGTTCGTTGCGCCGCTCGCCGGGACGATGTCCGATCGGATCGGGACCCGGATTCCAGCCCTCGCCGGGATGACTTTGCTCGCGATCGGGCTGTTCCTCCTCTCGCATCTCGGGCCGGCGACGCCGCTCGCGCACGTCGCCGGAGCGCTCGCCGTCTGCGGGCTGGGGACCGGCATCTTCATCGCGCCGAACAACAGCGCCCTGATGGGCGCGGCACCGCCCAACCGGCAGGGCATCGCGGCCGGCGTGCTGGCCACGGCGCGGAATGCCGGGATGGTGCTCGGCGTCGGTCTCGCCGGCGCCATCCTCACCACCGTCGTGCACCGCGGCGGCGCAGGCGCCCTGGTGCGGGCGGTCGACCTGGGGTTCGCCGTCACCGCGGCCCTCGCGGTGGTAGGGGTGGCGACGGCAGCGATCGGAGGAGGACGGGAATGAGTTCGCAGTTGCCGATTTCGAGCTGGCTACAGCGACTTCAGGTACGCGACGAGGTCGCTCTTCTGCCCCGCCGAGAGCTTGGTGCCCAGCGCGCTGTCGTAGTGAGCAACGACGTCCTCGAAGGTGGCGAAGCGGCCGTCATGGTAGAAGCCGCCTTTCGCGTGCGCGAACAGCCCACGCAAGGGCGCCGTCCGGTAGCGCTTGTCGGGAGCACGATTCGCCTGGAAGTCGTCGATCCCGATCTCGGCCGGCGTATGCATGTTCCAGCCGGGCTCCGTGAAGAGCGGTGGCACGTGGCAGGTCGCGCACTTCGCCGGTCCGTTGAAGACGGTTTTTCCGCGCGCGGCAGCGTCCGCGTTGAAGCTCCCCGACGGCGGCGTCGGGGCGAGGAGCGCCAGCTGGTAGAAGTGGAGAGCCGCGAGCTTCGGCGTGATCAGGTCGGGGTCGTTACGCACGTTTCCGAAGCCGGCCTTCGCCGCGATCGGGAACTGCGTCGCGTCGTTCAGCCGCGGATCGAAGAAGGTTCCCTTGCCATGCATCTCGAGGTTCGCGACGAAGGCGTTCCAGTGCGTCACCGAGCCCCATCCGGTCCAGGTGTGCAGGTTGACACCGGCCAGGCCGAAGGCGGGTGGGATGAGCGTCGCGGCGGACTTGCCGTCGGGGCGCAGCGCCTTTCCGTCCAGGAAGACCTCGGCGTCGAACTTCCCCGGACCCCAGCTCGCGAGCACCTTGCGGACCGTCGCGTCGTCGACTCCGAGCAGCTTCGTCACCGCCGACAGGTCCGGCGAGAGGCTGACGATCGCGCCGACGTTCAAGTCGCGGTTGGCCCAGCCGTCGCGCCGTTTGCCGATCCCAGGCGCGACGGAGTCGTCCACGGTCGAGTGGCAGAGGGCGCACTGGATACCGATCGCTCGCAGTCCTCCTGTGCCGTCGGAGAACCCGGTCACCCCCACCACGGCCTTGAGATCGAACAGGGTCAGGGTGACGCCGGGATCGTCGAGGTTCAGGCTCCCGTTCTTGATTCCGGCGACGACGTTCCCGGGAAGCACGTCGGCATCGACCTTGAGGCCGACGGAGAGTGCCGTTTTCGGGCTGACGCCGGGGCCCACCCCGCCGTGCGCGCTGCCGGCGATGGCTTGGTGGAGCTTGAGCGTATCTCCCCAGAACGCTTCGTCCCCGAAAGTCTCGAAGCGGAACGTCTGGCGGCCCTCGTCGATGAGCATCTCCGCCGCCTTCTTCGCGTCATCCTCGGGCGGTGGGGTGGCCGGCGGGGTGGCGGGCGGGGTGGCGGGCGGATTCCCCGCGGGCGGACCGGACGAGGCGGATGGCGGATTGCTCGAACTGCTGCAGGCGGCGATCAACGCGCAGAGCGCCGCCGCGAGGGCCGAGTTGCGCCGGACGACCGATGGCATATTCACCCCACGGAAACTTGCGCAATGAGGCGCAGGCAAACGCTACGGCCCGGTGCACGCACGCCATCCGTGCAGGTTCGTACTCGGCAGACCCCGAGGTTGCCCGATCCCTCGGAGCTCGGGCTTGCGAGGTATCGTCAACGACGCCGCGCACCGTCCGACCCTGGTCGGACCACGCCTGTTGCTTCTGGCATACTGCAAGAGGAAGGAGGGGCCTATGCGAACGAGGCTCGTCGCAGGACGGCGCGTGCTCACCGCCATCCTGGTCGCCGTTGCCGCGCCTGCGGCGTCTGCTGCGGACAAGGTCACCATGGCGGTGCCGGGAGTGCCGCCCGTCTTCTCCGGCCTGGTCGCGTACGTCGCCAAGGAGGAGGGGTTCTTCAAGACGCACGGCGTCGAGGTGGAGGTCCGCCCGTTCGACTCCGGCGCGGCCGCCGCGCAGGCAGTCGTGTCCGGGAACATCGACTTGTCGCTCTCGCCGACGCCGGTGATCGTCCGCATGGTGTCCAACGCCGGCGTGGACCTGGTCGGCATCTACGGCATGGCGAACCCGGACTGGCTGCTCGCCTCGATCGAGCCCGGGCTGAAGTGCGAAGGACTCAAGGACCAGGCGGTGGGCGTCGATTCGGTCGGCGGAGCGCGTGCGGTCGCGCTCGCCGCGTTCCTGCGTCCCTGCGGCCTGAAGGTCGACCAGGTGAAGCTGGTGAGCCTCAGCTCGAACGTCGGAGCAGCCATGATCGCCGGCCAGATCAAGATCGGCGTGCTGCACACCGACGACGTCCCCGTCCTCGAGGAGCAGATGGGGAAGAAGCTGGCCATCGTCTCGACCTTCAAGCAGGTCGCGCCCGTCAGCCACTACAACCTGATCGTGACCACGCGGAAGTCGCTCGCCGAGAAGCGCCCCGCGTTCGCGAAGGTGCTCGCCGGGCTCATCGACGCGACGAGGTACATGGTCGATCCGAAGAACGCCGACCGCGTCGCCTCGATCGCCACCGTGACGGGCCGCACGGCGCAGCTGGCGAAGCAGGCGCTCCCGCATTTCTACGAGATCAAGTACTGGCCGCTGGAGGACGACGGGCTCGCCAGGGCCAACGTGGACCGGGTGATCGCGACCGAGAAGGAGGTCGGCGGGATCAAGCCCGGAAAGGAGCCGGTCAAGTACGAGCAGCTGGTCGACCGCGGTGTCTGGAAGGAAGCGGAGGCGCTGCGAAGGAAGTAATCCATGCTGAACCCGGAGACGCGCACGGCGAGGTGGGCGACTTACGCGGCGAGCGTGCTCGGTGGCGCCGCGCTGTGGGAGCTCGCTGGCCGCCGGGCCAACCCGGCGGTGGCTGCCCCGTTCTCCGCGACGCTGCAGCGGCTCTGGGAGATGATCGAGACGGGCGAGCTGCGCGCGAGCCTGGGCGGGTCCCTGGCGCTGTTCGCCACCGGATTCGGCATCGCGCTGTTCACCGCGCTGCCGTTCGGCCTCTTGCTCTCGCGCATGCGCGTCCTGCGCGTTGCGCTCTCCGACTACATCTTGCTCGTCAACGCCATGCCGATGGTGGCGCTGATCCCCTTCATCCTCTCCATCTTCGGGCTCGAATTCGGCGCCAAGGTGCTGGTGGTGTTCCTCTTCTGCTTCTTTCCCATCCTCTACAACACCATCGAGGGGGCCGACAGCGTCCGGCCCGAGCTGATCGAGGTGGCGCGCTCGTACCGCTCCGGCGAGTGGGCGATCTGGCGCGACGTCATGCTGCCGGGCACCTTCCCCTACGCGATGACGGGCGTGCGCCAGGCCATCGGGCGCGGGCTGGTCGGCGTGGTCGCCGCCGAGTTCTTCCTCAGCGCCAGCGGCATCGGGCAGCTCCTCATGACCTCGGGGCGGAACTTCGACACGGCGGGCCTGCTCGCCACGGTGCTCGTCATCACGCTCCTCGGCGTCGCGCTCATGGCGCTGGGGCGCGCGCTCGAGGATCGGTTCACCGCCTGGCGCGGGCTCACCCGATGAGGCGCGCCGAGCCGAGTGGCGCGGCTGTGGCCACCCGCCCGGTCCGGGACGCCTCGCCGCGGCGAAGCGTGCTCGCGCGGCTCTCCTCGTCCACGCCGCTGGTCAAGATCGCCGGCGGAGTGCTGGTGCTCGGGGCCTGGGAGATCGTGGTGCGGCTCTTCGCGCCGGCCTACGTCGCGCGGCCGAGCAGCGTCGCGCGGGCGCTTCCGCAGGCGCTCGCCAGCGCGGGAATGCTGCGCGCCGCGGGAGTCACGCTCCGCGCCGTCGTGGAAGGACTGCTCATCGCCGTGCTCTCGGGCACACTGATCGGCCTCGCCATGGGACGCATCCGGGTCGTCGACCGACTGCTGAAGCTGTACGTCAACGGCCTCTACGCGATGCCGATGGTCGCCATCCTGCCGCTGCTCACCATCTGGTTCGGGTACAGCCCGGCGGCGCGGCTGGCGACGGTGGTCTTCGCGGCCTTCTTCCCCATCGCCATGAACGCCAGCGACGGAGCGCGCTCCGTCCCAGCCGAGTACCTGGAGGTGGCCCTCGCCTGCCGCGCTCGCTGGACGGACGTCTGGTTCGGGATCACGCTACCGTCGTCCTTGCCGTACCTGCTCGCTGGCCTGCGCCTCGCGATCGGCCGCGCCCTGGTCGGCGCGGTGGTGGCCGAGTTCTTCATCTCCATCGACGGGCTCGGGTATTTCATCCTCTTCCAGTCGCGGACCTTCCATCACGACGCGGCGTTCGTCGCCGTGCTGCTCCTGGCCGGATTTGCCGTCGGCATGGACGCGCTGATCGGCTGGTTCACCAAGCGACATCTGCGCTGGTACCGGACGGGCGACAGCGCCGCCTGACGCAGCACGGCAGGTGCGCTCCGCCCTTCGAGACCCCTCCCCTGGAAGTCTTGGGTGGATTCGTGCAATCGTTCGCGGACGGCAGGCTCACGATTGGGGGATCGCGAGCACCCGACGGCCTGCCTCATTTCTGTATCTTCCAAGGAGGCTGATGTGACCGGCAGAGCCCTTTCCATCCTCGTCGCATTGACGCTGGCGCCCGGCCTGGCGCGTTCCGATCCGGCGACTCCCGATCAAACGGCAGAGCAGCAGAGCACGCCTCCCGCGGGGACGGCGGCGCCGAAGGTCCCGCCCAAACTGGCGGAGCGCACCGACTTCCAGCTGACGCTCACCACGCTGG
>VBKO01000237.1 GCA_005888115.1 Deltaproteobacteria bacterium
CGACTCTCCCCCTGGAAAGCCGCCGAAACCCCGCGCCGGGTCGAATTCACCGGGCCGCCCCCAGGAACGAGACGGCCTGCTCGATGACGCTCTCGTCGCGCACGATGCGGTTGTGCCCCACGCGGGGAACGTCGACGAGACGCGCGCCGGGCCAGGCCTGCGCGATCGCGGCGGCATCGTGCCAAGGCACCTCGCGATCGTCGGGATCGTGGAACACGAGCAGCGGCGTGCGCGCGCCACGGGCCAGGGCGGGGATCTCGAGCGCCGACATGGGCACGCCGAGCCGCGACTCGAAGCGCTGGCGCATGGCATCGGCGATCCAGGGCGGGATGTGGAGCTGCCAGGCGAACCGGACCACCACGTCGGCGAGGCTCGCGACCGGCGCCAGGAAGACGGCGCGCCGCACGGGGACGCCGCGGTGGATGGCGAGGGCGCCGGCGGCCGCTCCACCCGAGTGCCCGACGAATGCGTGGACCGGCCCGACCCGGGCAGCGACCGCCTCGAGCGCGTCGGCGAAGGCGAGGATCGAGGAGGCGCGGCCGGTGGAGGCGCCATGGCCGGGCGCATCGGGCGCCACCACGCTGTAGCCTTTGGCGAGCAGCGGCGGGACGAACGAGGCGAGCTGCTCGGACCGTCCCGCCCACCCGTGGAGCAGCAGCGCCGTCGGTCCATCGCCCCAGGACCAGACCGCGAGCCGCTCGCCGCCGAAGGTCAGGTAGAAGCGGTGTCCGGCGGCGAGCACCGGGGAAGGGCGCGCTTCCAGGCGCGGTGGGGTGCCGAAAGCCCGCTCCGCCCAGCGGACGGCGAGCGGGGGCGCGATCGCCCCGGCGACACGGAAGGCGGCGCGCAGCCAGGGGGACGGGCTGCGGCCTCGCAGGCGCATCGGGACGGGCATTGGCGCGCGATGGGGAGGAGCGTCGCCAGTCACGTCCGGCGCTTCCGGCGATACAAACCGAACGTTCGTGCTATTTTCGGGCGAGTAAAGGATCGCGCGCATCGTGGACCTCCGTCGTTTCCACCTTGTCAGTCGCCGGCCGCGGCAGGCTTGCGGCGGTCGGCGCGTTGGCCGGATCGGCGCGGTGGCGGCGCCGAGGCTGCGTCCAGTCGCGCCTTCGTCGCGCGTCGCGCGCGGTCGAAGGCGGTGGGATCGCCGAAGAGCTGGTACGCCCAGTTGGCGCCCTGCGCGAGCGAGTCGATCTCGAACGCGAGTTGCGCGGGCTCGAAGTCGGCCTGGAGGTGGCCTTCCTTCTGCGCTCGCTGCACGGCGCCCGCGAGCAGCTCGACCCACGCCTTCATGTGGGCCGCGATGCGCTCGCGCACGGGCCCGGGGCGCCCGTCGAACTCGGCCGACGCGGCGGCGAAGAAACACCCGCCGCGGAACACCTCGCGCTGCATGTACTCCAGCTTGGAATCGCAGAGCGACCACAAGCGAGGCAGCCCGCGCGGGGCCGCCATCCCGCGACGCACGACCTTTTCGACGAAGATCTCCGCCGCATGATCCACGGTGGCGAGCTGCAGATCCTGCTTCGACCCGAAGGCGGCGAAGAGGCCGCTCTTGCTCATCTCCAGCTTCAGCGCGAGCCTGCCGATGGAAAGACCCTCGAGCCCTTCGACCGAGGCGATGTCCACGGCGGCGTCGAGGATCTGCTGGCGCGTCCGGTCGCCGCGCTCCACCCGGCCGTCCACCTTGCGCGCTGACTCCATGGCCATACTAATAGCACGACCGTTCGTTCAGCGCAAGCCACGGTCGTGCCGGGTGCCGCAATTTCCGCGCAACAGTGCGACGTGCCTGGAAGAATTTCCCGCCCTACCCTGTTGGGGGGCCGTTGGACCGCCGGAGGTGCAGATGGCTGCAGTGCTCTTGGTCGAAGACGACGCCGATACCCGAGAGGTCGTCCGCGCGCTCCTGGAGGAGGAGGGCTACCAGACGGCTGTCGCCGCGGACGGGCAGGAGGCGATCGACCACCTCGCCGCTTGCGAGGAGCTGCCTTGCCTGGTGCTGCTCGACCTGCTCATGCCGCGCGTCGGGGGAGCCGCGGTGCTGCGCTGGATGCGCACGCAGCCGCGGCTCGCGAACGTCCCCGTCGCGGTGATCTCCGCGCGTCCGCAGTCGAGCGGCTCGCAGGTCGCCGCCGCGTTCCGCGACCACGTCATCGGTGTGCTGCAGAAGCCCTTCGACATCGACCGCGTGCTCACTCTCCTCGGCGAGCATTGCGACGAGGCCGAGCAGCCCGCGGCCTGACGCAGTACCATTGCGCCCATGGCGCATCCACTCGCCGGGAAACCCGCGCCTCGCGAGCTGCTGGTCGATCTCCAGCTCCTCCGGAGGCGCTACTTCGAGAAGCCCGATCCCGCCGACCCGCAGCAGCGCGTCAGCTTCGGGACCTCGGGCCACCGCGGCTCGTCGCTGCGCGGGAGCTTCAACGAGGCCCACATCCTGGCGGTGACCCAGGCCGTCTGCGAGTACCGCAAGGCGCAGGGCACCACCGGCCCGCTGTACCTGGGAGCGGATACGCACGGCCTCTCCGAGCCGGCCCAGCGCACCGCGCTCGAGGTGCTGGCGGCCAACGACGTCGAGGTGCAGCACGCGCCTGAGGGGCAGTGGACCCCGACGCCGGTCATCTCGCACGCCATCCTCGTCCACAACCGCGGGCGGACGGCCGGGCTCGCCGACGGCATCGTCATCACGCCGTCGCACAACCCGCCCGAGGATGGCGGGATCAAGTACAACCCGCCCAGCGGGGGCCCGGCGGACACCTCGGCCACCGGATGGATCGAGCGCCGCGCGAACGAGCTGTTGACCGCGCAGGTGCGCCGCGCCGGCGCGTCGCGCGCCGCGACCCTCCACGAGCACGACTTCGTCGGGCCGTACGTCGAGGACCTGCGCAACGTCGTCGATCTCGAGACGGTGCGAGCCGCCGGTCCGCGGCTGGCGGTCGATCCGCTGGGCGGCTCGAATGTCGCGTACTGGAAGCCGATCGTCGAGGAGTACGGGCTCGACCTCACCGTCGTGAACGACCGCGTCGACCCGACCTTCTCGTTCATGCCCCTCGACCACGACGGCAAGATCCGGATGGACTGCTCGTCGCCGTACGCGATGGCGAACCTCATCGCTTTGAAGGACCGCTACGACCTCGCCTTCGGCAACGACACGGACTCGGACCGCCACGGAATCGTGACCCCGGGGCAGGGGCTCCTGAATCCCAACCACTACCTGGCCGCGGCGATCGCGTACCTCTTCCGCAACCGGCCCGGATGGAGCCCGCGCGCGGCGGTGGGAAAGACCCTGGTGTCGAGCAGCCTCATCGATCGGGTCGCGCGCGAGCTGGGGCGCGAGCTGCGCGAGGTCCCGGTGGGCTTCAAGTGGTTCGTGGACGGGCTGCTCGACGGCTCGCTCGGATTCGGCGGCGAGGAGAGCGCCGGCGCGTCGTTCCTGCGGCGCGACGGAACCGTGTGGACCACCGACAAGGACGGCATCGTCATGGACCTGCTCGCCGCGGAGATGCTGGCGCGGACGGGCAAGGACCCGGGCGAGCAGGCCCGCGCGATCATGCAGCGGCTCGGGACGCCGTACTACACGCGCATCGACGCGCCGGCGACGCCGCAGCAGAAGTCCATCCTGAAGAAGCTATCCCCCGAGTCGGTCCGGGCCGAGACGCTGGCCGGGCAGCCGATCCGGGCGAAGCTCACGCGCGCTCCAGGCAACGGTGCCGAGATCGGCGGGCTGAAAGTAGTCGCGGACGACGGGTGGTTCGCCGCGCGGCCCTCGGGGACGGAGGACGTTTTCAAGATCTACGCGGAGAGCTTCCGCGGCGACGACCATCTGCAGGCGATCGTGACCGAGGCCCGCCAGATCGTCGCGGACGCGCTCCGCTCCGCGCCAGGTTGAAAGGCATGGCGCTGCCGTTCCACTCGCCTGTCGAGCCGATGCTGGCGAAGCTCGCAGGCGAGCTGCCCGAGGGACATGGGTGGCTGTACGAGCCGAAATGGGACGGCTTCCGCGCGCTCGCCTTCCGTGACGGAGGCGAGCTGCATCTCCAATCCCGCGAGCTGAAGCCGCTCAACCGCTACTTCCCCGAGCTGGAGGCGCCGCTGCTGCGCGAGCTGCCGGAGCGCAGCGTGGTGGACGGCGAGATCGTCATCGCCGGAAAGGCCGGTCTCGAGTTCGAAGCGCTGCTGCTGCGAATCCACCCCGCCGCGTCGCGCGTGAAGATGCTCGCCCAGGAGAGCCCCGCTTCGTACATTGCCTTCGACCTGCTGGCGCTAGGCGACGACGATCTGCGCGAGCGGCCGCTGGCGGAGCGCCGCGAGATGCTCGAGCGCGCGCTTGGGAAGGCGCGGGCGCCGGTGCACCTCACGCCAGCGAGCGCGGACCGCGCGGTCGCCCAGGACTGGTTCTCCCGGTTCGAAGGCGCTGGCCTCGACGGCGTGGTCGCCAAGCAGCTCGACTCGACCTATCAACCGGGCAAGCGCGCGATGGTGAAGGTGAAGCACGCCCGCACCGCCGACTGCGTGGTGGCTGGCTTCCGCTGGCACAAGAACGGGCCCGGCACGATGATCGGCTCGCTTCTCCTCGGCCTCTACGACGACGAGGGAACGCTGCACCACGTCGGCATCGCGTCGAGCTTCACCACCGCCAA
>VBKO01000238.1 GCA_005888115.1 Deltaproteobacteria bacterium
GCGCGTCCCCGTGGACGAGTTGATTTCGAAGACCTACGCCGCCGAGCGGCGCATGCTCATCGATCCGCGCCGCGCTCGCACCGGGCTGTCGCCTGGAGATCCGCTGCGCGGCGACACGACCTACCTCGCCGCGGTCGACGGGGAACGGAACTGCGTGTCGCTCATCCAGAGCATCTACCAGCACTTCGGATCGCAGATGGTCGCCGGCAAGCTCGGCTTCGCCCTGCAGAACCGCGGATCGCAGTTCTCGCTCGATCCGGCGCATCCCAACCGCCTCGAGCCGCACAAGCGACCGTTCCATACCATCATCCCGGCGTTCGTCACGCGTGGCGGAAAGCCTTGGCTCGTCTTCGGCGTGATGGGCGCGGACATGCAGCCGCAGGGGCAGGCGCAGGTGCTCGTGAACCTCCTCGACTTCGGCATGAACGTCCAGGCGGCCGGCGAGGCGCCGCGTATCGAGCACCTCGGGTCGCCGACGCCGACCGGCCGGCCGGAGGTCGAGGGCGGCGGGATGCTCGCCGTCGAAGTGGGGATCCCGGAGGCAGTCTTCGCGGAGCTGCAGCGCCGTGGCCACGCGGCGGCGTGGGTCGAACGCAACGGCGGCGGTTACCAAGGGATCCTCATCGATCCGGCGACCGGAGCGCTGCAGGGCGGTTCGGAGCCGCGCTCGGACGGCTGCGCGGCTGGATACTGAGGCCATGAGCGCAACCGGCCCGTTGCACGGGATCCGCATCGTCGACCTGACCACGGTGATCATGGGCCCGTACGCGACGCAGATCCTGGCCGACTACGGCGCGGACGTGATCAAGGTGGAGCCGCCCGAGGGCGACATCATGCGCGGGGCCGCCCCGATGAAGGGCCCCAAGATGGGGCACCTGCACCTGCAGATGAACCGCAACAAACGCGGGGTCGTGCTCGACGTGAAGAAGGAGGGCGGGCGGCGCGCGCTGCTGCGCCTGTGCGAGAAGGCCGACGTATTCGTGCACAACGTCCGGCCCGCGGCGATGCGGCGGCTGCGCCTTTCCTATGACGAAGTACGCGCGGCGAATCCGCGCATCGTGTACGCGAGCTTGCTCGGTTTCGGGAGCGGAGGTCCGTACGCAGGAAAACCCGCCTACGACGACCTGATCCAGGGCGCGTGCGCGCTTCCAGCGTTGCTCGGGCGCGCCGGCGGGCCACCCGCGTACGTGCCCGCCAACATGGCGGACCGGGTGGTGGCGGTCAACGCGGTGCACGTCATCCTCGCCGCGCTTCTCTGCCGCGAGCGCACCGGCGAGGGGCAGGAGGTCGAGCTGCCCATGTTCGAGACGCTCGCGCAGTTCGTCCTCGACGATCACATGGGCGGTCGCACCTTCGATCCGCCGCTCGGCCCGCCGGGATACAGCCGGCTCCTGCACCGCCGGCCGTTCGAAACCAAGGACGGCTACGTCTGCGCGCTGGTCTACAACGACAAGCAGTGGGAGGGGTTCTTCCACGCCATCGGCCGGCCGGGCGACGTGGCCGCGAACCCGCACCTTGCCACCTACGCGGAGCGGGCGCGCAACTACGAAGAGGCGTACGCATCGCTGGCGACGATCTTCAAGACGCGCACCACGCGCGAGTGGCTCGACCTGCTCGAGGCGAACGACATCCCCTGCGTGCGGCTCAACCAACTGGACGACCTGATCGACGACCCGCACCTCCGGGCAGTCGGGTTCTTCCAGGAGATCGATCATCCCACGGAGGGCCGGCTGCGGCTCACCGGGATTCCGAGCCGCTGGAGCGAGTCGCGTCCGTCGGTGGACCGCCCTCCGCCGCGGCTCGGCGAGCACAGCGTCGAGGTGCTCCGCGAAGCGGGGCTTACGCCGGCGGAGATCGAACGGCTCATCGCCGAGGGGGCGACCGTCGACGGACGGTAGGTTGTTTCTAACGCGGTGCGTCCCGCCCCGGGACGAGTTGCACCGTCGAAGCATCTGCGCAAGCTGCCGCCAGCTGTGCCAAGGTGTGACCCTTTCCGGGAGGCACCATGCATCGACTGCCAGTCCGTGCAGCAGCGCTGCTGATCGCCGTCGCCGCCGCCGCGCCTGCGGCCGAGAAGCTCGAGCAGCCCAAAGTCGTCGTTGCGGTGGGCGGGAAGAGCCTCTTCTATTACCTGCCGCTCACGCTGGCCGAGCGGCTCGGGTACTTCAAGGACGAGGGGCTCGATGTCCAGATCGCCGACTTTCCCGGCGGCGCGAAAGCGCTGCAGGCGATGGTGGGCGGCAGCGCGGACGTCGTTTCGGGCGCCTTCGAGCACGTCGTCGACATGCATGCCAAAGGCATCGAGGTGCAGGAGTTCGTGCTCCAGGATCGCTACTCCGGCATCGTGCTCGGCCTCACCAAGGCGAAGGCCGCCTCGTACAAGTCGCCGAAGGACCTGCGCGGGTTGAAGATCGGCGTCACGGCGCCCGGGTCGAGCACCAATATCTTCGTCAATGCGCTGCTCGCGCGCGACGGTCTGGCGCCCGATACGGTCTCGATCATCGGCGTGGGCGCTTCCTCCGGAGCGGTGGCCGCCGTTCAGAAAGGCCAGGTGGAGGGAATCTCGAATCTGGACCCGGTGATCACCCGGCTGGAGAAGGGTGGCGACATCGTGGCGGTGGTCGACACGCGCACGCCCAAAGGCATGCAGGAGGTGTACGGCGGCGCGTATGCCGCGGGCTGCCTCTACGCGCGGACCGAGTTCCTGCGCAAGAACCCGAACACCGCCGCCGCCATGGCGAGCGCGATGGTGCGCGCGCTGCTCTTTCTGCAGAAATCGACGCCGGACCAGGTGATCGCCACCGTCCCGCCCGAGTACTACGGCGACGACAAGGAGACCTACAAGGCGGCGTTCCTGAAGAACAAGGACGGGTACTCGGCGGATGGACGCATGTCGATCGAGGCCGCCGAGCACGTCTACAAGATCCTCGACGCCTTCGAGCCCGCGGTGAAGGGCAAGAAGATCGACCTGAAGCAGACGTTCGACAACCGCTTCGTCGAGACGGCGCTGCGGAAGCACAAGTGACCCCGGCGACGGCGGCGGTGCTCGCCCTCGACGGCATCGGCGTCGAGTGGCCGGGCTCGGCGCCCGGCGCGCCCGGGTACGTCGCCGTCGAGGACGTGAGCCTCTCCGTCGGACGCGGCGAGTTCCTCTCGGTGGTGGGCCCGACCGGCTGCGGGAAATCGACCCTGCTGAACGTCGCCGCCGGGCTGCTCGCGCCGAGCTCCGGCGCCGTGCTGGTCGCGGGCGAGCGGCTGTCCGGATTGAACCGACGCGCCGGGTACCTGTTCCAGGCCGATGCGCTGATGCCGTGGCGCAATGCGCGCGAGAACGTGGAGGCCGGCCTCATCTTCGCCGGCGTGGAGCCGGAGCAGGCGCACCGGCGCGCGGACGAGTGGCTGCGGCGCGTGGGTCTGTCCGGATTCGGCGACCGCTACCCGCACCAGCTCTCGGGGGGCATGCGCAAGCGCGTGGCGCTGGCGCAGGTGCTCATCCTCGAGCCGGAGATCCTGCTGATGGACGAGCCGTTCGCGGCGCTCGACGTGCAGACCCGGCAACTGATGGAGAACGAGCTGCTCGAGCTGTGGTCGGCCGAACGGCGCTCGGTCGTCTTCATCACCCACGACCTGGAGGAGGCGATCTCGCTGTCCGACCGCATCGTGCTGCTCTCGGCGGCGCCGCGCACGCGGCCGATCGGCGAGTTCCCCATCGATCTGCCGCGGCCGCGCGACGTGGCCGAGATCCGTCTCACGCCGCGCTTCCTCGAGCTGCACGGCCGCATCTGGGCCGCGCTGCGCGCGGAGGTGCTCAAGGCCTATGCGGTCAGCCAGCGCCTCGGATAAGACGGCGGTCCGGCGCGGCCGGCGCACGCCGCTGTTCGTCTGGCGCGTCCTGTTGCTCGTCGGAGCGTTCGCAGCCTGGTATGCGCTCACCTCGCTCGGCGTCCTGCCCGCCTTCTTCTTCGGCCGGCCGCTGGTGGTGCTCGGCCGCGTTTGGGATTGGTTTTCCTCGGGCAAGATCTACCCGCATCTCGCCGTCACCCTGGTGGAGACCGTCCTCGCCTTCGCCATCGGTACGCTGCTGGGCGTCGCCGCCGGCCTCTGGTTGGGGCTGAGCCCGACCGCCTCCGCCCTGCTCGACCCGTACATCAAAGCCGCCAACGCGATGCCTCGCGTGATCCTCGCGCCCATCTTCGCCGTCTGGTTCGGCCTCGGCATCGCCTCCAAGGTGGCGCTCGGGATCACGCTGGTCTTCTTCATCGTCTTCTTCAACGTCTTCCAGGGCGTGCGCGAAGTGAGCCCGGTGGTGCTGGCCAGCGTGCGCATGCTGGGCGCCACGCGCCGGCAGCTGCTCCGCCACGTCTACCTGCCCTCCGCGACCAGCTGGGTCTTCTCCAGTCTGCACATCAGCGTCGGAATGGCGTTCGTGGGCGCGGTCGTGGGCGAGTACCTCGGCTCGGCCGCCGGCGTCGGGTATCTCATCCTGCAGGCGGAGGGGACGTTCGACATCGACAGCGTATTCGCGGGCATCCTGGTCCTCACCGCCTTCGCGCTGCTGCTCGATTTCGCCGTCACGCGCGCCGAGCGCCATCTCCTTACCTGGCACCCGCGCGCGGCCGCGGACGAACGGTAGGCCCTGCTCGTCCCCTCGGCTGGCGGACGGCCGAGTAGCCGGACTCGCCCTACATGAGGGGTGGACACGGCCGCCCCGGCATGCGTCGCTCCGGCGCGCGGGGGCTCGCGCAGCACAACATCGGGCAAGCCCGCATAGGTAGAGCGCAGTGACTACCGTGGTCGCGGGGCTGGAGTGGCGGAGCCGAGGCTTGCAGCGGACGGCAACGCTCCGGATCGTCCGGAGGCGCACTCGAGAGCACGGCAGGCGGGTGCGGACGCACCGCCGGCATTCCAGGCTCCCTCGGCGAGACCACAAGCCTGAACGCCTTCCACCTTCGCGCGCGATTCCTCTGCGACCCGCGACCGGCCTTCCCATGCCTCGACGTAGACGTTCGGGCATTCCGCTCGAGCATAGGAGGAGTCCAATGCACGGGAAGGCAATTCTCAGCACCGCAGCGGCGACAATCGTCCTGGCGGCCGCTGGGCCCGGCTTCGCGAGGGCCCATTTCAAGGTCGTCCCGTTCGAGTTCGACCCCGACAACACGCACCTGGTGACCTCGATGTGGAGGCACGGGCTCGGGTGCCCGATGGGCGCCTTCGGCGACACGGTGTGCGCCAACGGCGACCCGCGCGACAAAGTCAACGAGGGGTTGCTGCTGTCGAAGACTGGCCCGACCGCGGCCAACGCCTCGGCGGGAGCGGAGTTGAAAGGCGTCAAGGGGATGTCGCTAACCGAGCTCGGCTACGACATCCGCAAGCCCGGTTCCGATGTTGCCGCCGCCCATGGCCCGAGGGGTTCGCACTGCGACAACGGCTCACCGCGGTTCAACGTCGCGCTCAAGAGCGGAGCCTTCTTCTTCATTGGCTGCGCCTCACCGCCGGCGACGACGGATATGCCTGGACAAGGGTGGCACCGGTTACGATGGGGCGCTGGCGGCGTGGTCGTAGGCTTCAGCTCCAGCTGCCCTGACCCCAACGTTCCCTGCCCCATCGTGAGCGCCGTCCAGGAGATCGACATCCTCTTCGACGACGGCCGGGACGCCGGCAGCGACGAGTTCGGGCTGGCGGTCCTGGACAACATCGACGTGAACGGCGTCTTGGTCGGGCGAGGGCCGGACGACGACGGCGACGAGGGCGGCGGCGAGGACGACGACCACGACGACTTCGAGTTCCACCACAGC
>VBKO01000239.1 GCA_005888115.1 Deltaproteobacteria bacterium
GCGAGAAGTGATGAATAATGATGAGGTCCCGGACGGGACGCACTGCGTCAATGGGTCCACGGGGCGCGACGGCGCTCGGTCGCCCTTGCGCCCCATCGTGCGGCGCGGCTAGGTTGCGCCGCCTCGCCGGAGATATCGATGGCGCGCCCCGTCCTCCAGATCGGCTACCACGACCACTGTTTCGACGGAGTCGCGTCCTCGGCGACCTTCCTGCGCTTCTACCGGGAGAAGGTCCGCCCGGGGCTGGCGATGGACCAGGTCTCGTTCCGCGGCCTCGCCCACCGTGCCGGGCAGCTCTTCGGCGAGGACGCGTTCGCCGGCGAGGAGAATGCGGTAGTCGACTTCCGGTACACGCGGGACCCGCGCCTCACCTGGTGGTTCGATCACCACCAGAGCGCGTTCGAATCGCCGGACGACGAGGCCCATTTCCGCGCCGATTCCTCCGGGCGCAAGTTCTGGGACCCGACCGCGAAGAGCTGCACCCGTTTCCTGGCGCGCGTGTGCCGGGATCGCTTCGGTTGGGACTTCTCGCAGCTCGCCGAGCTCGTCGACTGGGCAGAGGTGATCGACGGAGCGCAGTTCCCCGATGCGAAGACCGCGGTCGAGCTGACCCAGCCGGCGATGCAGCTGATGCTGCTCATCGAAGCCAGCAAGGACCCGGAGCTGCGCCCCCGCCTCATTCGGGAGCTCTCGCAACGGCCGCTTTCGGAGGTGCTGCGCGAACCGTGGGTGCTGCAACCGCTTTCGCCGCTGCTCGCCAGGCACCGCGACGTCGTGCGGACCGTGACGCAGCGCCTGCGCGTCGAGCGCGCCGTGGCGGAGTACGACCTCGCCGACCTGGGCATCGACAACGTGAACAAGTTCATCGCCTACGCGGCCGATCCATCCACCGTCTACACGGTCGCGGTCACGCGCGGGACGAACCGCAGCAAGGTGTCTTTGGGCTCCAATCCCTGGAAGCAGGACCTGCGCCGCCACAACCTGGCCGGCATCGCCGAGCGCTACGGCGGCGGCGGCCACCCTGCTGTGGCCGCGATCAGCTTCAAGCCGGACCAGCTCGAAGAAGCGCGTTCGGCGGCCCGCACCATCGCCGCCGAGCTGCGCGCCGGCTGAACGGCGTCAGCGGAGCGCCCGCCTCACCCGGTCGCTACGACCGGCCAGCGCGCCAGGGCGGGGAGCCGCACCCTTCCGTCCGGCGGGCGAGCCGCGCTGACGGGTCGCACCTCGCGATCGGCGAAGGCGCGCTTCCACGCCGCGAACGAGCCGCCCGCTCGCCAGGCTTGCTCGGCCGCGAGCCCCGCCTCGGGACCGCCTTGCGCCAGCATGTACTCGACCCACGCCCAGCGCGCGCTGGTCGGCCGGATCTCGGCCTTCCCGCGCAGACGCGAGCGCAGGAAGGCGAGCTTCGCCTCCACTTCCAGAACGCCCGCGTACGGCGCTCCGTCCATCGGCGTATTGCGCTTGGACACGAACGGCGCGCAGCCAAAGGAGAGCGGCACGATGCGCGAGATCTCCGCCGCGAGCCGCGCCAGCTCGGCGAGATCCTCCTCCGTCTCGCCCGGCAAGCCGACCATCAGATACAGCTTGAGCTGGCGCAACCCCGCCTCGCGCGCCAGCTCGGCGACGCGCACGAGCTGCGCCGCGGTGGTGCGCCGATCGAGCGCCTTGCGCAAACGCTCGCTGGCGCCGTCCGCCGCCGTCGTGAGCGTCCTCGCTCCGGCGCGGGCGAGCAGCGAGACGAGCTCCGGGCGCGCGCAGAGGCGGTCGGCCCGCAAGCTGGAGATGCCTACCTGGCGCCCATCGTCGACGAGCGTCCGCACCAGCTCCACGATCCGCGGGTGGTCGGTCACCGCCGCGCCCACCAGTCCTACGCGCCGCGCGGCCGCCGGGATCAACTCGAGCACGCGCTCCGGCGCCACGGTCCGCATGCCGCCGTTGGTGGTCCGGCGCATCACGCAATACGTGCACCCCCGCGAGCACCCGCGCTCAGGCTCGATGAGGAACATGTTCCGCAGCTCGGTGTGCGGGGTGACGATCTGCGAGCGCGCCGGAAGCCGATCGTCGTCCGCCTTGACCACCGGCGGAGGCGAAGCCTGAAGACCGGGCGCCCAGAAGCCGGGCCGGCGGGCGAGGCGTTCGACCATCTCGCGCTTCCCGGCTCCGCTGCGAAGCGCGTCGCACAGCTCGTGGACCAGGTCCTCCGACTCGCCGAGCACCACCAGGTCGGCGAAGGACGCGAGAGTGACGGGGTTCGAGAAGGTCAGGGGTCCGCCGCACACCACGGGCGGATCGGAGTCGGACCGCTCGGATGCGCGCACCCGCAAACCCGACAGCTCGAGCATCTCGAACAGGCCGGGCAGCTCCAGCTCGTAGCTGATGGAGAACGCGAGCGCGGCAAACTCGCCGATCGGGCGCTGCGACTCCACCGTGCACACCGGGACGCGCGCGGCGCGATGCCCCTCCACGTCTTCGGGCAGGAAGGCCCGCTCCGCCGCGCACCCCTCGTGCTCGTTGAGCTCCCGGTAGATGGTCTGGAAGCCCAGCGAGCTCATCCCGACGTGGTACGGGCTGGGGTAGCAGAGCGCCACCCGCATCGGCCCCGGCCTGGAAATCGTCCCCTGCTCGTCGGCGAGGCGGGCCCGCAGTGGTTCGAGGAGGGCCCAGCGACTCTGCATGTGCGCTGGAGGTAACACGCGAGCGACGGCGAAGCCATCCGGAGGTCCGCTTTCGCGTCACGGGTGGTACACCTCGCTCGTGCGCCGCTGCCTGGCTTGCTGCGTCCTGGTCGTCTCCGCTTGCGCCGACTGGCAGCGGCCACCGCTCACCGCGCCCTATCGCGCCACGGAGCCGCTCCTGCAGGAGCAGGCGCTCGTCGGCCTGGCTCCCGACGGCAGCGCCGCGGCGGTGCAGCTCATCGACGCCGAAGGCGCGCCTCCCCGCCTGGAGCTGCTCGCTTTGGACGCCCGCGGGGGAGAGACCCGGCACCTCGCCGCCGCGCCGGAAAGCCTGGCCCGCGCCGCCGCGCGCAGGCTGCGTGCCGGAGGCCGGCGGGCGGTCCCGTTGCTCGCCGGCATCGCCGCCGAGGAGTGGCCGGACGCGAATTCCATCGCAGCATCGTCGGGATTTGCTCCGCGCGCGGCGGCCGCGCCCGAGCCGGGAAACCGGCGCTGGCCGATCACCGGTGTTCCCGGCGCCGGAGCGTTGCCGCTCGTGGTGCGCACCGCGCTGACCGGAGGCGAGCCGCGCGCGTTCGCGCTGCTCCTCGGCGAGCGGCCCGGCGGGGAGGTGGGCGGCGACGAGGTCGAGCTCGCCCGGCAGCCCATCGCGGGAATCCCCATCGAGGGAGAGCTGTGGCTCTGGCACGGCACCGCGTGGCTCCTGTCGGGTTCGGTGGCCGACGGGGAACCGCTGCGGCGCGCCGTGGGTCTGCGTCGAGGATCGCTCGCGCGCGGCGAAGCGCAGATCCACAACGCGCACGGATATTCCGACTACTCGGCGGGTGAGCTCGATGCAGCCGGGCGCGAGTTCGAACGCGCAATCGCCGCCGATCCGCGGTTCGTCGATGCGCTCTACAACGCCGCCTCCACGGCGGCGCTGGCCGGTCGGCCCGCCGAGGCGATCGCCTACCTGCGTCGCGCCGTGGAAGTGGACCCGCGGCGCGTGCAGGTGCTGGGGCGCGACGACGACGATCTCAAGCTGCTGCGCCGGCGCCCGGAGGTGCGGGCGCTCCTGGGAATGAAGCGGGCGCCGCCTGAGACGTCTGAGGAAGGAAAGGACCGCTGACGCGTAGCGTGGCCGGTCGACTCGACGTCGGCCGGTTATGGTACGGTCCGCCACCCTCGACGAAGGAACGAAAGCCGCGATGCGTACTCCCATCCACCTGGATTTCCGTCGCGAGCGCGCCCTGCGCTCCGCCGCGATCGTCCTCGCCGCGTCCCTTGCCTGCCTGGGCGGCGCCGCCGGGTCGCGTCCCGCGTTGCCAGCCGAGGCGCAGGCCGCCCCGCAAGCGCAGCCCGCCCCCTCCGGGCCGCGCGGCCTCTCGGAGGAGCAGGCGCGCCGCATCCTCCCGCGCGCCGACTTGTCGGGCCTGAACGACGAGCAGCGCGCCCACTTCCTCGAAGTGGCGGGCGACGTGTTCGACTACGCCGGTTGCAAGGACACGCTCGCCAAGTGCCTGGGCGCGAACGTGCAGGACGTGCACGCGCCGCGCATGGCCGAGCTGATCAAGGCGCTCCTCCTGGAAGGAGGCGCCCCGTCCCGGGTGATCGAGACGGTGGAGAACTACTACGCCTCTTTCGATCCCTCGAAGCGGCAGGCGCTGAAGACGGGCGACTGCGCGGTGCTGGGCGACGCGAAGGCGCCGGTGGCGCTGGTCGAGTTCAGCGACTACCAGTGCCCGCACTGTGCGACGGCCAACAAGCCGCTGCACGAGCTGGTCACCGGCGCCGAGAAGGGCAAGGCGCGGCTGTGCTCGAAGTTCTTCCCCCTCCCGGGACACGCGCGCGCCCGCATCGCCGCGGGCTGCGCCGAGTACGCGCGCCGCCACGGCAAGTTCTGGCCGATGAACGACCTGCTCTTCGCCCACCAGGACGAGCTCGACGACGAGAACCTCAAGGCGTACGCGAAGCAGGTCGGGCTCGACGGCTCGGAGATGCTCAAGGAGGTCTACGCCGGCCGGTTCGAGGCCGTGATCGAGACCCACCTGCAGGAGGGCCGGGGCGCGCGGGTGCAGGCGACGCCCACCATCTTCGTCAACGGCCGCGAGCACGTGCTGCCCGCCAAGCTGCAGTTCCTGCAGCGGTCGGTCGAGGACGAGCTGGAGTGGCAGCAGA
>VBKO01000240.1 GCA_005888115.1 Deltaproteobacteria bacterium
TGGACATCGTCGACCCCCTCGTCGACGAATATCTCGCGCGGCTCGCCGGCTCCCCGGATCCGGTGGAGGCGGAGATGCGGCGCTACGCCGACGAGCGAGACGGCTTCCCCATCGTGGGTCCCGTGGTGGGTGGTCTGCTGCACCAGCTCTCGCTGCTCGTGCGCGCGCGCCGGATCTTCGAGGTCGGCAGTGGGTTCGGGTACTCGGCCTTCTGGTTCGCCCGCGCGCTGCCGGACGGCGGCGCCGTCACTCTGACCGACTACGACCCCGACCACCTGGAGCGTGCGAGCACCTGGCTCGGCCATGCGGGGCTCCTGGATCGCTGCCGCATCCTTCCTCCCGGAGACGGACTCGAAGCGCTCGCGCGGTTGGAAGAGGCGCAGGACCTGATCTTCCTCGACGGCAAGAAGGAGGAGTACCCGCGCGCGCTGTCGCTCGCCTTGCCGAAGCTGCGCTCGGGCGGCCTCCTGGTCGCGAACAGCGTGCTCTGGGGTGGTGCCGTGGCGCGCGGCGAGACAGATCCCGCCACCGCCGGCCTGCGCGAGTACACCCGTGTCGCGTTCGGGTCCGAAGGGCTCGTCTCGACCCTGCTCCCGCTGCGCGACGGCGTCGCGCTCACCTGGAAGCGCTGACATGGAGCTGCGCGCGCATGCGCCGGAGCGAAACCCGGCAAGCGACGCCGCGCGCGTCAAGGCGGAGGCGAAGGAGCTGGGCTTCGACCTGTGCGGCATCGCGCACGCCCATCCGCTCGAGTCCGCCCGGCTCGACCGCTGGTTCGACCAGGGGTGGGACGCGCCCGGCATCGCGTACGTGCGCGAGCGCCGCGCCGAGCGGCTCGACCCGTCACGCGTCCTTGCCGGCGCGCGCAGCGTGATCGCCCTGGCGGCGAGCTACGCGCCGGAACTGCCCGAGCCCGCTCCTCGCGGCGACCTGCTCGTCGCCCGGTACGCGCAAGGCCGCGACTATCACAACGTGGTGCTGAAGCCCGCGCGCAAGCTTGCCGCCTGGCTGCGCGCCGAGCTGGACGCGCGCGTGTACTGCGAAGTGGACGCCGGAGCGGTGCTCGAAAAGGCGTGGGCGCAGGAAGCGGGGATCGGCTGGATCGGCAAGAACGGCTGCCTCATCCACGAGAGGCTCGGGTCGTGGCTCCTGCTCGGCGCGCTGGTGACCGACGCAGACCTCGTGCCCGACCACCCGCATCCGGACCGCTGCGGCGAGTGCAGCGCGTGCATCCCCGCCTGTCCGACCGGCGCGATCCCCGAGCCGCGCTACGTCGACGCGAACCGGTGCCTCGCGTACCACACCATCGAGCACCGCGGCCCCATTCCCCCCGAGCTGGCCCGGGCGGCCGGAGGCCGCGTCTTCGGTTGCGATGCCTGCCAGGACGCCTGCCCCTGGAACCGGCGCGCTCCGCCGGGAAACCTGGTGCAGCTGCGCGCCCGCCCCGAGCAGCGGACCCTCGATCTCGAAATCCTTCTGCGGCTCACGCCCGAGGAAGCCCGGCGCCGCTACGAAGGGACGCCGCTCTTGCGGGCGGGCCGGGACGGCCTGGTGCGCAGCGCGCTGGCGCTCGCGCCGCGGCCGCTCTCGCCCGAGGTCCGCGCGCTCGCCGAGCGTTTGGTGGATGATCCGGCGCCGGGCGTCCGCGCCGAGGCGCGCCGCGCGCTCTCGCACTGACGGATGCCGTGACCGCCGCGCCGTGAAGAGCGCAGCGCCGCCGAATACGGCGGCGGCTGGGTCAGAACGACGGCAGCGTCACCACCGCCCCGTTCACCGCCTGCGAGCGCGGATCGCAGAGGAACGCGATCGCCTCCGCCACCTCCTCGAGCTTCACCCAGCGCGCGCTGCCCACGCCCGGCATGGCGCGCTCGTTCTGCGGAGTGCGCATGACGCCGGGCGCGACGCAGTTGGCGCGGACGCCGGAAGTCGCGCCCTCCTCCGCCAGGGCCTTCGTCAGGGCGATCACTCCCGCCTTCGCCGCGGCGTACGCGGAGGCGCCGCCGATGCCGGAGAGCGACGCGACGATGGCCGCGGAGACGTTGACGATCCGCCCTCCATCCGGCCCGAACCTCCGCACCGCCGCGCGGCTGACCAGGAAGGCGCTGCGGAGGTTGGAGGAGATCATCGCGTCGAACACCTCGACGGGCGTGTCCTTGAGCGGCGAGCCTCCCTTCCACCCGCCTGCGCAGTTCACCGCGGCCCACAACCCCGAGATGCCGTCGAAGCCGGCCTCCACCGACCGCTCGTCGGTCAGCTCCACGGCGCGCTCGTCGGGAGAGCGCTTCGTGTGCACGAACGGCACCACGCGCGCGCCCTCCTGTGCGAGGCGCGCGCACACCACGCGGCCGAGGTTCCCCGAGGCGCCCGTCACGACGACCGACTTTCCCGCAAGGCCCATGGAACTCCTCCTTGACACCGGCGGTGTTCACCAACCTGCAGCCGCTGGCGACAGCCGTGCTCGCCCACGTCTTCCTGGGCGAGCACGTCACACCGCAGTTCATCGGTGGCGCGCTGGTGGTGATCTCCGGCGTGGTGCTCGCGCAGCTGCGCGCTCCGCGCACGGCCGCCGAAGGTCCTCCAGAACCTGCCTAGACCATGAAATCGTGCGGGCGGACGGTCTTGCGGCCATTCGCTTTCGCGCGCTTCGCCGCCTGCTCCAACAGCCAGTACAGGTAGCCGTTCAGCGCCTGGAAGGCGTCGCCGGCCGTGTTGCAGCCCGATTTCTTCAGGATGCTCTTCGCCTTGCTCACGATCACGAGAGGCTCTTGCCCCTTCTTCGCCATGTCAGATTCTCCGTGGTCCGACGGTGTGCTCGCCCTCGTGGAGCGATCGATCCCTTCTACCGCGGAGATGCCGATTCCTCCATTTTCCGCCGCTGCATGCCGGCGATGTAGAAGCCGTCGGTCCCGTGCCGGTGCGGGAGGAGCTGCATGTCTTCCGCGCCTGCGCCCAGCGCCGCCGCCCGCTCGGCGCCGAGGAGCTCGGACGGCGGCACCGGAGTGAACTCGGGATGCTCCGAGAGGAACCAGGCGCGCACGTCCTCGTTCTCGCCCCGGTTGATCGAGCAGGTCGCGTACACCAGCCGCCCCCCGGGGCGCACCAGCGCCGCGTAGCGCCGCAGGATGTCGCGCTGCCGCGGCGGGAAGGAGTCGACCTCGGCCTGGTCCATCCGCCAGCGCGCGTCCGGGTTGCGCCGCAGCGCCCCCAGGCCGCTGCACGGCGCGTCGATCAGCACCACGTCGGCCTTGCCGCGCAGATCGGCGAGCCGCGGCTCGCCGGCCCGCCCCTCGGGGACCGCGCGCGCTTCCCAGTTGTGCACTCCGGCGCGTCGGGCGCGCTGCCGCATCTCGTCCAGGCGCCGCCCGTCCCGGTCGCACGCCACCAGCTTGCCGCGGTTGCGCATCTCCGCGGCGAGCGCCAGCGCTTTGCCTCCCGCGCCCGCGCAGGCATCCACCACCAGCTGCCCGGGCCGCGCGCCGCACGCCTCGGCGATCAGCTGGCTCCCCTCGTCCTGCACCTCGAAGAGGCCCGCCTTGAACGCGTCGAGCGCGAATACGTTCGTCCGCCCGGTGAAGGTGAGCGCGTGCGGGGACCAGCGGGTGGGCTCGACGCGCGCGTCCTCCGCCTCGAGGGCCGCGCGCAGCTCGTCGCGCGTCCCCTTGAGCAGGTTGGCGCGCACGGTGAGCGGCGCGCGCTGGTTGAGCGCGGCCGCGAGCGAGCGCGTCTCGCCGGCTCCGAGCTGCTCGGTCCAGAGCGCCGCCAGCCAGCGGGGAAGGCTCGTCTCGGCGGCAAGCGCGTCGGTCGGGTCGGCGGGGGCGGCCAGCTCGTCCGGACGCGCCACCAGTTCCAGCACCCACAGGTACGGCGCCACCTCGGGCCCGGCGAGATTCGCCGCGGACCCGGCGCTCTGCCCTTCCCCCGCGATCAGGTACGCCCCGTAGCGCAGCAGGTGCTGCGTGGGCGTTGCCAGACCGGACATGCGCAGCTTGCGCGTCGCGAGCGCGCGCTCCAGCAGGTGGTCGACCCGCCCTTGCAGGCGGAGCAGCCCGTACACCGCATCGGCCACCGCGCGGCGCTCGACGCTGCGGAGCGCCTTCTCCCGGCGCAGCACCCGCTGCATGGCCTGGTCGGCGCGCGCCGCTTCGCGGCGCACCTGCTCGTAGATCTCCAGCACCGCGGTGCGAACCAGCTGCGTCCTCATGCCGCGGCTGCCATTCGGCCATCCCGGGGCGGCTGTCAACCACCTACTCCGCCGCAGGCAGGCACACTCGCGCGCACGGGCCGACGGCCTAGGCGACGTTGGTTGGACGGACGTCCCTCGGAGGGCGGCCTCAGCCGGGCCGTCCTAGAAGCGATCGATGGCCGGTCTCCTGCTCGCCCTGCTC
>VBKO01000241.1 GCA_005888115.1 Deltaproteobacteria bacterium
TTCCCGCGCCTCCTTCGCCGCCAGGCGCGGCGCAGGCTGCCGCCGCTCCGCGCGCTCGACGGCCGCCAGCCGGTCGTGGAGCCGCGCCAGCTGGCACAGCCGGTCGACGGCGCCCTGGTCGAAGGCTCCTTCGCGCAGCAGCCACTCCCAATTGCCGCTGTTGGTGCCGGGCCGGTTCATGCGTGCTTCGGAACCAAGCCCGAGAACGTCCTGCATCGGCACGATGGCGACGTTCGCCACCGAGGCCGAGACGCAGCGGATCATCTGCCAATGGATCTCGCGCGCATCTTCAACGCCGAGGTAGGCGAGCGCCATCCGGCGCTCCCGCTCGGTCTGCTCCGCCGTTCGCTCGCGGCCGCCGCGGTCGAAGAACCAACCGACGATGGTGTCGTTGTCGTGCGTGCCGGTGTAGGCAGCGGAGCGCCGGGGATAGTTGTGCGGCCGGAAATCGTGCGCTTGCAGATCGTCGCCGAAGGCGAACTGGAGCAGCTTCATCCCGGGCAGCTCAAACCGGTCGCGCAGGGCCGTCACCTCGGGCGTGACGAGCCCGAGATCCTCGGCGATGAGGGGGAGGCGCCCGCCGCGCCGGCGGCGCAACCGGCGGAACAAGGCGTCACGGGGACCCGCCGCCCAGCGCCCTTTCTCGGCCGTCGGAGCATCGGCGGGGACCTGCCAGACGCGCCAGAATCCGATGAAGTGATCCAGGCGCAGGGCATCGAACCGTTCGAGCTCGTGCTCGAACCGGTCGATCCACCAGCGGAAGGCTTGCTGCTTCAGCCTGGACCACCGGTAGTGCGGATTCCCCCACAGCTGGCCCGTGGTGCTGAAGAAGTCTGGAGGAACGCCGGCGACCACCGTCGGGCAGCCCTCCCCGTCCAGCTCGAACAGGTCGCGGTGCGCCCACACGTCGGCGCTGTCGTGGGCCACGAAGAACGGCAGGTCGCCGACGAGACCGATTCCCAGGCTGTTCGCGTGCCGCTTGAACGATCGCCATTGCCCGTCGAAGAGCCACTGCTGGAAGCGGTGGAACTCGATCTCGGAGGCGAGCTCGCGCCGCGCTCTCGCCAGCGGGCCCGGCCGTCGCAGGCGCAGCTCGCGTTCCCATTCGATCCACGGTGCTCCGCCCGCCGCGGAGCGGAGCGCCGAGAAGAGCGCGAAGTCCTCCAGCCACGCGGCGGCCCGTTCGCGAAAGGCGCGGTAGGAGGCGCGCTTGCGCCCGCGTTCGAAGGCGGCGAAGGCGCGCCGCAGCTCGTGCTCGCGGAAGGCGCCCGCCGCCGCATGGTCGACGCGCTCTGCGGGGAAACGAGGCGGGACGGCGAGGTCTGGCAGAAGGCCGTCTCGAGCGAGCGCCGCGAGATCGATGAGCAGGGGGCTCCCCGCGAACGCCGAGCGCGCGCTATAGGGCGAATTGCCCTCTCCGGGAGGGCCGACGGGAAGCATCTGCCACCAGCGCTGGCCGGCCGCGGCGAGCTGCCCGGCGAACCGGTGCGCCTCGGCGCCGAGGTCGCCGTTGCCATGTGGGCCGGGCAGCGACGTGAGATGGAGAAGCACGCCACCGCTCCGTTCTTCCAGATCGAACATCCGGTCCTCTCGCGAGTGAAAGGATAGGGTAGCGACGTACATCCGTGTACGCCGCAGCGGCAGGGACTGTTCGCTTGCCCGCCCGCCCGCCTGTTGACCAGAGGGTCGGGCGCGCGGCCGCGGAATCGGGCAAAAAGATCACCGCGGAGACGCGGAGAGCGCGGAGATCGGGTTTGAAAAACCAATCACCTCCGCGTCTTCCGCGCCTCCGCGGTGATCCTGGAGTCGATCTTTTCAGGCGCGGATAGCGGACATCGGGGGTTCACGCGGACCCGAGGAAGGCGTCCAGCTCCTCGCGGACTTCGTGGGCGTCGCGCTCGCCGAGCGCGATCAACTCGCGCGCGTACTCGCCGTCGAAGAGGAGATAGCTGAGCAGGTCCGAGGGATCCTGCGTCTGCACCGCGTTCTCGCCGATGCGCCGCATCAGGTAGCCGGCAGGACCCGAGAGGCGCGCGCGCACCGCCGGCCGGGCGAGCACGTCGGCGGCCACCTTCCCCAGGTCCTGGCTGGGCCGGATGAAGAGGTCGGAGACCGGGCGCAGCGAGCCGCCCGCCGCGACCAGCGCGAGCGCGACCGGCTGCTCCTCCAAAATGCCCGGCGACAAGGCCTCCAGCGCGGCGTTGACCCGGCGCAGGTTGGCGAGGTCGTTCTCGACGCGGTCGAGCAGCAGCGCGTCGAGAAGCTTGCCGAACAGATACAGCGGGGCGGAGAGCGATTCCTGCTCGGAGGCCGCCTGCCGCCGCGAGGCGCGCGCGAGCAGCGTGCGCGGATCGGCGCGCAGGCCGATCACCAGCACGCGCTCGCAGCCCATCCGGATTGCCGGGGAGATCGGCGTGTTCTGCCTCACGCTCCCGTCGACGAACAGGCGCCCGCCCACGCGCACGGTGGGGAAGATGATGGGGATCGCCGCGCTGGCGAGCGCGTGCTGCGGTTTGAGGCGCGTGGAGACGTACTCGACCGAGGCGTCGGTCGAATACAGCGCGTGGTCGGTGGCGCTCTCCACGAAGATGATGGTGTGCCCCGTCTCCACGTCCGTGGCGGACAGGGTCACCGCGCGCACACGGCCGTCGGCCACGTTCTGGTGCAGCGCGCGCCACGGGACGAACTCGCGCACCAGCACGGCCAGCGGCCCCGCGTCGAGGAGGGAGGTCACCCCGTCGACGACCGGCTTGCCGACCAGCCAGCGGGCGATGGCGGTCAGGTCTCCCCAACCGAGCTTGAAGACGTCCTCCAGCCGGAGGGACTCCCAGCGGTCGGCCAGGAGGCGCACGCCGAGGTCGGGCAGCTCGGCGCGCGCCGCGAGCGCGCAGGCGTTGATCGCGCCGACGCTGGTGCCGCAGAAGATCTGCGGGATTGCGGAGGGCCCACGACGGGGCGCGAGCTTGCCGAGCGCGTAGCGCAAGACCCCCGCCTCGTACGCGCCGCGCGCGCCGCCTCCGGAGAGGACGAGCGCGAGCGGCTGATCCCCGCCCTCCGGCATCCTGCGCTACAAGTTCAGCTGCAGGCCCGCGCCGAGGGAGAACGTCTGCTGGTCGAAGAAGGAGTGGCCACCGCCCCCCAAGGGGAAATCCGCGGCGAGCTCGAGGTACAGCTTGGCGACGGGCGGGCCGAACACAGTTCCGATGGCGGCGCGCATGCTGGCGAAGAAGTCCCCCGGCTCCAGGTGGAGGGGAATCGCGGCGCGCACGTAGAAGGGCAATAGAGGCGGCTCGAAGGTGGCTCCGAGCCGGAAGGTCGTGCCGATGCGCGAGCTTTGCCCGGCAGGCGGATTCACGCGAAACGCCTCGGCCAGCTCGGCGTCGATGGAAAGCACTGGCAGCACGTAGAAGCCGAGCATGCCGACCACCGACGGACGCCACTGATCGGTCAGCCAGGTGGTCGTCGAGGGCGTGTTGACGTGGTCCAACACCTGCGTCTCCGCGCCGAGCCTGATCTTGACCTGCGCGTGGGCGGGCGCTGCAGCGAGCGCCGCGACTGCGAATGCGGCGCCGAGGGTGGGGAACTTCAGCACGGTGTCCTCCTCGCCCCGAAGGGCTCGTTCGCGAAAAGACCCGTCGGGCGGGCCTCCCGGCCACGAAGGTACCCATGAATGGCGAGTGCTCCAACAAAAGCGCAGCGCGGCCCTATGGGCGGCCAGTCGCCGACAGCTCGAGCATCCGACGGACGGGCTCGAGCGCGCGCCGCCGCAGATCCTCGGGCAAGGTGATCTCCGGCGCGCGGTCGCGCATGCAGAGATAGACCTTCTCCAGCGAGTTGAGCCGCATGTAGGGACAGATCGCACAGTTGCAGCCCGAGCTCGGCGGGGCCGGGATCAGCTCGGCGTCGGGCCGCGCCTTCTGCATGAGATGGAGGATTCCGACCTCCGTGGCGACGATGAAGCTCTTCGCGGGGCTCGACTTCACGTACTCGAGGAGCCCGCGCGTGGAGCCGACGTAGTCGGCCATCGCGAGCACGCTCTCGTCGCATTCCGGGTGGGCGATGAGCTTCGCCTGCGGGTGCCTTACCTTGAGCTTGGTCAACTGCCGCTCGGTGAACTGCTCGTGAACGATGCAGAAGCCCGGCCACAGCACCAGCTCTCGGCCGGTCTTCTTGCCCACCCACGCCCCCAGGTGCCGATCCGGCGCGAAGACGATCGGGGTCCCCGCCGGGAAGCTCTGCACCACCTTCTCGGCGTTCGAGGAGGTGCAGATCACGTCGGAGAGCGCCTTCACGCCGGCGGAGCAGTTGATGTAGCTGACCACCTTGTGACCCGGGTACTGCTCGAGCCACCGCGCGAATTGCTCCGGCGGGCAGCGATCCGAGAGGGAACAGCCGGCGTCGAGATCCGGGAGCAGCACCTGCTTGTCGGGGTTCAGGATCTTGGCCGTCTCCGCCATGAAGTGGACCCCGCAGAAGACGATTACCTTCGCGCTGGTCGCGGCGGCCTGCTGCGAGAGTTGCAGCGAGTCGCCCACGAAGTTCGCGATCTCCTGGATCTCGGCGTCCTGGTAGTAGTGCGCGAGGATGACCGCATCGAGCTCCTTGCGCAGGCGCTCGATGCCGCGCAGGAGCGCCTCGCCTTGCGGCACGGGGCCCTTGGCTGCGGCCGGCTTGCCGGCGATGGGCAAAGTCATGGGCGCTCCGTAGGATGCACCGCTCGTGCTCGGGTTCTAACGGGGTCCGTGCTCCGCCACCAGCCGGCCGAGGCGCTGCACGATCGCCTTGCCCGCGTCGTCCGCCTGGGTGAAGCGGTAGTCGCTGCGCCCGGCGGTCAGCTCGTCCACCCGGCCCAGATCGAGGTCCTCCCGGAACGTCGCCGCGGTGACCGCCCGGCCCTCCACCACCACCCCGACGGGGGCCCGCGCTTCCAATCGGGAGAGGAGCGCCTTCTTCACCGGCCGTCCGAGGTCCTTGGGAACCCGCACCACCAGGACGCCGCGCGCTTCCTCGCGCGCGGACGCCGCCAGCTCCTCGCCTCGTCGAGCGCTTCGACCAGGAGGTGCCCGAAGGAGGACAGCGCATGTCCCCGTCCGGGGCTGTCGGCGGCGCGGGCGTCCTCGTCCGCCTCGGGCCAGGGCGGCTCTCCCTTGCGCAGGAACTTCACTGCCGAGAGCAGGCCGTCGAGGTCGGCGTGCGCCACGATCGCGTCGACCGGGCCGGCGCGCTCGACGACGTCGCGAGTCACCAGCTCGGGGCAGGCGTGCGCGTCGCGGTTCGGCACCAGGCGGAATCGCGGATCGCCGCGCACGCGCGCCCAGCCGACCGGGTGCTCGTGGTGATCGATCCAGACGGCGAGGCGATCGCCGAGAGCCTCGAGGAAAGGGAGGGTCACCTTCTCGAAATTCTCGCCGCCGGCGAAGGCGACGTCGAGTACCGCGACGTGGCCCTCGGGCGGAGTGGGAAGGCTGCCGGGCTGCTCGACGAACACGACGCGCACGGCCTGGGTAGAACCCATACGCGTCTCGCGCCGTCAAGCATCGCATTGTAGTCTCCCCGGCATGCAGAACTTGCGGGACAAGCTGCTCAAGGCGGGACTGGTCACCGAGAAGGAGGCCAAGGAGGCGGAGCGCAAGGGCGCAAAGCCGCAAGGGACGGTGAAGCAGAAGCAGCAGTCCGTATCCGAGGAGGAGCGGCAGCGCCGGGAGGCGTTCGCGCTCAGGGAAGCCGAGCTGGCCGAGGAGCGCCGCAAGGAAGCGGCGAAGAGGGCCGAGGCGCGGCAGCAGTCCGAGCGCGCCCTGCGGCTCCGGCAGCTGGTCGAGGCGAACCGCGTGCGCGAGCCGCCGGGCGAGGTGAACTTCCACTTCGTCAAACGGAGCGGGAAGGTCGGCCGGCTGGCCCTCTCGCCGGAGACGGCGAAGCTCCTGGAGAGCGGCGCCGCGGCGGTGGTGGAGGATCCGGGAAACCCCGAGCACGCGGTGGTGCCCGGCGAGGCAGCGAAGCGGATCTACGAAGTGGACAAGCAGGCGGTGCGCTTCTGGTTCGGTCCGGAGAAGCCGATCGGCTTCGAGCTGGAGTGAACCCCGCCCTTACCCGGGCGGCTTGCGAGCTAGCGATAGCCGCACCGGGAGGGCAGATCGGCATGTGGAACTCTGGGACCAAGGCTGGCAGGCGACGGTAGAAGGAACGGTGCGCTCAGAGGGAGCAGCGGTGCGCAGACGCGCGCATCATTTCCGGTTTACCCGTCCAGAGGACTTGTCGAGCGGCGCCCCGCAGGCGCTGCAGAAGCGCGGCCGCGAAAATGACCGACCTCCTACCGTTTTGCCACACTCGTCGCAAAAACGGACCGCGCGCCAGAAAAGCCCGAATTGGACGCCAAAAATTGGAACAACAAGTAGGGCCTTACGCGTCACCGATGGTGGACGAAGGGACCTCAGGCTAGCGCTCGTATGTCATGACCCGGCCGAGTCTTAGCGAGCACAGGCAATGCGTACGAAATCGCGAATAGCGGTGACCGCTCCCGCTCCGAGGACGGCACGACCTGGGTCTTCGTTTGCTTTTCAGGGAGGCAGGGCGCACACGCTTCGAGCCAGCACGCCCCCGAAAAGCAAAACGAGACGCACTTCGATTGTCCTCGGGCGTTGAGTGCAGCATCAGGTGCTCGAGAAGACGGTGCGCGCCGGTGACCAGTTGTGCGTGGGCGGATGGCCACCGGGAGCGCAAGTAATCGCTGATTAGCGGCCGCCAGCGCCGCGACTGCGGACGTAGCGCACGATCGCGAGCGTCATGGCGGCCACGGCGCAGCCGATCGCGACGCCCCAGGCGAGGCGCGGCGGGAGCGAGGCCGTCTTCGCCAGGCCGCCGAACAGCAGCGTCATAAGGACGAGGAAGTTGATCA
>VBKO01000242.1 GCA_005888115.1 Deltaproteobacteria bacterium
GGATCCGGCCCGCATCGATGTGGCGGATGTAGCTCTCGCCCTTTTCGAGCGCGGAGATCTTGCGCGCGTCGATGTCGAACCCGATGACCGGGAAGCCCTTCTCCCCGAACGTGAGCGCGAGCGGAAGACCGACGTATCCGAGCCCGCAGATTCCCACCACCGCCTGACGCGCCTCGATCTTGTCGAGCAGCGTCGGCTCCTTGACCTGGAGCATTGCCACAAACCCCCTCGTGTGCCCGTTCCGGGCTGGCGTTTGTAGACCAGGCGAGCGCCCGGTCCATCTGGATGCCGGAAGCTAGGCACTCACTCGCGCGGAAGCACGAGAACGCAGGTCCAGATCCGCGCGGGCACGTGGCCTTCGCACCGCAGCGTGACGAGGCGCGCCGCGAGGCGCTCCGCGTAGCCGGGCGAGACGTCCGTTTCGTCCACCGAGAGTTCGAAGGGCAACGAGGCGGCGAACGCGAACAGGGCAAACGGTTTCCCATCCACCCTCACCTCGACGCAGCGCACGGCGTCGAACCCTTCCGGGGCGAACCCGGCCGGGGCCTGGGCGTTGATGCGGCGCAACTCCTCGGGCACGGCGGCGCGTCGGGAAACGTCGGTGTGCGGGATGAACCAGCGCGCTGCCAGAAGATGTGCGCCGTCCCCGAACAGCTCGTCCTGGAACGCGGCGAACTCCTCGCCGAGCGCCGCCAGACGGCGATGCACGACGCCGCGCGGCAGCCGCTGGTATCCCAGGTGCTCGCCGCTCGCCATCTCGTGCCCGTTGGGGCGGTCCATCCAGCGGATCCGGGCGCGCGAAGTATCGGGCAGCGCGAAGAGGCGCCCCGGGATGATGCGGTTCTGCTCGGCCCCGTCGACCTGCACCGTGCTGTGCCCCGCGGTCCCGCGCCGGAGATCCCGGTCGCGAGGCTCGCGGGCGTACACGAACGTGCCGCGGTCCAGCACCAGGTCCACGCCGCCGAAGGACAGCTCGACCGAGTTCTTGTCGTTGTGCGCGTGCCCGCCGCAACCCCCCTGCCCGTTCGGTCCCGCGGTCAGGCACAGATAGCCGGCGCCGCGGCGGAGCACGGCCACGTTCGCGTCGCGCAGCAGCGAGCTGCCCGCGTGACCGCGGGCCGGCAAGAGGTCGAAGCGCTCCACGCCGGGCGCGCCGAGGAGCCACGCCACTTCGACCGGGCACGGCGCATCGGGCAGCTTCAGCGTCGGGTCGACCAGCGCTGCGGCGCCGAGCGCCGGGAGATACCCGCAGTCGAGCGCGGCCCGCGGCATCAGTGGCAGGCCGCGGCACGAGTCCAGATCGCCGATCTGCGGGATCCGCCCGCTCGGCTTGAGCAGGTGCCCGATGCTGCGGAACAGCCCTGCCACCGCCAGCTCCACCTCGCGCGGGGCGGGCGTCCCGCCCGCGCGGGCCGCCAGCACGGCGCCCAGGAACAGCTCGGCCGTCAGGCGCTGGTAGCCGGTCGAGGACTCGAAGTGCGTTCCGTCGGCGCGCACCTGCCGGGGGATCTCCTCCCACAGCTTGCGGCCGAAGACGTCGCGCCACACCCGCGCGCGAGGCAGCTCCGGGAACAGCGAGCCCACCACCACCAGGCCGACGAGATCCGCCGCGTAGTGGTTGGTGCGCACCGCGCCGGTGTCCTCGATGTGCTCCTCGACGAAGGCGCAGTGCTCGTCGAGCATCTCGGCCAGCTCCGCGACGAAGGCGGTGTCCACCGCCGGGTCGTCTTGCACGTACACGAAGGCGAGCGCGGCGTGGAACGCGCGGGAGGAGACCTCCATCGCGCACGACCACTGCACGCCCATGCCGACGGGGCAGTCGGCGCGGAACTGGCGGACGGTGGCCATGTACGCGCGTGCCCAGGTGGAGCGCTCGGTGGCGGTGCCCGAGAGCCAGCGGGCCTGCCCGAAGCGCCAGAGCTGCTGCAGGCGTCCGATCTCCCAGGCGGCCTTCACGTCGGCGCCGTCGACGAAATGATCGATGCGCATCCCCGGGATACGCGGGTCGTAGCGGACGCCGTGGCCGATGGGGTCCAGGCTGTAGTCGAGGGGAATGGCGTCCGCCCCGACGGTGTGCAGCGCGTGCTTGCGGCAGTCCTTCCACTTCCCGAAGATCGGCACCTCGCCGCGCCGGCAGGCCTCCGCCTCGTGCAGCACGAACTTGCAGGCTTCGGGGAACCGCTCGCGCAGCATGCGGGCGGTCACCTCGCGCATCGACGGATCGAGGATCGAAGGCCGCTTGCCGCGCAGCTCGTGCCGCCTGCGCTGCTCCGCCGGCACCTGCATGAAGAACGGCGGCCGGAGCGCCGGATGGCTCGCCACCGGTCCCAGTACCTGGCGGATGCCGCCGCGCAGCGCCCGCCTCGCCCGCGCCGCGACCGCGCGGGCCAGCTCGCGCGTCGGCACCGCGCTCGCCAGATACGCGTAGTAGCCGAGGTCGATCCCGCTCACGCCGCCTTCTTCCGGGCCGCCAGGGCGGCCGCCACGATCTCCTGCATCTCCAGGACGCGCGCCTCCCACCCTTCGCTGCGGACCTGGGCCGCCCGCACTTCGCTGGGGCCGGGCCCGGCGGCGATGGCGGCGGCGATCTCCCGCACCACCGAGTCCGCGTCCGTGCCGATGCGGCACAGGCCCAGCCGCTCCACTTCGGGGATCGCGGTCGACACCACCGGCAGGCCGGCGGCCAGGTACTCGCGCACCTTGAGCGGGTTCGAGGCCAGCGTCAGCTCGTTCACCTTGAACGGCATCAGCGCCACGTCGAACGCCTTCGCGTACCGCGGCAGGTCGGCGTACGGCTTGCGCCCGAGGAAGTACACGTTGCGCGCCCCGTCCAGCGCCGACATGTCCGTGGTGCTCGACCCGAGCAGCACCACCGACCCGCCGCTGAACGCGTCCGCGACATGGCGGACGAGCCGCAGGTCGACCCAGTCGGCGATGAGGCCCCAGAAGCCGATCACCGGGCCGGGCAGGCTCTTCACCTCGTCCGGCACGGTGGTCTTGGGATCGAACGCCTTGGCGAAGTGCTCCAGATCCACGCCGTGCTGGACCAGGTACGCGTTCGGGTTCACCCGCTCCTTGTCCTTGCGCAGCTTCTCGGCCGAGCAGATCACCACGTCGGCCTTGGCGAGGAGCCGGCGCTCCAGCTCGCGGATCTGCTGCGCGGGCGCGTCGGAGAAGGCGCTGAACTCGTCGACGCAGTGGTAGACGACGAGCTCTTCCCCGATCGTCCCCGAGACCGGAGCGGACGAGGGCAGGAAGGACCAGCTGATGGGGTCCTTGAACGCGAGCTTCTCCATCGCGTGCTTCACCTGCGCGCGGAGCAGCGCGCCGTTCGCGGCACGCACGAGCTCCGACCCGTAGAAGGGAATCGCCAGCGGCGTGAGGACGAAGATGTTCGGGTACCGCTCCCGGATGCCCTCGATGGCGCCGCGCACCTTCTTCGCCATGCGCTTCACGTCGCGCGCGGAGGCGGTCGGCCTGCGGTTGCCGATGCTGTTCACCCACAAGACGCGGTTCTCGCGCGCCAGGATCTTCATCGCGTGCATCTTGGACAGCGGATCGCCGTCCCAGTCGTTGGAGAAGCAGACGATGTCCCGCCCCTGAAGCTTTCCGCCCATCGACACGTTCCTCCTCGCGTTCACTTCGGGCGCGCGCCGTTCGGGCGCGCGGGCGCTCCACCCCACCTGGTGCTGCCTCAGCCACAGCTCGAGGACCCACAGCGCGTACAGCTCTTCCTTGCGGTCGCTGACGCCGTGCTTGTGGTCCTCGAGAAGCCGGTGCAGCGGCTTCTCGCCGAAGCGCTGCCGGCAGAAGGCGTCCTTGGCGAGCAGCGCCTCGCGCAGCGGCTCGTGCAGCTGCTTGCGGAACCAACCCGACACCGGCACGGTGAACCCGCGCTTCCCCGGAGCGGTGCACTCGGGCGGGAGCCGCTCGTGCGCGGCGTGGCGCAGGAGCCACTTGCCCAGCCGGCCGCGCAGCTTGCTCCGCTCGGGCAGCCCGGCGCACCACTCGATCAGCTGGTGGTCCAGGAAGGGCACCCGCAGCTCGAGCGAGGTGGCCATGGTCATCTTGTCGGCCTTGACCAGGAGGTCGTCGGGGAGCCACACGCGCCGATCGAGCTCGAGCATGCGCTCCAGCGGCGGCAGCCCCTCGGTCTCCGCCCAATGCATCGCCAGCCGGTCGACCAGCTTCGCGCTGATCTTGCGGGGCGGGACGATCCCGCCTCGCTCGCCGCGCAGGATGGACTTCTCCTCGTCGACGAAGGCGCAGGAGACGCCGCGGTAACGCTCCTCGAGCGGCAGCGTCGCCCAGTAGAGGTACTTGCGCACCTTCGGGTTCTTCACGGCGCGCGCCGCCAGCGGGGCGGTGCGATCGACCGCGCCGGCGGCCGCCTGCCGGACGCGCTCGAGATAGAGCATGGTGCGGTAGATGGGATATCCGGCGAGCACCTCGTCGGCGCCCTCGCCGGAGAGCACCACGACCACTTCTTCGCGAGTGCGCTTCGACAGGTAGTAGAGCGGGACGCAGGCCGCGTCCGCCACCGGCTCGTCGAGGTGCCAGACGAGTCCCGGCAGGAAGGCGGCGAAGTCCTTCGCCGTCACCACCACTTCGCTGTGGTCGGTGTCCAGGGCACGGGCGACACGGCGGGCCTGGTCCAGCTCGGAGGACCCGTCCTCGGCGAGGTACCCGACCGAGAAGCTCTTCACGCGCTCGCCGCCGCTCTCGCGCCGCAGGTCGACCATGTGGGCGGCGATGGACGAGGAATCGAGGCCGCCGGAGAGGAAGACGCCGAGCGGCACGTCGGACATCAAGCGGATCTTCACGGCGTGCCGCAGGCGCTCCCAGAAGTCCGCGGCCAGCTCGTCGTCGGAGCGCAGGTCGGGCTCGGGCGGGAACACGGTCCGCCAGTAGCGGCGCACGCTCAGCTTGCCGTTCTCGTACGTCGCGCAAGAGGCGGGCGGCAGCTTGTGGATCCGCGCGAACGCCGTCAGTCCCCGAGGTGGTAGTAGAGCGGCTTCTTGCCCAGCCGGTCGCGCGCGAGGAACAGCCGCCGCCTGCGCGCATCCCAGATGGCGAACGCGAACATGCCGCAGAGCCGCTCCGGCAACGCCTCGCCCCACTCCTCGTAGCCGTGGACCAGCACCTCGGTGTCGCAGTGGCTGCGGAAGGCGTGGCCGCGGGCCTCGAGCTCCGCGCGTAGATCGAGGAAGTTGTAGATCTCGCCGTTGAAAGTGATCCAGACGGTGCCGTCCTCGTTGGTCATCGGCTGCGCGCCGGCGGTCGAGAGGTCGATGATCGAGAGCCGCCGGTGGCCGAGCGCCACCGGGCCGTCCACGTGGAGGCCACTCCCGTCGGGACCCCGGTGGGCGATCACTTCGGTCATGCGCACGACCAGATCGCGGTCGGCGGGCTGCGCGGGGTCGCGGTTCAGGAAGCCGCTGATGCCGCACATGCGGACCCCTCCACGGACGGGCGCGAGCGGTGGGGCCGGGGAGCCGGCGCCGGCTCCTCGCCGGAGTCGAATCCGTACAGCGCCAGCAGGCGATCGATGCAGTCCGCGCCGGGATCGCTCTCGCGCGCCAGCCGGAGCACGGGCCGCGCCTCGGCCGCCTCGCTCAGCGCGTCGGCGAGCGCGCGCGAATCTCCCGGCGGGACCAGGCGCGCCTCCGCGGGCCGCGTGCCCACCGCCGTGGCGACCACCACCCGGCCGAGCACGACTGCCTCGCGCAGGGAAACCGAATCGCCGTCGGCTAGCGTGGGCCGCACGAACACGTCGCTGCCGCCGATGAGCGCGAGCGCCACGGCCCGGTGCAATTCGCCGAACGGGCGCACTGCTCCCGCCGCCTCGCCCGCGGAGCGAGCCAGGTCCAGCTCCAGCGTGCCGGGTCCGTAGAGCGCGAGCCGGGCGCGCGGGTTGCGCGCGTGCACCTCGGCGAAGGCGCGCAGCAGCACCTGGGCGCCGTACACGGGCCCGGGCGCCAGCATCGCGCAGTAGAGCGGCGCGGCCTGCGCGCGCAGATCGCGCAAGCCTGCCGGAGGCGCACCGGGCTCGAGGTAGGAGCGCGAGAACGCGGGAAGCACCTCGATCCGCTCGCGCGAGACGCCGCAGCTCATCAGCGCGTCCCGGATCTCCTCGCTCACCGCGATGATGGTGCCGAACGCGTTGCCGATCGCGCAGGCGATGCGCGCGCGCACTGGATCCGCCGCCAGCCACCCCGGGCCCAGCCCCGAGTGGAAGGTGATCATCGCGGGCACGCGAGCGAGGCGGCCCGCGGCGGCGCAGAGCGTGGCCAGCGCCCAGGACTTCGGATTTGCCCCGCTGGTGTGGACGTGGATGCGATATCCGCGGAGCGCGTGCGACACCAGGCGCGCGGCGAAGCCCGCGTACCCTCCCGCCGGAATGACGCCGTCCGCGGGAAGCTGACCCTTGCCGATGTCCGGGAAGTCCCCGACGAGGAGCAGTTTGGGCGTCGCAGCCATGGTGGGAACCGGAATGCCCAGGAAGCTGTGCAGCGCCCGTCCGCCCGGCAAGACGGCAGCCGGCGCCGGAAAGGCAAGCCTGCGCTTGGCTTCAGACACGCAGCGCGCGCGGAGGCTCCGGCAGGTACAGGCCCGTGAACGGCGTCGGCGCCGGACGGGAGACCGCGGCCCAGCAGCGGGTCAGCTCGAGCGCGAGCAGCTGCGGGTTCGTCAGCTCCGTCGCCGCCTTCCGCGCCGCGGCGCCCACGCGCCTGGCCAGCTCGGGATCGTCGACCACCTGCGCGAGGCGGGTGGCGAGCGCCGCGGGCGCCCGGGGCGGGACGAGGAAGCCCGTGCGGCCCTCGCGGATCCATCCCGTGTGCTGCCCGACGGCGGTGGCAACTACCGGCGCGCCCAAGGCCAGCGCCTCCGGAATCGGATCGGGGTGATTCGCCGTCCGGCTGGGCGCCACCACCGCGGCCGCCCGGGTGAACACGCCGGCGAGCTGGTCGAGCGAGAGCGGGTGGATCACCACGCGGCTCCGCATCCCCGCCTGATCGGCCTGGGCCAGGAGGGCACGCGCCGTCGCGCCAGAACCCGCGATGAGCAATTGGAGCCGCGGGCGCGTCCGCGCCAGCGAGAGGAACGCGAGCAACAGGTCGGCGTGCCCGCGGTCGGGCCCGTCGCAGGGCGCGGCGCTGACCACCCAGCGCATGCGGGTGTCCAGCATCGGCGGGAAGATGCCCCCGCCCGACAGATCGGTCTTCTCGTCGAGCAGACCGCGCATCACGCTGGTGGTCGAGGGCGGCGCGCCTTGCTCCACCAGCGCCTCGCGCAGCGAGACGGTCGCGCAGAGCGTCCGCTCGGCGACGCGCGCCGCGCGCGCGGTGATCGCGTTCACATCACCCCTGCCGGCCTGCACCACCAAGGGAACGTTGAGCAGGCGCGCCACCAGCCCGACCTTGAGATGGGCGGAGCGCGCATGCACCACGGCCGGCCGGATGCACATGAGGTCGCGGGCCACGGCGACGACGGAGGTTCCGTCGATCCGCTCTACCCGGCAGCCCAGGGCGCGCAGGGCTTCGGTCACCGACAGCTCGAGATCCCCGACGAACGCCACGCGACGTAGTGCGTTGCGCATGCCCGCCTCCCCCGGCCTGATTCGGCGCGGAATGGTTCCCCCGCGCGGAGAGCGCCTGGATGCAACCTGGGGAGGGGTCCCTGCAAGCGCAAGAGCTTGCGAGCAGCGAGCGCGGCAGCTTGCACGGCGGACGTCGCCTGGTCAACGCTGTGCCGCATGCGTCGCGAGGTCGTCGTTGCCGGCAACTACGCGCACGACACGCTTCTCGGCGACACCGAGCGCAACGAGCCGGGTGGATCCGCCGCGTACGTCTCCGCGGTCCTGCGCGCCGCCGGCGTCGATTTCGCCGTGGTCGCCAACGTCGGCGACGATTTCCGCTATGCCGACCGGCTTCCACCCGCCCGGGTGATCCGCGGCGCGCGCACGACCAGCTTCCTGGACGACTACCGGACGGGCGAGCGCGTAGCGACGCTCCGCGCGGCCGCTCCGCCGCTGTCGCCCGAGGACTTGCTCGAGACGTGCGTGGTGGGGATGGCTGTCGCGGTGGCGGCCGAGGTGCCGGCCGCCACCCTGCTGCGGCTGCGCGAGCTCTCCCAGGTGCTGCTCGCCGACGCGCAGGGATTCGTGCGCGCGTTCGATGCGGCCGGGCGCATGCTGCACCGCTCGCCCGCGCCGGACCTGCTCGCGGCGCTGAAGCGCGTCGACTACCTGAAGGTGGGCCGCGCGGAGGCCGAGGCCTTGGACCTGCCGGTCCTCCGCCGCTCGTGCACGATCCTGCTCA